>JACOST010000028.1:300000-600000 GCA_016178705.1 Deltaproteobacteria bacterium | reverse complement strand
GGCCAGGGTTTGTGGTGTATCATCGTCGAGCACCGGCACGGCGGCTTGCAGAATGATCGGGCCGTGATCGTACTGGTCGTCCGCGAAGTGCACGGTGCAACCACTGACCTTGACGCCCGACTCGATCGCCGCGCGATGGACCTTCTCGCCGTAGAAGCCCTTGCCACAGAACGCCGGAATGAGGGCTGGATGAATGTTGAGTACGCGTCCCTCGTAGTGACCGCGCAACTGAAACTGGGACAAAAAACCGGCGCACACAATTAGTTCGAATCGATACGAGGCCAGCGCCGCGTGCAGCGCGTCATTGAACGCGTCGAGATCGGCGAAGTCACGACGTGGCACGGCGATGGCTGGAATTCCGGCCTGCCGCGCACGCTCGAGCCCAAAGGCGTCGGCACGCGAAGCCATCACCATCACGACTTCCGCGTCGAGCGAACCAGCCGCGATGCGATCGAGCAGGTTCTGCAAGGTGGTGCCGCTTCCCGACAGCAACACCGCGAGCCGAACGTGCGCCATCTACTTCGCTACTCCAGGCCAAGGATGGTCATGATGTTGCACGCGAGGCAGCCTAGGCAGTTCGCAGATCGGAATCAATCCCACCGTGCGCCCACCGTGGGCGCGCATCGCACGAGTTGACCCACTGCACCACGAGGGTTAGCGTCGCGCGCCACGCATGCCCCGGCCGGTTACCAAAGAACTTGTGCGCTTCGCTGCGATCTTCGCAGCACTGATCGCGCTGCACTGGTCGGCACTGACGCTGCCGCACCATTGGGATGCCCTCAACCGCGTTCACAACGCCCACACCATCGCGGCGCACGGCTTCAGTCCGTTGCTTCCGCAGGGGATGAGTTTTCTCGACGCCCAAGGCCGGCCGCCGTTCGTGCTGCTGCTCCTCGCCGTCACCGTACTCCTGCAACCGTACGACCTGATTGCAGCGCACGTGCTCTGGCTCGCCTTCGCCGCGCTGGCGATTTATCTGACCGATCGCCTCGGCCGTGCCGCCTGGAGCCCCTCAGAGAATTCATGGATTGGCGCGCTCGCCGCGCTGTGGTTGGTGGCAAATCCACTGTTCGTCGCCCAGAGCGAGATCATCGTGATGGAGGTGCCGGTCACCGCGTTCACACTCGCGGCCGCCGTCTGTCTCGTCGAGCGACGCTGGCGCCTCTATCTGCTGACCGCAACGATGCTTGTGCTCTCCAAGGAAGCGGCGCAACTGGCACTGCCGGGCTTCGTGCTCTACGCGTGGTGGGCCGCCCCGCCCGCACGTCGCTGGCGCGACAGCGCGTTGGCCGCCGCGCCCTTCCTCGCCTTTCTCGTGTGGATAGCTATCTGCAAGCTTCGTTACGGATGGTTCCTCGATCCCTACATGTCGAGCTACGTGCGCGTCGATGAAGCTGGCGCGGTAACGCGGGGCCTGCTGCTGAGCGTGATCCATTTCGCCACGCTCGTACTTCAGATTGGTTTCTGGGACGGCAACTGGACGATGACGCTGATCGTACTGGCGTCGTTCATTGCTCTGCCGCGCAACCGTTCGGGAGCGATGTGCGCCGCGCTCGCCACGGTGCTCGCCGTGCTCGCCTATCTCGTCTACCCGTGTACGTTGGCGGCGGTTGGCGATCAGGTGGCTCACGCGACCGGAGTCGTCACCACGGGGGCGCTGTTCGCGGACGTCTCGGAGCAACTCTCTCAGCTGCGCCTGGTGATGGGCGTGACCGTGGGAGTGCTCGTCCTCGCGCTGCCCGGGATTCGCCGCGCCCGCTGGAACAACGCGCGCGCGTGGCTCGTGCTCGGCATTCTGGCCGGGTACACCGGATTTTTCACCCTGCTCAAGTTTCGCATGGTCCGCTATCTGCTGCCGGTCTACCCGTTTGTCTTCTTGGTGGCCGCAGCGGCGCTGGTCAGCCGGGCCGGTGCGCGACGCCTGCGCGTGACCGCGGTCACCCTTGCTGTCGTCGCTCTGTTCGTGTCGCACTACTACGGCGTCCGAACCGGGCCGGGTAACATCGTCGAGACCACGCTCGAGTTTCGCGACATGATCGCGGTGCGGCGCGCGGCGGCCGCCTACCTCGAAGGTCATCCCCGGGCACGCGTGCTCGCGAGTTGGCCGGAGACGATGGAACTAGGCTACCCGTTCGAGGGGTACGTCACGCAACCAGTCTTCGTAGCCGAGGACGCACTGCTCGACGTCGACTTCGTGTACGTCTCACCGCAGTCGCGCGACCCCGATCTCGCCGCGACCCTGCGACGCGCTCGTCCCGACATCCAACTCCAACGCGTCTTCCGCGCCGAGCGGGGCGCGAAATCGGTCGAGGTCTTCCGCGTCGTCCATCGGCAGTGATGGAAGGCGCATCATCCTCGCTGGCGCGCCCACAGAAACCACGTGCCGCGCGGGTCAGTCACGGAACCGGTAGCGGAGCAACGTGAACACCGCCGTGAAGCCATCCCGCCAATTCACCTTCTTACCTTCGGCCGCGCTGCGCGCTTGGTAGCGGACCGGCACTTCGTGGATGCGGTAGCCGGCCCGCAGGACTTTGGCAGTCACCTCCGGACAAAACTCGAATCCGATGCAATTCAATTGCACGCGCCGCAGTACCTCGGCGCGGAACAGCTTGTAGGCGGTGGCCTCGTCGCTCAGGTGCTGCCCGAACAACAACCCGACCGCCCGTGCCAACAAGTAGTTCGCCAGCCGATTCGCCGGCCGCATGCCACGGATGCTGCCGAGGAAACGCGACCCGTACACAACGTCGGCGCGGCCCGCGAAAAACGGCGCCAGCAATGCCGGATAGTCGCCAACGTCGTACTCGAGATCGGCGTCCTGAATCAGCACCACATCGCCGGTGGCGTAGCGGAGCCCGACTCGAATCGCCGTACCCTTTCCAAAATTCTGCCGCGAGGTGTGCACCGCGATCACGCCCCGCGCCTGATACTCCGCCAAGCGCTGCCCGGTGCCGTCGGTCGAGCCATCGTCGACGACGATGATCTCCTTCGGGACTCCCACGTCGATGGCCACCACCTGGTCGATCACCTGCCCGATCGAATTGATCTCGTTGTAGACCGGAATAATCACCGACAACCTGCGCACCGCCGCGACCTGCGCCTCAGAAACCTCACCCATCGCGCGCCGAGCCAAGCATAGGACGCGGCTGGAGGCCAGCTCCGCGAACCCGGCGCGATTCGCCTCTCGGTTTGACTTTTCCCGCCGAACTCGTGTTTCACGAGACCTATGCAGCACGAGTACGAGGCGCTGGTTGTGGCGCTGCGCGAGCAATACGATCTCAAGTGCATGCTCGCCCTGCTCGATTGGGATCAGGAAACGCAGCTGCCCGCGGGCGCGGGCGCCGGCCGGGCGCGACAGATCGGCGCACTGGCGGCGATCATTCATGAACGCGAGACGGCGCCCGCATTCCTCGCGGTGGTCGACGATCTCGCTGCCGATCTCACTCGCCTGGACGCCGGCCAACAAACCGACGTGCGCGAAACCAAGTGGCGGCTCGACCGCAAGCGGTGTCTCGACACGGCACTGGTGCGCGAGCGTGCGGCACTGCGCAGCGAGTCACACTCGGTGTGGATCGTGGCGCGGCGCGACGACGACTTTACCGCCCTCGCGCCGTACCTGCGGCAACTGGTGACGATCGAGCAACGCGTCGCGACCGCCATCGATGACACCAAGCCGCCCTACGATGTGCTGCTCGAAGGGTTCGAGCCGGGCGCCACCACCGCGCTACTCGAACGGATGTTTCGCGAACTTCGCACCGGGCTGGTCCCGTTGGTCGCGCGGCTGAAGGCGGACATCGCGCGCCGTCCGCTTGACAGCTCCGCGTTGCGCGGCACCTTCCCGCTGGCGGCACAGCAGCGTTTCAACCGGATGGTTGCGCAACAGCTCGGGCTCGACTTCCAACGCAGTCGCCTCGACGAATCCGCGCATCCGTTCACCACCGAGGTCGGCGACGACGTACGCATCACCACCCGCTTCAGTAAAACCGATCTGCGCTACGGGCTGTCCTCGACTATTCACGAGACCGGTCACGCTCTGTACGAGCAGGGGCTCGATCACAGCGCGCTCGGTACGCCCCGCGGGACTGCCTGTTCCATGGGCGTCCACGAGTCGCAGTCGCGTCTGTGGGAGAACCTCGTCGGCCGCTCGGCTGGCTTTTGGCGATGGTTGCTGCCGCTAGCGGCCAAAACCTTTCCCCAGTTGGCGACCCGCTCACTCGCCTCGGTGCTGCTGGCCGTCAACGAAGCACGACCATCACTCATCCGCACGGAAGCCGACGAGCTGACCTATAACCTGCACATCATCGTGCGCTTCGAGCTCGAGCACGCGCTCGTCAGCGGCGACCTGACCGTCGCCGATCTGCCCGGCGCCTGGGGCGAGAAGATGCGCCACTACCTCGGCATTGCGCCGCGCACTGATCGCGACGGGGTGTTGCAAGACGTACATTGGTCGGAAGGTCTGTTTGGCTACTTCCCGACCTACAGCCTGGGCAATCTGTACGCTGCGCAATTGTACGCCGCCGCGGAACGTGAGTTGGGGTCCATCGACGCCGCCTTCGCGCAGGGCGATTTTCATCCGCTCCTGGCGTGGTTGCGCCACCACATCCATCGCCACGGACAAACGCATCGCGCCCCCGAGCTGATCGCGCACGCCAGCGGGGCGCCGCCGAGCGCCACGCCGCTGCTGGCGCATCTCGCTCGCAAACTCGAGTGGATCGAAGCCCGTTGAGCGACCGTTGAGCGACCTTTCCGCTTTCTGGTCCGCGATGCTATGAGCCGCGCAGCCGATGCAGACGGTTGATTTCATCGTCGAGGAGGGCGTCACCCCCGCGCACAGTCTGGCGGCTGACCGGCATTTCATGCACGCGGTACCGCGCGCGTCGCGCACCCGCAACGCCGTGCTCCGCGTCTACACTTTCCCGGGCAATCTCCTGGCGCTAGGGCGCTATCATCTGGCTCCACCCAACTCGTCGCCGGCCGGAGGCATCACGCCCATTCGGCGGCACTCGGGCGGACGGGCCCTGCCCTTCGGCGACGGCTTCGTCGGCCTGTCGCTGGTGCTGCCGCATCGCTCGGCCCTCTTTTCCCAGGACCCCTTCGCCCTCGCGCCGTATCAGGTGCTCAATCGGTACGTGCGCGGCGTGCTTGAGAGCTGCAAGCTCGTCAACATGCCTGCGTTCTATCCCGGGCGCGACTTTGTGACGGTCGACGGACGCATCATCGGGATGGTGTCCTTCGAAACCGATGAGGCCGGGGCCTTGTTGTTCGAAGCCATCCTCGCCAATACGCGTGATTTCAGCGCGCTGCCCCGGCAGCTCGAAGCCGTCGATCCCACCGGCGTGATCAAGGCGGAGATGCTCACGCCCGATAGCACGACCTCCCTAGCACGCGAGTTGGGCACCGAACTCGCACTCGGTGAGGTTGCCGAGATGTTGCAACGGGGGTTCGCCAAGCAGTACGGCTTGCTGTTGGAACCCCACACGCTCAGCCCGCTGGAAGTGCAAGCCATCGACGCGCTCGCCGGCCGCGAGTTTCAACCCGACAGCTGGCTGCGCCAGCGTCAGCCACGTCTGGATCTGGATCACGCAGCGTCGACCTGGGTGCAGCTGGGCATCTTCGAGACCCACTTCTCGTTGGAACAAGATCGCTTCCTGAAGGAGATTCAGTTCAGCGGCGACTTCATCGCCAACTCGCCGGCGGTAACTCGACTCGAGCACGAGCTGCGTCTGTGCCCGGCCGAATGGCGCGCCATCGATGCGGTCGCGTCGGAGATTTTCTCGCAACCCGAGCATTTCATCCTCGGCATCGGTAAAGCGCGAGCGATCGCCGACACCATCATGCGAGGCCTCTCTGCGTGACCGCGCCGGATGCGTTGAACGCGATCGCCCGGCTGGGCACTGCCACCAGCGCGAGCGTCGATGATGTTGCGTTCTTGATCGCGCACCTCGGTGATCCTCGTAAGCTCGTCCAGCGCCGCGCCGCCGAAGCGCTCGCGGTGCTCGCTCAAGCCGGAGTCTTGGTGCGGCCCGCCCTGTTGCAGGCACTCGACGACGCGCAACTGCCGCGGCGCTGGGGCGCCGCGTACGCGCTCGCACGCATCGGCCCCCCGCCGCCAGCCGCAATCGCCACGCTCATCGAGGTCATGGGCTCCAACGACGGCGACCTGCGCTGGGCTGCCGCTGACATTCTCAAGCGGCTCGGCCCGCAAATCCTCCCGCCGGTGATCGGCATCGCCAGCAGCGGTAATCCCCCGCAGCGGAAGATGGCGCTCTACTGTCTGCGCGATCTTGCCATCAGTTCGGTGGAGGTCGACTCGGTGATCACGACGGCGCTCACCGACGTTGATGTCGGGGTACGTCTCGCCGGCTTGAGCGCGCTGGTCCGCGTCACCCGCGACGCGCCGGCCGCCGTCGCCTGGGTCGTGCGTCTAGCCCGCGATGCCGACGCGGGCGTGCGGCGCGCCGCGATGAGTGCCCTCGGCTCGCTCGGTCATTGCACGGTTGAGGTTAAACGGATCGTGATAGAGGCGGCACAGACTTCGAATGACCCCGGGTTGCGTCGCGCCGCCGAGCGCACCATGCGGATGCTCCAGCTACGGCCTCCCAATCCTATCCGCTAGTGTCTCGAGACCGTTCCCACCACACGCGAGAACGAAGCGCGGCCACAATGGATCGACTTGCGCGATCCGACGGTACTGAGATCGTGCGGGACGCGATACTAGCGCACGATCGGTGCCTGCGGCGCGGTGTGCTCGGTCAGGTACGCTTCCCAATCCACTTCGGCGTGCTTCTTGTCGTAGTACTTGCTCAACGTCTCTCGCTGGCCGCGATACTCGAACAGCGGCACCGCGTAGCCACACGAGGTTTGCACTCGCTGCACGGTGATCGCAATGAGTTGGCGGGTATGCGAGCCGACCGTGTCCCCCAACACGCCGGCGAGTTCCGCGAACTCGTCGCTGTGGCGAGCGATCACCTGCCCTTTGCCATAAACACGCAGGATCGTCGTGCCGCCCTCGAAGCTGCAGAACATCAACGTGATGCGGCCGTGTTCCGCGACGTGCGTGGCGGTCTGGTTACCGCTGCCCGGCCAGTCGACGTAGACGAGCCGATCCGGTCCCAGCACCGTCAACGCTTCGTAGCCTTTCGGCGACAGATTCGGGTGCGCCCCGTCTGTCGCGGAAGCTACGAAGAACATGTGCTGCTTCTCGATGAACGCAATGTGCTCGGGTTCGAGTCGCTCGAAGAACGCGGCCATGGGTTTCCTCCCGCACCCAGCGGTACATGAAGTCCGCGCGAAGCGCGAGCAACTTCCAACGTTGTGGGAACTCAGCGCCTCAATCGTGGATGTTGACCGGCGTGCCGAGCGGGACGATGGGGAACAGATAGTCGATGTCGTCGTCGCTGACTGCGATGCAGCCTTCGGTCCAATCACTATCGCGAGCATGGCGCCCGCCGTGACCGTGAATGCCGACGCGGCCGCCGAGGGGCGTGCGCCACGGCGGCGGCTCGCCGCGCAGGTTCGCAAACAGAATATCCGCCCATTGGTCGGCGGTGATCAACTTAGCCGCGAAGCCCCGCTCCGCGTCATCGACGTTGGGATAGCTGATGCCCAGAAAGTGTCGAAACGGGCTGTTCGGCCGTTTCTCCGAAACGTAGTAGTGACCGACCGGCGTGCGTCCGTCGCCTTGGTGAAGCTTGGCCGCCGTCGGCTCACCTCCGAGTTTGATGCGAAACTTGCGCGTCGTGTGTCCATCCTGCTGCAGCCACATCTCGCGTTTGGCCTTCCACACTTCAAGCGCCGGCACCGCAGGCTTGAAGTGCCGCCTATCGTCGGCCCGGCCCATCGCCGCGAATGCCAGCACCGCGGCCGCGCCGATCATCAGCCACAGTGCGTTCCGCCCCGGTCGTCCTATCATCGCACTCGGTTTCCTTCCTCGCTCACGGCAATACCGAGAAGCACACGCTGTTCCACATCAGTTGTCCCTCGCTCGGCGTGCAAGGCGCGCCCCAGACCGTCCAACAACGGACGCAGCCCGCAACGATTCGCCAATTGGATACTCAAACCGGGCCGCGCGTTCAACTCTAAAATGACCGGCCCCCTGCGGCCGTCGATGACGATGTCGACGCCCAGGTATCCCAGCGGCACGGCATCGTAGCAGCGCGCGGCCAATCGGAGCACGTCTCGCCAGTCCGAAACGCGTACGGCCGACAGCGGTTGCTCGGTATCGGGATGGCGCGCCACCGAGCGATCACGCCAGATGGCGTGCCGGGCCACGCCGGAGGCCAGATGCAAACCCACTCCGATGCCGCCCACGTGCAGATTCGCACGCCCACCCGACGCCCGCGTCGGCAACCGCAGCATCGCCATCAACGGCACGCCCTGCACTACCAGCACGCGCAGATCTGCCACCCCCGCCGGACAGAACGGCGCCAGTGCCGCGTCCGTCCGCAGGCGCTCTTCCACAAGCACCTCGTCGCGGGTCTGACTCAACGAAAACGCACCACCGAGGATATCGGCCGCATGCGCCAGCAGATCGCGCCGCGTCAGCGTGCCGCCGCCGACTCGCATCAACCGATCGCCGCTGCGACCGGCGATGACCACCACGCCTTCCCCGCCGGCGCCGCGCGCCGGCTTGAGAACGAATTCCTCGTGCTGTTCGATCGCCCTCTGAAGACTGCCCAACTCGCGCACGCGATCGCAACGCGCGTGCGTCGCGGGCACCGCAAGCCCGCGCTGCGCCAGCACCGCCTTCGTGCGCGCCTTGTGATCTACCAGCGCGACCAACTGCGGCGAGTTGAGCCGCAGCATCAGTTGCTGAGTGCGACGATTGAGCCCGAGCACGTTGCGATGCAGCCACCGCAGCCGAGCGATCACTCGAGGACTCATCCGTCCCCCCACGGTTTCTCCGACCGTCGCGTGAGATCGAAGAAGCGGATGTACTCGAGCAACCGCAGCCCACGCCATTTGCCGAGCGCCACATCCACGACGATGGCAATCAGCAAGACCTCCGGGAACACCAACACCACCGACTGCAGCCCGGTGGTCTCGACCGCGAGGTAGCACACCACCGCGAGCAGCAACGTATTCACCGTCAGGCGAATGGCTTCGCGCGTACCGAACTCGGCTTGCGAGGAACTGAAGTTCTCGATCACGCTCGACATGATCACCATCGGAAAGATGCTCACGTTCATTAGCGCGCCGATCCCAAACGACGCGCCCAGCACCGTCAGCCCGGCCATGATGCCCGCCACCACTGCGATGAGAATCGCCAAGCGCGACACCAGCTGCAACCGCACCCGCTGCAACAACGCGCGCATCACCGCCCCAAGCCCGACGATGACGGCGAAGATCGCCGCGCCCCAACGCAAGCCGGTGGTCAGAAAGGCGAGCGAGACGATCACCGGCGAGAAGGTCCCGAACGTTTCGAGCCCGATCAGCGTGCGTGCAATCACAATGATCGCCGCGATGATCGGCAGAATGAGAATCAGATTGAGCGCCTGCAGCGGTACCTGGGCGCGTACCGCACGCACCCAGGCTTCCACCACCGCGCGGCGCCACCAGCCCAGCGCGGCATACGCGTCGGCATTGATCACCAGCGGCTTGACGTCCCACTTGCGCGCCTCCTCAACCATCGGCACGCCATTGATCAAGTTCGCCCGCGCGGTTTCCCACAAGGCCAGCAAGCTGGTCGGGCGATTCACCAGTACGACCTCACCCGCCTGCACCAGCTGATGCAGGACGACGCCGATCACCGCGCCCACCGGACGCAGGAAGTCGCCCGCGATCACGATCCGCGCGTCGCCGAGGTCGATGCCCTTCTCGCCGAGCGTGAGGAGCGCGTAGAGCCCGGCGTCATCACTGGTGGCGATCAGCAGCAAGTGCGCTTTACGAATCAACGCCAAGTTGTTGTTCACCAAGCGCTGTAGGTACAGCTCGCGAAAGTAGCGGGACTCGAAACGCGCCTGCAGGAGCACGACATCGACCTCGTCGCTTTGCGCCTCTTGCACGATGCGGTCGCTCACGGCCTCGGGCACGCTCTGATCGACGATGACGACCACCGACGCCACCGGCCGCTCGACATAGCTGGCGGTAGTGCGCACGTGCTCCGCTCCCTTGGCCGCGGTAGCGCGCGCCGGTGCCCGCCCCGGTGTCGGCTCGGGACCGACACCCACCGCCGCTTCGCGGCTCACTTGGTGGACGACGAATCCGTACTCCACCTGCAACTCGCTGCTGTGAATGATGAGCGGCAGGTCGCCGCGGTAGAGCGCGAGGTATTGCTGTGGGAGCCAGCCGAAGTAGTCACCGCCCGGATCGAACGGCACCCAGCCGTCCGGCGCATCGCTGAGGCGGGCTTCGACCCACGAAATCGTCGCGCGCTTCTTGCTCGCATCGTCGAGCTTGAGTCCGCCGACCACGCGCGCCGGAATCCCAATGGCGCGCAACATGGCGGTGAGCAAACGCGCCTTGCCCGTCGTATTGCCGCGCTCCTCGTGCAGCACGGTGCGCGCGTCGGCGCGGGCCTCCGAGCTACCCCCCTTCACAAACGCGGCGGTATACTGAAACAGAGTCCAGACGGCGGTGTCCACGGTCTCCGCGTCCTTGATCAGGTCGCGCGCGCGCGCGCGAATCTCGGCGTCATCGCTCTGAATCAATGACGAAGCGACGAGTTCCGCCTGCGCGTCACGCGCTGCGATGAATCTCTTTAGCGGCGTGTGCGGAACCGGCCGCTCGTAGTCGCTCGCCGCCAGCGTGATGTCGTAGCCAACTTCCGCCGCCCGGCCATCGCCGAGCACTGCGCTCCACTGACCCCACAAGTTCTCGTGTTGCGGCTCTTCGCGAAAATTGAATCCGTCGCTGGTGATGTGGCGGCTGAAAACGTGCTGCCGGGCATCCGAGAGCGGCAGCAGCATCTGCACACGCCCGCCGGCCGGGACGCGCGCCATTTTCAAGAACGCCTGCACACGCCAGTAGGCGGTCCCCGGTGAGACCGGCCGCTCGCGCGCTTGGCGCGCGTCGTCACGACCGGTGAAGACCTCCGTGCCGACTGTTGGGGTTAGCTCCGCAGCGGTCGCCGGTGAGGCCAACGCAGCCACAACGCCGAGCACGAGCACAACGGCGCGAATTCGCACGCTGCGGGAGTAACAGAGCCATTCACGACCGGCAAGCCGCCCGTTCACGCGCAGCATCACTCAACTTGCCATCACCGATCAAACGTGGAACATACGCGGCGCACTTCCACCAAGGAGGGATTCGTGAGTACATCCGTCGAGCTCCGCGAGGAACTCCTCGCCACCATCCGCCGTTTCGTCGAGCGCGACGTCCTGCCCGTCGCCAGCGAACTCGAACATCGCAACGAGTATCCCCACGCACTGGTCGCCAAGCTGAAGGAACTCGGCTTGTTCGGCGCGACGATTCCGGCCGAGTACGGCGGCTTGGAACTCGACGTGACCACCTACGCGATGGTGGTCGAAGAGTTGTGCAAGGGCTGGATGAGTCTCAGCGGCGTGCTCAACACGCATCTCATGCTCGCGTATCAATTGCGCACGCACGGCACCGACGAGCAGAAGCGGCGTTACCTCCCGGCGATGGCGCGCGGCGACCATCACGGCGCACTCTGTCTCACCGAGCCGCACGCCGGCAGCGACGTGCAACGCATCCGCACCACCGCCAAACGCAGCGGCGACGCGTACATCCTCAACGGCAGCAAGATGTTCATCACCAACGCGCGCTACGGTACGTTGTACGCCATCGCCGCGAAGACCGATCCCAGCGCCGACCCGCCCTACAAGGGCATCAGCATGTTCATCGGCGAGAAGGGGCCCGGTCTCACCGTCAGCCGCGACATTCACAAGCTCGGTTACAAAGGCATCGAAACCTGCGAAGTCCACTTCGAAGACTACGCCGTTCCGGCGAAAAACCTGATCGGCGGCGTCGAGGGGCAAGGCTTCATCCACGTCATGAGCGGCCTCGAAGTCGGCCGCATCAACATCGCCGCGCGCGCCGTCGGCGTCTCGCAGGCCGCCTTCGAACACGCCATTCGCTACGCCCAGCAACGCGAGACTTTTGGAAAGCCGATCTGCGAGCATCAAGCGATTCAGCTCAAGCTCGCCGACATGGCGACTAAGATCCAGGCCGCGCGCCTACTGGTGTACAGCGCCGCCGAGAAGAAGGACCGCGGCGAGCGCTGCGATGTCGAGGCCGGCATGGCGAAACTGTTCGCGTCGGAGACCTGCCTCGAAGTCGCCATCGAAGCGATGCGCGTGTTCGGCGGCTACGGCTACACGGAAGAGTTTCCGATCGAACGCTACTACCGCGACGCCCCACTCATGATCATCGGTGAAGGCACCAACGAGATCCAGCGTCTCGTGATCGCCAAGCAGCTCGTGCAGCGGTACAAGATTTAGCGCTCACTCGTCAGTGTGCGCCCGCCTCGCTGCCCTGCACGTTCGCGGCGGGCGGCGCCGTTGTCAGCGGCGTATCCTTGAGATTGGCGACCACGACGAGAATCATTTCTTCCGGATGCAGATACTGCTGCGCGACGCGCAGTACGTCCTCTTTGGTCACAGCATTGATGCGCGCGGCGTAGGTATCGGCGTAGTCACGGCCGAGGCCGTAGAACTCCACCTGCGACAGGAAGGCGGAGATTTTGCGCGTGCTGTCGAGCCGCAGTGGAAAGCTGCCGGTCAGATAACGCTTGGCCTCGCTCAGCTCGTCGTCGGCGACCGGCTCGCGGCGGATGCGTTCGAGCTCGCTACGGGCACGCGCAATCGCGTCACCGGCTGACGCGCTCTTGGTCTGCATCACCACCTCGAAACTCCCGGGCGCCTTGTTCACCGAAAACGCGCTCGACACCGAGTAGGCCAACCCGCCGCGGGTGCGGATGTTGTCGAGCAAGCGCGACGAAAAGCCGCCGCCGCCGAGGATGTAGTTCATCACCGTGATCGCGTAGTAGTCCGGATTGTCGCGGGCGACGCCGCGTTGACCGAGGATGATGTTGGCTTGCGTCAGCGGCTTGTCGATCGTCACCTCACGCTGCTCCGGGGGATGCGCCAGCGGGTAGACGAACGGTTCGCCGGCGCCGCCAATCCATTTCTGCAACGCCGTGTCGAGTAGCGGCTTGATCTCGTCCGTCGACACGTCACCGACGACGGTGACAATGGAGCGCCCGGGACGATAATACTGGCGATAGAAACTCTGGATGTCGGCACGCGTCAGTTTCGGCACCGAGTCGATGGTCCCTTCCACCGGATGCCCGTACGGTTCGCTGCCGAACAGCGCGCGTTGAAACGCGCGACTCGCCACCGTGCCGGGCTGATCCTCCGACGCGCGAATGCTGGCGAGCACCGCTTCACGCCGGCGGACCAACTCGGCATCCGCGAACGCGGGGCGCAGCAAGACATCGGCGAGCAAATCGAGTCCGGCTGGCAGATCCTTTTTCAACACTGCCAGCGACGCCCCGGCGAAATCCACGTCGGCGTTGGAATCGAGTGAGGCGCCGAGAAAATCGATCATATCGCTGATCTCGCTGGCGCTGCGTTTGGTCGTTCCTTCGGTCAACAGCTCGGAGGTCAAATTGGCGAGGCCCGCTTTGGCCGGCGGATCGAGCCGCGCCCCGGCGTCGATCGTAATCTGGATCACCACGACCGGCAGACTGCGCTGCTCCGAGACGATCAAGATCGCGCCGTTGTCGAGCGTCCCGTAGGTTGCGGGCGGCACACCGGCGTGCCCAACGGCAGCCCACTCCAGCAGCGCGACGAACGCGATCAATGCCGTGCGGCGCATTAGCGCACCATCCCCGGCGGCGGCGCTGCCGGTGGCAGTCGTTTCCCCGGCCGCGGCGGTAACGGATCGAGAACGCCCACGGTGCGGTTAGCCGCAGTGAGATACTTGGTGGCTACGCGCTGCACATCAGCAGCCGTCACCGCTTGCATTGCCGGAATGTATTGATCGACCAAGCGCCAATCGCCAGCGATCTCGTACTGCCCGAGCACGAGGCCTTGATAGAAGTCCGAATCTTGGCCGAAGATGAACGATGCCTCGATTTGATTCTTCGCCTTCTCCACCTCGCGGTCGCTGGGAGGAGTGATCTGCAGCTTCGTCACTTCCGCGAGGAGGGCCTTCTCTAGCTCGCCGACCTTCTTGCCCGGCAACGGCTGGCCGTAGAGCATGAACACGCCCGGATCGACCGAGACGTAGTCCGCGTTGCCACCGACTTCGCGGGCCAGGCGCTGGCGATAGACGAGTTCATGGTACAGCCGCGAACTCTTCCCGCCGGCTAGCACGCCAGCGAGGACCTCGATTGCCGGGGCGTCGCCGTCGTGCAGGTTGGGCACATGATACGCTACGCCCACAAACGGCAACTGCGCTTCGCGCTGCAAGACCACGCGCCGTTCGCCCTGCTGCGCCGGTTCTATCGCGCGCACTGCGGGCGGCGGCGGAGCGCTCGCGGCGATCGGCCCGAATTCTGTGGCAATCTGCGCCGCGAGCTGAGTGGCGTCAAAGTCGCCAACCGCCACCACGAGCGCGTTGTTGGGCACGTAGTAAGTGTGGAAGTAGTGCGTGAGATCGTCGAGCGTTAGTTGGCGAACGTCTTCCATCCAGCCGATCACAGGCCAGCCGTACGGGTGCGCGGTGTAGGCCGCCGCACTGATCGACTCGAACAGGGCCGATGTCGGATTGTCTTCGGTTCGCAAGCGGCGCTCTTCCATCACCACTTGCCGCTCGGGGGTGAACTGCTCCTCTGCCAGCTTGAGGTGGGCGAGGCGATCCGCTTCCAACTCGTTGACCACACCAAGGCGATCGCTCGCCATCGTCGCGAAGTAGGTCGTGTAGTCCTGCGTCGTGAACGCGTTGGTGTTGCCGCCGTTGCGCTGAATGATCTTCGAGTAGTCCTCGGGCGCGACCTTCTCGGTGCCCTTGAACATCATGTGTTCGAGCAAGTGCGACAGGCCCGTGCGGCCGAGCGTCTCGTTGCGCGAGCCGACCCGATACCAGATCTGGAAGACAGCCACCGGGGCCTTGTGGTCTTCGAGCAACAACATCTTGAGGCCGTTGGGCAACACTTGCTCATGCACCCGCTCGGCATACGTCGCCGCGAACGTCCGCGAGGTGAGCGCCGCGCACAGCAGCACAGCGAGGAGAAGACTTCGACTCGTTCTACGCATAGGGTCGGGACAGTACCGACGCGGTCTGGGTGGGTCAAGACAGGACAGCGACACCGCTATCCGAAGTATCGGCGTGCGTTGCTCGCGATGTAGCGCGCCGTGCGTCGGGCGAACGCCATCACCGAGAGCTGTGGCGGCACCGCGATCGCGGTTGGGAAGATGCTGGCGTCGGCAACGAACAGGGCGCGAATATCGTGGGCCTCTCCGAACGGATTAACGACCGAGCGCTTCTGATTGCTGCCCATCCGCATCGATCCTTGCGGGTGCAACGACCACAGCATGGGATCGTTGGCCCGCGCGCTGCGTTCGTCGAGCCCGCGATAGTCACCGCGCCGCGTCAGCTCGACCAAATCGGTAAACGGCAGCACGACGCGCTCGGCCCCGGCGGCGAAATAGACATCGGCCAGGCGGCGCAGCCCCTCGATCAACACGGCGCGATCGTCGTCGTTCAGTTGATAACTGACCGCCGGCCGCCCGCTGCTATCCAGTTCCACACTGCCGCTCGATCGGTCGCGCAGCATCACCGCCGCGAGGCTGAGGCGGGGATAGCTCTCCATCAAACCCCGATGATCGGCACCGAACCCCGGCAGCATCGAGGCCAAGGCGACCGGGTGTACGGTGATCGGCGCCAGCAGGAAGCCGCCTTCGGCTGGGTCATGCGGATTGAGAAATTCGTCAACCACGACGCTCTGCGGAATTCCGCGCCACGACGCCACCTCATCGGCAAACACGCCGGCAACCACAGCCTGGGGGTGGAGATGGAGGTTGCGCCCGACTTGCTGATTCGCGTTGGGCAAGCGGCTGCGCAGCCACACCTGCGGTGAGCCCAACGCACCGGCAGCCAGAACCACCACCTTCGCGCGCACAGTCAACTTCGCGGCGCCACCCGCGGTGCGCAGGAACGTGCCGCTGACGCCCACCGCGCGCGCGTTGTCGATCGTGATCGACTCCACTTGGCAGTCGGGCACAATGATCGCGCCCCGTTGCGAGGCCCAACGCAGATGCGTAGTGAGCGCATCGGTCTTGCGATCGTACGCACACCCGAGCGCGCAGAACCCGCAGCCAACGCAGTCGACTCGATTGTGAGCGACACGGAGGTGATGGAAACCCAGCCGTTCGGCTCCCGCTTGGACGATACGGTTGTTCTGGTTGACTTGCTCCGCCGTCAGCTCGACAACCTGCAGCTCTTGTTCGATCCGCTCGAAGTGCGGACTCATCTCGAACGCGCCGACACCGGGGATGGCGAGCGTGTCGCGCCACGAGTCGAGAATCGCGCGCGGCGGGCGCGCGCACACGCAAAAGCTGGTCACGGTAGAGCCGCCGAGCGCACGGCCCTGCGAGATCAACACCGTCGAGTCGGTCGCAACGCGTACGCCAGCCTCTTGATAGAGGCGCGAGTACATTTCGTCTTCCCGCTGCGAGAAGTCGCGACTGGAGTGATACGCCCCTTCTTCAACCACAACGACGGAGCGGCCCGCGTTGGCGAGTTCCCAGGCCACCACGGCACCGCCGGCACCGGAGCCGGCGACGCACACGTCCACGGCAAGATCGACATCACGATCGACAGTGGTGGAGTCGAGAATCACGACGGAACTCGCAGGTTCGTCAATGGGGTTACCGGTTCATTCTCACCATGCGCGAGCACGTCTTTGCGACCCAGCCACGGTCCGTCGTAGCCCAGCGCGGTCCACGTCGTCGGATCGGGATAGAGGCCGGCGGACGCCAGGGCCTTGAGTGCGCGAAAGACCACACGGCGCGCTCCGAGCGTGCTGCGCATCCAGCCGTCGAGGTAGTGGTCCTTGTCGGCATCCGAGAGCATGGTGAAGCGCTTGCGCTGCAGATCGAACAGCGCGGTGCCGTGCTCGAAGACGCGCAGCATGATGCGCAGCTGCTGTTGCGCATCAGCGTCCCACGCGGCGAGCCAGCCATCGAGGCGCGCTGCGACGTCAACCTGATCCGCGCCCGCGCCAATGCCGCCGACCACGCCAAGCAGCCGCTCAGCCGTTTGGTTGACGATCGCATACTCCTTCGCGGTGAAGAAGCGCAGGGGAGTGCGCAGCTTCGGATAGCGCGAGCAGCCACCCGGCAGCAACGCGCCGACGCTCAGCAGCGCCACGCCCGCCGCACTGCCCTTGAGAAACCGGCGCCGATCCAGCGGCGTCCCGATCAGATCGGCGAGTTCCTTGAAGCCATCAGTATGCATCGGCGGCGGGACACTAGGTGCGAGGTGGTGGAGAGTCAAGACAGTGCGGAATGCGGAGTGCGGAATGCGGAATGAAGACTTCTGGAATTCCGCATTCCGCACTCGCACGCAACCGACGGCTCTGGTAGGTGAAGCGCGCCAGTGGAGTTGAAAGATGCCGATCTACGAATACCGCTGCCGCAAGTGTGGGAAGCGCTTCAGCGTGTTGACGTTGCGTGTCAGCGAAACGCCGAAGCCCGAGTGCACCAAGTGCGGCGGCACGGCGGCAGACCGACTGCTGTCACGCTTCGCCATGCCGAAGTCGGAAGACGCCCGGCTCGAGTCGCTCGCCGATCCGAGCAAACTCAGCGGCGTCGACGAGAACGATCCCAAGAGCGTCGCGCGCTGGATGCGCAAAATGGGCAAAGAAATGGGCGACGACGGCGGCGGTGACGACTTCGGCGAGATGATGGACGAGATGGAAGCCGGCGAAGGCAGCAATGACGGGGGAGACGAGCTGTAGCTCAAGCGTCGCGCCGTCACTCCACGTTCTGCGCTTGCTCGCGCAGTTTTTCGGCTTCCCCTTTGGCGGCGATGCTGAGGTTGGTCATCTCGATATCCGCGCTCTTGGACGCAATGGTGTTGATCTCGCGGTGAATCTCTTGCAACAGGAAGTCGAGCTGGCGCCCGGCTGGCTCCTTCGACGCAAACGCCTGCTCCATCGCTTCGAGATGGCTGTCCAAGCGCACGAGTTCTTCGGTGATGTCGGCGCGCTCCGCCAGGATCGCCACTTCCTGCAGCAACCGTTCCTCGTTGACGGGCACGCCATCGAGCAGCTCCCGCATGCGGTCGCGCAATCGACGAGTGAGTGCGGGAGCCACGCGCGCGGCTTGCGCCCGCATGCGACGTTCGATCTGGCGTAGATGTTTCACGCGCTTGGCTAGATCGCGCGCGAGGCTGCGCCCTTCCCGCTCACGATCGTGATTGAATTTCGCGAGCGCATCGCTCAAACCGCCCCGCACCACCGCGATCTCACTCTGCGGATCGCCGCGCCGCTCCACGACGCGCAGCACGTCGGGCCGAGCCATCACCATCGCCAACTCGATCTGTCCCCCGAGTCCGAGCGCGGCTTGCAGATCACGTAGGCCGCGCATGTAGGCTTGCGCCAACGTTTGATTGATCTCGACGCTGATCTCACCGGCCGCGCTGCTGTTGCGGTTGATCGAGACATCCACCTTGCCGCGTCCAACCACGGCTTGCACAGCGGCGCGCAGGTCCTTCTCCCACGGCATATACTCGCGCGGCATGTTCAGCTTCACGTCGAGGAAGCGCTGATTCACCGAACGGACCTCGATCGTAATGCGCCGGCCATCAGCTTCAACGATGGCCTGGCCAAATCCAGTCATGCTCCGCATGCTCACACCTTCACGTGCCGCAGTTCCGCGCGCAATGTCGGCAACGAGACGGTCGCCGTGCCCACTTCACCCACCACAATTCCGGCCGCGTGATTCGCCAGCACCGCCGCGTCCTCGAAGCTCGCCCCGGCCCCGAGCGCGAGCGCACACGTCGCCACCACCGTGTCGCCCGCACCGGTCACATCGAACACATGGCGCGCCACGGTTGGGATGTGGCGCACTCCGCCGGTGTGTTTGAACAGCGACATCCCGTGCTCGCCGCGTGTAATCAACACCGCTTCCGCCTGCCAGCGCTTGAGCAGCACCGCCCCGGCTTCACGCAGGGTCGCCTCGTCGTGAATCTCTACACCGGCGGCGTCGCTCGCTTCGGCTGCATTGGGCGTCACCAGGCTCGCGCCGCGGTAATGCGCGAAGTTCTGTTTTTTCGGATCGATGATCACGCGCACGCGCCCTGTCGCGCGCGCGGCGGCCAGCATCTCAAGCACCGCGGGCGAGACGACGCCTTTGCCATAGTCCGACACGATCACCACATCGAATTCGCGCAGGTGGCGCGCGAGGTAG
Organism: Deltaproteobacteria bacterium; assembly: GCA_016178705.1. Classification (NCBI taxonomy): domain Bacteria; kingdom Pseudomonadati; phylum Myxococcota; class Myxococcia; species Deltaproteobacteria bacterium. The sequence continues at coordinate 580,684 of JACOST010000028.1, read as the reverse complement.
TGCTGCACGCGTGCCCCGAGCGCGGCGGTGCGTTGCGGCGGTGGATCACGATCGAGTCGCACGACCTGTTGCTGGTGCGCCACGATGCGCGTCTTGCGCGTGGTTTCAACCGTTCGACTCGCAACCACGCCGGCCGTGCTCGCTCCGATACGACGCAACAGTCCAACCAACCGTCTCCCGGCCGCATCGCTACCCACGACGCCACACGTGGTAGCGCGCCCCTCCAGCGCGCGCAGGTTGTGGACGACATTGGCGGCGCCACCCAGGCGGAAGTCCTCTTCCGTCACGCGCACCACGGGTACTGGCGCTTCGGGCGAGATGCGATCCACACGGCCACGGATGAATTGGTCGAGGATGACGTCTCCGATGACCAACACCCGCACGCTGTGAAAGCGGCGCAGTAGCCGCATGGCCGCCGCCCGCGTCATGGGGCCGCCCGCTGTACTGACGGATGAAGGCGCAGACTTTCGTAGTAGCTAACGAACTCACGCGCCATACGAGCGCTGGTGAACTGCTGCTCGACGCGCTCACGCCCGCGCTGGCCCAGTTGCGCGCGGCGCGCGGCGTTACCAAGCAGGTTCGCTAACGCGGTCGCCAGCGCGCGGGGATCGGCCGGCGGTACCAGCAGCCCGGTGACGCCGTGGGCAACGATCTCCGGCGTGCCCGACACGCGGGTCGCAACGACCGGCAACCGCGAGGCCATCGCTTCCATGATCGCCATTGGCAACCCTTCCGCCAGCGACGGCAGCACGAACAGGTCAGCTGCGGCCAACACCTGCGCCATTTGCGCACTAAAGCCAGGCATGAGGATGTGCTCCTCCAGCCCCGCCGCGCGGACTTGCGCGGCGAGCGCCGCCCGCTGCGAGCCGTCGCCGCAAAAGACAAAACGCGCTCGCGGTCCGCTGCGCTTGTGCAACTCCGCTATCGCGTCGATTAGAAACCGATGGCCTTTGCGTGTTTCGAGCACCGCCGCGGTAACTGCCACCACCTCGTCGTCCGCAACCCCCCAGACTCGCCGTTGTTCCCGACGCTCGTCTGCGGATGCCGGAAACGGCGTCGCATCGATGCCAAGGTAGATCACCCTCACCCGCAGTGGCTCAACGCCCACGCCGAGCAACGACCCGCGGACGGCTTCGCAGATCGCAATCACCCCGTCGACGGCCGAGTTGAACAAGAACGCGTTGCGGGGCGGGTAGTCCATATGGCGGGTGACCACAAACGACCGGTGTGCGCGCGGCAGCCACAAGCTCATCGCGTGCGCGTGCGCGGTGTGGAAGTGGACTATGTTGGGCGCCACGACGCGAAGCACCTGTCGCAGACGCACGACCGCGCGCACATCGAGCGCGTTGCGAACCGCCACCGGAACCGTCGCGAAGCCCTCCGCCTCCAACGCGCGCTCAAGCGGCCCACCGGGATGGCACGCCACCATCTGCTTGGCGCCCAGCTCTTGAATGCGACGGCACAGTTCCACCAGATGAACTTGGCCTCCGCCCCAGCGGCGCTCGGGGTCAACGTGCAAGATCGACAGCATCGTGAGGTCAGAAATCACACCGGTACGGCTCAGCGCAAGTGCTCGCGAGATTCCGAACGCCGATTCAGTTCGCATTGACCCGTTCCAGCGCCTGCGGTACAGCCGCCGTCACCCATGCGGATCAGCGGCTTCTCGTTCGTACGCAACGCCATCGAGTTGTACTACCCGGTGGTGGAATCGATCCGCTCGATCCTGCCCATTTGCGACGAGTTCGTCATTGCCGCGGGCGATTCGACCGACGGCACCACCGAACTTTTGCGCTCGATCGACGATCCCAAAGTCAAAATCATCGAGACCGTATGGGACCGCAACCTCTTCAAGCGCGGCGCGATCAACGCGCAGCAAACCAACATCGCGCTCGACGCTTGCACGGGCGACTGGTGTTTCTATGTCCAGGCCGATGAGGTCGTGCACGAGCGCTACCTGCCCGCTCTGCACGCGCGCATGGAGACCTATCTCGCCGATGATCGCATCGAGGGATTGCTGTTCGACTACGTCCACTTCTTCGCCGACTACGAGCACTACCACACCTCGCACACCTGGTACCGGCGCGAGGTGCGCATCGTTCGCAACCGAATCGGGGCGCGCTCATGGAAGAGTGCGCAGGGTTTCCGCTTCGCCGATGGGCGCAAGTTGCACGTCGCGCACGCCGACGCCGCCATCTACCACTACGGTTGGGTGCGCCCGCCGCGCAACATGACGCGTAAGCGCATCGCCTTCGTCACGATTCACGAGGGCGCCGAGACCGCACAGCAGAAGTTCCCCGACGCCAATGCCAGTTTCGACTTCGGCCTACTCAAAGGGCGCACACGCTTCAGCGGTACGCATCCGGCGGTGATGCAGGCGCGGATCGAAGAGAAGAACTGGACGGTGCACGCCAGCCCCGAGTCGACGCAACGACACGACCGGCTATCGGAGCGCGCGCTCAGCTTCGTCGAGCAACGCATCCTCGGCTTCAAGGTCGGTGAACACCGGAACTATATCTTGCTTCCGTCGTGAGTCCGCTCTGCCAGCCCGGCGTCGATTTGCGCCAACACCGCCGCGGGTGTGATCGACTGCATGCACACTCGGCCAATCGGACACGTCTTCCGGTAGCACGGCACGCACTTCGCCTCACCCTGAACAATCAGGTGCTCTGATCCGTACGGCGCCGACCGCTTCGGGCTGGTGGCTCCCCACAGCGAAACGACCGGGCACCCCATCGCGGCGGCAATGTGCATCGGGCCGGAGTCCGGCCCGATCGCGACGCTGCTGCGTGCGAACAGCGCAACGAGGTCGCGCAAGCGCGTGCGGCCGGCCAAGTTGATTACTGGCACGCCCGCGAGACCTGCGATCTCGTCAGCGAACGCCACCTCACTCGCCACCCCCACCAACACCGGCTGCAACCCACGCGCTGATACCTGACGCACGACTTCGGCACTCGCGGCCGCAAACCAGAAGCGGCTCGGCCACGTCGAGCCGACGAACATCGGCGCCAGCGGCCCCGACGCGCCGTCGAGTAGCTCGTCGACATGGGCGCGCTCTTCGTCCGTCGGAGCAAGGCCGAACGTGATCGCGGTCGCGGACAACTCCAACACATCGGCGAACGCGAGATACTGGCGCCACTTCAAGCTGAAGTGCTCCATCGGCGGCAGGTGATGCGTATTGAACAACCAGTTCGCTTCGTTGCTGTTGGAGCGATCAAAGCCGAGCCGCACCGGCGCACGCGACGCGAAGCTGACCACGCCGCTCTTGAGATGGCGCTGGAGATCGAGCGTCAGATCGGCACCGAATGCGCGCACCTGACGCAGAAAGGGTGCAAACGCGCGCGCCCCGCGTGCCCGGTCGAAGACAATGCGCTGGTCGATCGCCGGGTGGCCTTCGAGCAAGGGCGCGGCGATCGGCTCGACCGCCCAGGCGATGGATGCCTGCGGATAGGCGGCGCGCACGCGATTCAGCAACGGCAGTGCGCGCACCACGTCACCGATGGCGCCGTGGAGCACAAACAAGATGCGGTCGGCGGAGACCTTCATGTTGTTGTTCGCATCAAGCTTGCGGCGCTGCCGAACCCCACGCTATGAACGCCCGTGACCCATGACACCATGCGACCCAGGCGGCATACGTTGGATGTGGGCTGTGGCCGGAGCAAGCGCGCTGGCGCAATCGGCGTCGACCTCTTCCCGGTTGCCGGCGTGGACGTCGTCGCCGACGCGGATCGGCCGCCGCTGCCATTTCGCGATGATACCTTCGACGAGGTGAACGCCTCCCACATCATCGAGCACGTCCAGTCGCTACCGGACTTCATGGGTGAGATCCATCGCGTGGCACGCCCGGGCGCTTTGGTCTGCATCGCAACGCCACACTTCTCCTGGATTGCCTCATGGACTGATCCGACCCACCGCTGGCACTTGAGCACGCGCACGTTCATGTACTTTACCGAAGGACACTTCTCCGCTCATTACACCCATGCACGCTATCGGTGCGTGTCGCTGACCGTGTCGATGCCAAGGGTGTGGCGCCGCCTCGGCTTGCAAATCCTGCTGAACCTCGAGAATCGCCACCGCGGGTTCCGCTTCGTCCGCAAGTTCTGGGAAGAGTATCTCGCTTTCATCATCCGGGCAAAAGAGATGCGCGCGGTGCTCGAAGTCGTCAAGGACCCTCCGGGCGCGACGGACCGCTGACCACGAGCCATGGAGTCCACGGATGTCGAGCGCGACCCGGCGCTCGCAGGCGGCGTCAGCATCGTGATCGCGGTCCTCAATCAGCTCGACTACACCCGTGAGTGTCTCTCCAGCATCCGGGCGTGCACCGACCTGCCGCACGAAGTCATCATTGTCGACAACGGTAGCCGCGATGGCAGCGCTGAGGTCTGCGCCGCAGCCGGCTGCCGCGTCATTCGCAACGAACAGAACCTCGGCTGTGCACGCGCGTGGAACCAGGGCATCCGCGCTGCGCGGGCGCCGCTGATCCTCATCATGAACAACGATATCGTTGTCTCTGCGGGTTGGCTGGGCGCGCTCGCGGAGTTCCAACAGCGCACCGGTGCCGCAGTGGTCAGTCCGGCTGTCATCAACGGCTCGGCCGACTACGAACTCGCCACGATGGCAGCCCAATACCGTCACCGATTCGGGGATCGTTGGCGGCCGGGTTGGCGCGGCGAATGTTTCCTCGTGCCGCGCGCGGTCTACGACCAAGTCGGGCTGTTCGACGAACGCTTCGTCGGCGGTGGTTTCGAGGACGACGACTTTGACATCCGGCTACGCCGCGCGCGTTTGCGCACGGCAATCACCGGCGCAGCGTTGATCCATCACTTCAGCCAAGTGACCCAACGCGCACTAGCCGGCACAGCATGGAAGCGCGTGAAGAACCCGAACAAGACGCTGCTCGAGTCGAAGTGGGGGTGGCGCCTGCGTCTGCGCCGCGTTCGGAAGGAACTTGAGAAGCTGTGGCACAGGATGCGTGCACCCGCCTTCCGCGGTCGCGATCCGTACGATGTGCTGGTGGTCTGGGGTGACGAGCGCGTCGACCTCGACGCCGGCGTAAAGCGGCTGCGGCCGGCAGCCGGCGCGATCGCTCCGCGCTAGTCCTAGCGTCCTGCCTCGCAAATGTCAGTGACATGCGGCCTTCTCTGAAGCGTAGGGGCGATGCATGCATCGCCCTCCGTCTTCTCCGCAGTGGGTGCATCACTTCGCTGCGGGCGACGCATGCGTCGCCCCTACAGGAAACGGGACCGCCGACTGATGAGCCACAGCACTCCGCTCAGGAGCACCAGCACCGACACGGTCACTGCCGACGACATCTCCAGCATTCCTGCCACGCTCTTGCCTACCAGCCCGGGCGACGGAAGCGCGCCGAGCGCGACCGACAATGCGAGAATCCAGCCCACCCGTCGCTGTATGTGCGGATCGGCATCCGGCACGCGCCACGCGGCGAACAGCAGCGTATGCGGCAACAGCAACACCACCAGGTACGCCTTCCAAGTTAGCGGACCGAACAAGGCGGAGACGATGAACACGACGCTCCATTCTGCAACGGTGCGCCACTCGTCATCGTGCTCTGCGCGAAAACACCACAAGGCCGCGAGTGTGATCGCCACCAGAGTCAGCGCTGAAACGATTGTCACTATCGCCGCGCCCGACTCGGGCACATCGTTCATGCCGTCGACCGTGAACGGCCACATGCCGTGACCGAGCAATCGATCCCACATCGCAAACACCGATTGATTCATCTTGCCGACGCCCCAGCCGACCGCAACCGCCGCGCGCCACGCTGCCACGTAGTCCCAGAAGCGATTCCAACCGAACAGCAACATCGGACTAAGCGACAGCAACGCCGTCGCGACTGCGGTGGCGATCGCCTCACGCCAGCGACGCCGGTAGGCGAGGTAGGGAATGAACACCACCGGCATGACCTTCATCGCCGCGGCGCACCCAAGCGCGGCGCTGCCGAGCAGCCAACGACCACGCCGTTGCCAGTACAGGCCGCCCAACGCGAGCGCGAAGATCACGATGTTGACCTGCAGGTGATCGAAGTTACCACTCACGTAGCGATCAGTGATAAGCAATGGCATCAGCATCTCCGGCGCCGCCAACGAGGTCCCGGTGGACTCGCTGGCGCGCAGGCTGAGCGCGCGGCCATAGACCAGCCGGCAAATGAGATGCAGCACGAGCAGCAACAACCCGATGTTGAGGAGGAGCCAAACGCCTCGCGCCAGATACGGGGTCGGTGTCGCCAACACGGCGAGCGGCACGCACAACAGACTGAAGAACGGCGGCCACGTGTTCAGCCCCGGCGGCGCGTCACGGTAAATGTGAGCGCCGCTCCGCACCAAGTCGCCGACCACAACGTAGCCAGCGAAGTCGCCCGGCCGCTGGATCCACACAACGCAGCCGATCACCGCATACGCCAACAGTGCGCGCAGAATCCATCGCCGCCCGGCTGCACTGGTGAGCCACGCCGCCACTTGCGCCCGCATACTCACGTCCCGTCCGCTACGCCGATGGCTCGCAGCGCCTCGATGCATTCGCCAGTGACGATTCGTGACGATGAATCGAGACGGTGCACCGAGCGGAGCAGCCGCGCGAGCGCCGCCTGGCGATCCCGATCAAACGCCGGCCGCAGTCGCACACCGTCGCAGTCGATGATCATCACCTCGACTCCGGCTGCCCCGCGCCGCACCAAGTAGTTCTGCAGATTCAGATCAGGATGAATGGCACCGGCATCGTGGAGCCGGCGTGTCACCTGTGCAGCCACCGCGCAGATGCGCACTCGCTCACTCGCACCGATCGAGTTGAGGTACTGCCACAGATTGACCGCCTGCGGGACTTCGCGGCTGATGACCGCGCCTTGATAGCAGCCAGGCGCGCGCCAGTTCACCGCCGCACCGAGTACTTCGACCGTCGGCACGCCACGCGCGCGGATGATCTCGGCGACCGCCAATTCACTGAACGGGCGCGGCTCGAAGCCGAGATACAGGCCGCGATTGAAGCGGCCGACCCAGCCGCCACGGCGACCTGGCCTCAGCACGACCGCCAGCGAAGGCGCCAGGTCGAACACCGCAATGCCGCCGCGGCCACCGGCGAGTGACCGCGAGGCCACCGGCATCGCATTCGCTGCCCATTGTTGGAGCAATTCGAGGACGGGCGCGCGCACATCGGTGCGCACCTCCATCTCAACCCGCCCGTCCCGGATCAACTCGAAACCACGGGGCAGCTCGCGCCGCGCGCTCACGGAGCAACCAAGTGAGGGCGCGCCACCACGCGCGCATCGAGAAGGCGGCGCGCCGCCGCGAGTACCGTCGCTGCATTGATCCCGACCATGCACGCGTGGGTCGCGATCGGACAGACGGCGGCACCATGGCGACCGCACGGCCGACAATCGAGATCGTCACGCTGCACCACGGTCGCGCGAACGCTGTACGGACCATAGCCTTGCTGCGGATGCGTCGGGCCGAATACCGCGACCACCGGGATGTCACGCGCGACCGCGATGTGCATCGGCGCGCTGTCGTTGCACAGCAATACTTGGACACGATCGATCGCCGCCACCAACATGCCCACGTCGGTGCGACCCACCAGGTTCAGCGCGACGCCACCAGCCATTTGGTTAACCCGGTCAGCGATCCCACCCTCGTTCGGTGCGCCGAACAGGAGCACGCCATAGCCTTCGGCGGCGAGTGAGCGCACTGCCTCGGCGTAGCCTTCGACTGTCCATCGTTTCGTCGCCCACGTCGATCCCGGGGCGATTCCAACGAGTGGCTGCTGTTCGCCAACGTTCGCCTCCCGCAACAACGCCGCGACACGATCGCACGCGCTGCTGGTCGGTACCACCAACAGCCGTGGCGACCCCTGCTTAGGATCGATGCCTAGCGCCGATACGATCGACAGATTGCGTTCCACGTCGTGACAGGTCGGGTCGCGATTCACGCGCTCAGGATAAAGAAACCAGCCCGCACTTTGGCGGAAGCCGACTCGTCGCGGCACCCCGGCCAGCGCGAGCAGCACGGCGGTACGCAGAGACTTGTGGAGTGCGACCGCGAGATCAAAGCGTTCAGCACGCAGTCGCGCGCGCAATCGCATGAGACCGCGCAGCCCGCGGTCGGCACCGCGCTTGTCGTCAACCAGCACCGCATCAACGTGCGGATGACCCGCGAGCACGGCAGCCGCCTCGGGTCGCAGCCACGCGGTGAGGTGACTCTCGGGCCAGCGCCGTTTGAGTGCCGCGAACACCGGAGTGCTCAGCACCACGTCGCCGAGGAAGCTGGTCTGGGCAACTACGATGCGCATGGCGGGCGGCGTGAGTGGTGAGTCGTGACTCGTGAATTGTCCCGATGTAGACGTGTCCCAAGCTCGGCTCACGTCTCACGACTCACGCTTCACGCTTCACGATTCCATTCGAATCGCCTCGTCGATCAGCATGATCGGGATGTCATCCTTGATCGGGTACAACAGCTTGCACGCGTTGCACACCAAGCCGTCTTCCTTTGGGGTCAGATGAATCTCGCCCTTGCACTTGGGGCACGCCAGGATGTCCAATAGTTCCTTACTGATCGCCATGGGTTCCTCCTACAGTCGCGGCGCTGGTTTCGGCGCGAGCCAGCATCAGCTCGACCAATTCGTCGCCGCGGTCGACTTCCGCGGTAATTCGTAGCGCAACCAGTTTACCTCTTGCAAAGGGAAAGGCCTCCAGCTTCACCAGGTCCTTCTCCGTCGTCACCACCAAATCCAGGTTGCGCGTGCGGCGCGTGATCTCTTGCCAATCCGCGCGTGTGTAGCGGTGGTGATCCGGGTATTCGATGATCTCTTCCAGTTGCGCCTCCAGTTGGTGGAGCAGCCGGTAGAAGCGATCGGGCGACCCGATGCCCGCCACCGCCGCGACCCGCCGCCCGGCGAGGTCGGCGAGCGGCAACTCGCGCCACATGCCCGCATCAGACGTGATCAACCCGCTCGGCACAAACCGCCCATGAAAGAATGGCTTGTTGGCCACGCTGCGCGGCAACGTCGGCGCCGTCCGCTCGCCGTCGCTGCCGATCGCGACGATGGCATCGGCGCGCCGCAACGCGCTTGGCCGTTCGCGATTCGGGCCGGCAGGCAGCAACGGTCCGCGCATCTCGCTCACCAACACCACGTCGAAGTCGCGCGCCAACGCGCGATGTTGAAATCCGTCGTCGAGCAGGAGCAAGCTGCAGCCAAGTTCCGCGGCGCGTCGCGCACCGTCGATCCGGCGGCGCGCGGTGAGCACGACGCCGGCGAAACGGCGCGCCAGCATCACCGCCTCGTCACCAACATCCTCGACACTCACCAGCGGCCCCTGTCCCTCCGACACCACGGTCACTCCATCGGCACTCCCGCGATAGCCGCGCAGCAAGATCGCGGGGCGACAATCGCGCAACCGCAAGGTGTCCGCCAGCCACAGCGTCATCGGCGTTTTGCCGGTTCCACCGACCGTAAGGTTGCCGATGCTGACCACCGGCAGCGGTGCGTGCGCCGTGCGCAACACACCGACGCGATAGCCGAGATTGCGGGCGCTCACCGCGACGCCGAAGACGCTCGCCAGCGGCCGCAGCGCCAACCACCCGATCCAGCCGGCGACGCCACGTCGCGGCCACACCGATTCGCGCACGCGTCGGGCAACGGTCATCGGAGCGCCCGCTCCACCAGCGCCACGGTATCTTCGATCACTGCCGCGCGCGCGCGCACCACCGCCAAGGCGCGCGCGCCTATCGCGCGAGCCTCCCCTTCATCCGCGAGCAATCGTCGCCACAGCGCGCGCAACTCGTTGGCGTCGTGGACGAGCGTAGCCCCGCCACCGACAAGCAACGCCGTCGCCGCCTCGGCGACGTTCTCCGTGCACGGGCCAAAGCAGACCGGCACGCCGGCTGCCGCGGGTTCGAGCACGTTGTGTCCGCCCAACGGTGCGAGCGTGCCCCCGACGAACACGGCGCGCGCCGTCGGCAACAGGCCGGCCAGTTCGCCGACCGAATCGAGCAAAACCGCCTGGGTGTCGGGCCGCACCGCCGATCCGAGATCACTGCGCCGCTGCCGGCGCACGCCGGCTTGCTGCAGCAAGCGATCCACTTCGTCAAAGCGCTCGGGCCGGCGTGGCGCCAGCAGCAACACGCAGTCGGGGTATGCGGACCAAAGTCCGGCGCAGGCTTCGATCACCACCTGTTCTTCACCAGGCTGCGTACTCGCTGCGATCAACAACGGACGGCCCGCCAACCCAGGTAGCGGATGAGGTACGTCGGGCAATTGCGCCGGGGCCAAGCGGGCGTATTTCAAACTCCCGGTCACACGCACGCGATCGGGTGGCGCGCCCAACGCCATCATGCGGTCGGCATCGGCCGCGGTCTGCATCCCGAACTCCGTGACCCGCGCAAGCGCATCGCGCATCAATGGCCCCACAACGGTCCCCATGAAGCCGAACCGCGCCACACTGCGATCCGAAATGCAGCCACTGACCATCACCACCGGCACGCCGGCATCCGCCGCCGCGTGCAATAGTGCGGGCCAAATTTCGGTCTCGACGATCACGAGGACGGACGGCGCAACGAAACGGACCACGCGCGCCACGATCCAGCGGATGTCGACCGGCAACAGCATCGCGGCGGCGACCCCGGCAAGGCCGCGTGCCTGCTCGCGCCCGGTGCGGCTGGTCGTGGTGACCAGAATCGGCCGTCCGCGCTGGCGCGCGTGCAGCGCCTCAATCAACGGCGCCGCCGCGTGCACCTCGCCCACCGAGGCGGCGTGAATCCAGATCGCGCCGCGTCCGGCGAGGGCGCGCACGGATTCGGGCAGCACGCCGAGACGTTCGCCGAGCCCGCTGCCATGCCGCGTGAGCGCCACCACCGGCAGCACCGGCGTGGCGACCACTGTCACCACCGCACCGAGGGCATCGTAGGCCAACCTGCTCATTGTCCGCCTCATCGTGCGCGGCATCACTCTCGACAGATTCGTCAAGCGGCCAACGCCTGATCGGCACTCGCGGTGATGGCGTTGAGGTGCTGTTCAAGCGCGCCGCGCTGGCGCTCGACTTCGCCCTCGTCGGCGTGCCGATCCACTTCAATCGGTGCACCAATGATGAACGTCACGCGCGAAAATGGGAGAGGAATGATCAGCCGATCCCAACTGCGCAGCTGCTTCCGCCAACCCGCAGCGTAGGTAACCGGAAAGATGCGTGCGCCGGTGGCTTTGGCGAGATGGATCACGCCGGGCTTCACGACGTAGCGTGGACCGCGCGGTCCGTCGGGTACCACCGCCAGATCGTATCCCTCACGATAGGCGTTGACGAGTTGCAGGAACCCGGTGGCTCCGCCACGCGTCGCCGAGCCACGCACGGAACGAATGCCCCAACGCGCGAGCGCGCGTGTGGCGATCTCGCCGTCGCGGTGCTGGCTATTCATGATGCACATCTTCTCGCCGCGATATGGCACCGGCATGAGCACGGATCGGTTGTGCCAGAAGGCGATGATCACCTTCTCGCCGCGCCGCCAGCACTCGAACAGCGGCTCGGCACCGCGATACTCGACTCGAATCGTCTTGGCCACCAGCCAGAGCGCCCCGCTCAGTAGCATCGGTGCAACCACCACCAGCATCCCGAGCAGCCGCTCGCGCAACTTTCTTCGCGACCGCATCAGTGCAGCAGCTTGGCGCCCGACGACTCGGGCTCTTCGAATTGCAGATCGTGCAACTTGCGATACTCGGCATTGAGCGCGAGCAGCTCATCATGCGTGCCCTGCTCTATCACCCGGCCGCCGGAGAGCACGACGATCTTGTCGGCGCGGCGGATGGTCGAAAGCCGGTGAGCGATCACCAGCGTGGTGCGCCCCGCCATCAGCGTTTCGAGCGCGACCTGCACGAGCCGCTCCGACTCGTTATCGAGCGCCGAGGTGGCTTCGTCCAACACCAGAATCGGCGCGTTCTTCAACAACGCCCGCGCGATCGCGAGCCGTTGACGTTGGCCGCCCGAGAGTTTGAAGCCGAGCTCGCCGATCACGGTGTCGTAGCCGTTGGGCAAGTCCGTGATGAAGTCGTGCGCGTTGGCCGCCCGGGCCGCCGCCATGATGGCGTCCATGCCGCAGTCGATGTTGCCGTACGCGATATTGCTCCGCACCGTGTCGTTGAAGAGAAACGTATGCTGCGTGACCAGCGCGATCTGCGCGCGCAGGCTCTGCAGGCTGAAGTCCCGCACCGGCACACTGTCGATTTTGATGACGCCTTCTGTGACGTCGTAAAACCGCAGCACCAAGTCGGCGAGCGTGCTTTTGCCGCCACCGCTCGTCCCCACCAGCGCCACCAACTCTCCACGCATGATCTTGAGGTTCACGTCGTTCAACACGAGGTCGTGATCGTAGCGAAAGCCGACATGCTGAAACTCGATACCATCGCGTAGCAGACCCATCGGTCGGCCGTCGGCGTGCTCGGGCACGTCGGTCTCGGTGTCGAGCAACTCGAAGACGCGCTCGGCGGCGGCGAGGCCTTGCTGCACGACGTTGTTGGTCTTCGCCAGCGCTTTGAACGGATCGTAGAGCAGAAACAACGCGGTCAGGAACGCTAGGAACGAGCCCTGGGTACGGCCGCCGGCGATGACGCTGTGGCCGCCGTACCAGACCACGCCGGCGATCCCGAACGCTGCCAGGACTTCCATCATCGGGTTCGTGAATGCCCGGATGCGCGTGGCCTTCATCGACAACTTGAACAGGCGATCATTCTCCTCGGCGAAGCGGCGCTGCTCGTACTGTTCCATCCCAAACGCTTTCACCACGCGATTGCCCTGCACCGTTTCCTGCAGCAGGACGGTGAGGTTGGCCATCGATACCTGACCCTTCTTGCTGAAGCCCCGCAACCGCTTGGAGAGCCGGATGATCGGCAGCACCGAGGCCGGGAACACGATGAACGCGATCAGCGACAGCAGCCAGTCTTGCCAGAAGGCGACCCCGACCAACACCAGCAGCGAGGTCGCGTCCTTTAGAATCGACGCGACGGCGTCGGTGAGGGCCGAGCGCACCAACGCCACGTCGTTGGTGATACGAGACAGAATCGTGCCGGTCGGAGTGCGATTGAAGAACGACAGCGACAGGCGCTGGACGTGCTCGTTCAGTTCGTTGCGCAAATCGGCGATGATGCGTTGGCCGACGTATTCGGTGAGGTAGGTATTGCCGAACCCGAACAGGCCCCGCGCCAGAAAGGTGGCAATGATGATGCCGGGAAGCACTTGGAGCGACAGCGCGTCCTTGTTGGTGAACACGTCATCGAAGATATGGCGCACCAGGAACGGCATCACGCCGTTGCTGGCGCTGTAGAACACCATGCACACGACGGCGAGCGTGAAGTGCGGCCACCAGTACGGGCGCAGGTACTTGAGCAGGCGGCGATACATCTGGCTCATGACACCAACTCCAATACCATAGCGGCGGCCCGTTGCGCTGCCCCCGGCGTGCCAAGACGTGAGCGAACGGTCGCCAAGGCCGCCACGTGTTCCTCGTGCCGCGCCGCTAGGCCGCGCACTGCGGCCACCAACGCGTCCGGAGTGACCGCCCGCTGAAGCAACTCGGGAAACACCGCTCGGCCGAGAATGATGTTCGGCATGCCGATGTAATCGAGGTGCACCAATCGACGCGCCACCGCAAAGGTCACGGGCGATACGCGATACATGATCACCATCGGGCAGCCGAGCAGGACGGTCTCGAGGGTCGCGGTGCCCGAGGTCACCAACGCCGCATCCGCGGCGGCGACGACATTGTAGGTGTCGTCGACGGCTACTGGAATCGGCACGTCACGACCCAGCGTCGCGCGCAGTTCGTCAACGCTCACCGTTGGCGCCAGTGCCACGATCGCCTGCCACCCGTCTTCGGCTATCAAACGTTGCGCCGCGGCGATGCTCGGCGCGAGCAGATGGCGCACTTCCTTCTTGCGGCTGCCGGGCAACAACGCGAGCGTGCGCTTGGTGGGATCGAGCCCGTGGCGCGCCAGCGTCTCGGCGCGTGATGCCGTCACGCGCACGCGATCCAAGAGCGGATGGCCGACGAACTCCGCCACCGATCTGCCGTTGACGTTGTACAGTTCGGGCTCGAACGGAAACACCACCGCCATGCGGTCGATGCGCTCGACGATCTTGCGCACCCGCCCGCGCCGCCACGCCCATACTTGCGGGCCGATGAAGTAGAATACGCGGATGCCGCGGCGCTTCGCTGCCCGGGCCAACAACATGTTGAACTCGGGATAGTCGACCAGGATCACCACCCGCGGCTTGTGCTCGTCGAGGAAGCGCAGCAAGCGGCGATAGGTCGAGAGCAGCCGCCCGAGTGTGCCGAAAGTCTCGGTGAACCCCATCGTGGCGACGTGCGCCGTATCGACCAGGATCTGCATGCCGGCCGCGCGCAGATGCTGGCCACCCACGCCGGACACTTCAATGGTCGTATCCAGTTTACGCAACGCAAGAACCAGGGCTGCAGCGTGCAAATCACCCGAGGCTTCACCGGCAACCAACAAGACGCGCTTCGTCCCCGAAGACGAGGCGGCGAGGCCGTCGTTCATATGGTTTCCACGGCGTCCTTGATGCGATGCGCGACTTCGAGCGCGCGCAGCGCGGCGCGTCCATCGACCACCGGCGCGCGACGATGACGGACGGCGTCGACGAAGTCCGTGATCTCCGCCAGCAACGAGTCGGCGTCGGTGAACTGGAGTTCCTCCGCATCGATCTCGGGCGAACCGCTCGCGCCCGCGCGCCGACGCAGGATGCGCGTGTACTTGGCGTCGTAGTCGACCGAGACATACGTGTCGGATTGGAAAAACCTGATCTTGCGTTCACGCTTGGTCGCCACCCGACTCGCGGTCACGTTGGCGATGCAGCCGCTGCTGAAGCGGAGCCGCGCGTTGGCGATGTCGATCTGTTCGGTCAGCACCGGCACGCCCACCGCCTCGATGCGTTCCACCTCGCCACGCACGACGCTGAGGATCACGTCAAGGTCGTGAATCATCAGATCGAGAATGACATCGACTTCGGTGCCGCGCTCGACGAACGACGCGAGGCGATGGCACTCGATGAAGCGCGGCTGCGTCAACACGCCGGCGAGCGAACGAATGGCGGGATTGAACCGCTCGAGGTGTCCGACCTGCAGAATACGCCCGCACGCTTCCGCCACCGCGACGAGCTCGCGCCCTTCAGCGACCGTCGCGGTGAGCGGTTTCTCGACCAGCACGTCGATCCCGTGCTGCAGCAGGTCGCGCGCGATCACCGCGTGCGCCGTGGTCGGGACGGCGAGGCTGACGCAATCGACTTGGTTGAACAGCGCGCGATAGTCGGTGAACGCCCGCGTATGACAGCGTTGCGCGCACTCGGCCGCGCGCGTGGGATCGATGTCGACGATGCCGACGAGTTCGACATTCTCCAAGCTCGCGTACTTGTCGCCGTGAAATGGTCCGAGATATCCCGCCCCGATCACCGCGGCCCGCAGCGGAGATGAACCGGTGCGCGTCATGGGCTGGGAGCGACTCCAACCGCGATTCCAACGATGACGAGATCGGCCGCATCGGCCTGGGCGAGAAACGCGACCTTGTCGAGCATCAACGTCCGACCGGCTTCGAGGGCGATCACTGCAATCCCCGCCGCCCGCGCCACGTTCACCGTGCCGGGTCCGACGGCGGGCACGTCGAAGCGCAGATCTTGCCCCGGCTTGCTGGCCTTAACCACAACGGCGCCGCGGGCTCCGAGTTGCCCGGCGCGTTGCATCGCGGCATCGGTGCCCTCGATCGCCTCGACGGCCAGCACCATCCCCGACTGGACGACCACGCTCTGCCCCACGTCAAAGCGGCCGACACCCTTGGCGACATCAAACCCGAAACGAATGTCGCGCCACTGGCGCTCGTCCGGCGCTCGCGCCGATAACACACCTTCGGTGGTGCAGATGGAATCCAGGAACGGCATCGAGTCGACGATATGGACGCCTTCACTTTCGAGCTCCTCCGCCACACCGCGCAACAGCGTGTCGTCGGAGAACGCGGTGAGCCGCGCAAGGAAGCGCATGGCGCGCTCGTCGGGCGCGAAGTTCGTGAGCAACGTCGCCTTGCGAATGCCGCCAGCCATCACCGCCTGCGTGATCTGATGCGACCGGAAGGCCTGAACCATGCGTTCCAATTCGCCGACTTTAATCCAGGTGATGCTGGCGACGGCGGCGCTCAATTCGGGCGGCGTTTCACCCTCGTGGGCCACGGCGACAACTTCATAGCCGGCCGCGCGCGCGGTTTCCGCGAAGATCAGCGGGAAGCGACCGTTGCCGGCAATTAGTCCGACGCGTTGCATACGATCAGACCAGTCGACAGTCGACGGTTGCGCAACCGTGGACCGTCCACTCCTAGCGGCACACGCCCCGCTCGGAGGTTTCGATGAACCTGATGAAACGGTCGACCTCTGGGAAACCCGGCAACTCGGCGCGCACCTGCGCGACCGCTTCGGCCAGCTTGAGCCCGGAGCGGAACACGATGCGATACGCTTGCTTCAACGCCCGAACGATGTCCTCACCGAACCCGCGCCGTTGTAGACCGAGCGTGTTGAGGCCGTGCAGCACGGCCCGGTCGCCGGTCGCATTGCAGAAGGGGGCAACGTCTTGTGACACCATCGAACCGGCGCCCAAGATAACCGATTCGCCGATCTTGGCAAACTGCAGCACGCCGACCAGCGCGCCGACGACAGCGTAGTCTTGCACGGTCACGTGGCCGCCGAGCTGCGCCCCATTAGCTAGAATGTTGTGATCGCCGAGGCGGCAGTCGTGCGCGACATGCGTGTAGGCCATCAGCAAATTGTGGTGGCCGACGCGGGTGATCATACCGCCGCCGGTGGTGCCCGGGTGGAGCGTGGTGAACTCGCGGATCATGTTGTGATCGCCGATGATGAGTTCGCTGTCTTCCCCGCGGTACTTGAGATCTTGCGGAATCGCGCCGATCGCTGCGAACTGAAAGATGTGATTGCCGGCGCCGATCGTGGTGTGGCCGTCGATCACGGCGTGCGGGCCGATCCAGGTGCCAGCTCCAATTCGGACGCGTGGACCAATGACGGTGTAGGCGCCGACGGTGACGTCGGCGCCGAGCACAGCGCCGGACGCGATGATCGCTGTCGGATGAATGCGTGACGGCGCCGCCTTGGCACGACGGGGCGCCGCGCGTCGCGGCTTAGGCTGTGGCCGCACCCGCCTCGCCGCCTGTTTGCGCGGACGTTGACGGATCGACTTAGGCACGACGGCTCCGGCTGACTTCCATGGCGAGGATGTCCGCTTCGGCCACGAGTTGCCCGTCGACGGTCGCGCGCCCATGCAAGCGCCACAAGGGGCGATGACGGCGCGTGATGGTGACTTCGAGTCGCAGCTGATCGCCGGGCACCACCGGGCGGCGGAAGCGCACGTTGTCGAGGCCGCTCAGCACCACACCGGCTTCCGGCGGCACACCGTCGGTCGAGCGATGCGCGAGTAGGGCGCCCGCCTGCGCCAAGGCTTCGCAGATCAGGACGCCCGGCATCACCGGGTTGTCGGGGAAGTGGCCGCGGAAGAACGGATCGAGCAGCGAGAGATTTTTGAGCGCAACGATGCGCTGGCCATCAACGAACTCGACGACGCGATCGACGAACTGAAATGGGTAGCGATGCGGAAGCAGGCGGGCGATCTCATGATGATCGAAGCCGCCATCGCCGGCCGCCATTACTCCTTCTCCTTGTCCTTGGTCTTCGCGCGGCTCTTGCCACCGCTTTGGCCGTTGTACAGCTGGATGATCTGCTCGGTGAGATCCACGTCCTTGGCGCCGTACAGCATGGCGTTACTGGAGCTCTCGAAGATCATCGTATAGCCCTCGTGATCGCCGAAGGCCTTGATCACTACCTGCAGCTCCCGCAGGATCACGGCCGTGAGTTCGTTGTCCTTGGCTTGCAGCTCGGCCTGCGAATCCTTGTACGAGCGCTCGAAGTCGCGCCCTTTGCGGCCGAGATCCTTCTCGAGGTTGCCGCGCTCTTCTTCCTTCATCACCAGCGCCTTCTTCTCGAGCTGCTCGCGCAATGCCTCGACCTCTTCCTTTTGCTTCTTCAAGCCGGCCTGTGCCTTGTCGACCTGACCCTTGAAATCCTCACGCGCCTTCTTGCCCGCTTCCGACTCGTTGAGCGCGCGCTGTAGATCGACGTAACCGATCTTCGGCGAGCCCTCGGCCCACGCCGGAACGACGAGCCCCAGCAGCACGGCCCCTACAACCCACTTCATGTCCTTGCCTCCATTCCTCTGTACACCTCGATAGTGCGTATTGTCCTTACGGCGGCCCGCCGAACGAGAACGACACCGTGCTGGTTTGGTCGCCCGGCCGCGAATTGAGCGGGAAGCCAAGTTCGATCCGCAACGGACCGATCGGCGACAACCAGCGGATGCCCCCGCCCGTTGTCGGGCGCAGCTCACTGAACTCGATCCCATTGGCGAACGCGTTGCCGGCATCAAAAAAGACGACACCCTTCAACCCCAGCGACTCGACGATCGGAAAGATCACTTCTTCGTTGAAGATCAGTTGCTGGCTCCCACCGATCTCGTCGAAACCCAGTGACTGGCCACGGGAGTTGAAGAGTTGCTCGAGCGGCCCGAGCGAGCGCACTTTGAATCCGCGCACCGAATTGATGCCGCCGGGGAAATACCGTTCGAACAGCGGCAAATCGGTCTGGCCTCCATAGCCGAGCCCGTACCCGAATGTCAGGCCGGGCGCAAACACGAAGGTGCCGAGTGTCGGACTCTTGTAAAAGGGGAAGTACGAACGCAAGCGCACCTCCGGCTTGATGTACCGTGCATTGCCCCCGATTCCCGCCACCTCGAGTGAGAAGTCTTGCAGCGATCCGCCGGTGGGATCGAAGGGGTGGTTGCGCGTGTCGCGATACAACCGCGGGATGATGCTGCTGACTACGCTGGTCCCCTCCGCTTCGAGAATGCTGACGGACGCCCCCGAGGCGACATTCTTAATCGTCACGTCTTCGATGTGATACTCGAGACCCACGCGCGTGTCCTCAAGCGAGAAGCCCCACAGCTTGTTCCAGCCCAACGCCGAAAACGGATAGAGCGTCCGAATCGATCCACCGGTACCGGCGCGGGTGAACTGATCGAAGATCAGTTGCCAGTTGAACGCGTCGACGCCGAGGCTGAGCTCGGTGTCGAGGAAATGCGGCTCGGTGAAGGTCAACTGAATCTGTCGGCGGAGCGATCCGATGTCGGTGTTGAGCACCAGACGCTGGCCGCGGCCAAACAAGTTGATTTCTGACAACCGCACGTTGAACAGGAACGACTCACCCGAACTGATCCCGGCGCCCGCCGAGAACGTCCCGGTCGATCCTTCCTTCACATCCACCAGCAAATCGAGCCGATCCTCGCCTTCCGCTTTGCGGGTCGTCAGGTTCACGTCCTCGAAGAATCCGAGGCGGCGCAGTTTCTCCTGACTCCGCCGCAAACCGGAGCCGGAGAACAGCTGTTGCTCTTGCACCGCCAGTTCGCGGCGAATGACTTTGTCGCGGGTCTTAACGTTGCCGGTGATCTCGATCTTGTTGAACGTGACCGCGGGGCCCATGCTGACCTTGTAAGTGACGCTGATGACCTTCTCGCCGGGGGTTCCCTGGGTTTCCGGCGCGACGTTGACGAAGGCGTACCCGCGATCACCGTAGAACTCCGTCAGCTTGTTGATGTCCTCCCGCAGCTTGCTGGTGCGAAACGTTTCGCCCGATATCAAGCTGAGATCTTTGCGAGCGCCGTCGATGTCCGCCACCAGATCGCCGGCGATGTCGACCTTGCCCACTTTGTAAATGTCGCCCTCGTCGATCTTGATAGTGACGAACAGCCCGTCCCCTTTGCGCTCGATCACCGGTTCATCGATGCGCACGTCGATATAACCCTGATCGTAGTAGTAGGCGGTGAGCCGTTCGACATCGGTCTTGAGAACGTCGCGGTCGAGCGTGCCGGCACCGGTGATGAAGGAGAAGATCCATTTCTCCTTGGTCTGCATCACTTTGCGCAAGGTGCTGGGCGGGATCTTGCGAGCGCCCTCGAAGATGATCTCGTCGATGCGAATGATCTTGCCCTCGTCCACCAGCAACTTCATGGTCACTTCGTTGTTGCCGAGCGGCACGGCGGTGTAGGTGATTTTCGCGTCGAGGTAGCCCTTCGCCTCGTACAGCTTGCGCGCTTCCTCGATGCCGTGGCGCACTTTGATCGGATCGAGAATGGTGTGTGGGCGAATCTTGAGGGCGTTTTCGAGTTCTTCCTTGTCAATCTTTTTGTTGCCTTCCAACTCCACAGTTTTGATCTGCGGCCGCTCGGTGACCTGGTAGGTGAGGATAAATTGATCGGCCTGCTCGGCACCGCCTTGCTGCGACAGATCGGCCTGCACATTGTCGAAGAAGCCCATTTTGTAGAGGGCGCGCACGTCAGCGTCGACCGTCGCGGGATCGTAGGCGGCCCCGGCGCGCATGCGCAGTTGCACACGAATGGCTTCTTCCTCCACGCGCTGGTTGCCGGCGATGATGACCCGCGAAACGATGAGGTGCCCGTCGCCGACCATTGCCGCGAGACCCGGCCGGTTGGCGATGTGGAGCACGAGCCCCACCAGCAGTATCATCGGCAGTGCACGCACCCACGCTCTCCGCACGCTTGATTGGAGCGATTGGCTACCAAACGCCTTGCTCGCTGTAAAGCGCGGCCGGGCCACGCCGCGACTCAACACGTCAGGGCTCCGTGATAGAGCCGCAACGTCCGATCGGCCAGCGCCGCCAGCCGTTCGTTGTGCGTGACGATCACGAAGGTAATCCCGTGGCCTTTGTTCAACTCCACCAACAGAGTGTGGACACTATCGGCGGTGGCTGGATCGAGGTTGCCGGTCGGTTCGTCGGCCAAGATCACACGCGGCGAGCCCACGACAGCCCGTGCGATCGCCACGCGCTGCTGCTCGCCACCCGACAACTCGCCCGGCTTGTGGGTCAAGCGATCGGCGAGTCCGACTTGCGTCAGCCGTTCCTGCGCCCGCGTCGCAGCCTGTTCGAAAGAGTCGCCGCGAATCAGCGCCGGCATCATCGCATTCTCAAGTGCACTGAAGTCGGGCAGCAAATGATGAAACTGGAATACGAAGCCGACCTCGCGATTGCGCAGCCCCGCCAGCTCGCGCTCGCCGAGCGTGGCGAGATCCGTGCCGTCGAAATAAATTTGTCCCGACGTGGGCCGATCGAGCGCTCCCAGGATGTGCAGCAGTGTGCTCTTGCCGACGCCCGACTCGCCGACGATGACCACCATCTCTCCAGCTTGCACTTCGAGGTCGAGGCCGGTGAGCACGGGCACCGTGTGGCCGCCGTCGCCGTAAACTTTCGTCAGGCCCACTGCGCGAATCAACGGCGCGTCACTCATAGCGGATGACATCGACCGGCACGAGGCGGGCCGCTTGACGCGCGGGATAGATGGTGGCCAGCAGACAGATCAGCAGCGACGCCAACGTCACCGCCGCGAAGTACTCCGGATACATCTTGGCCGGTACCGTGGAGACGTAGAACACATCGGCCGGCAGCTTGATGAACTCGTAGCGTTGCAGCGCCACACAACCCAGATAGCCACCGAGGTTGCCGAGCAGCGTCCCGACGACGCCGATGATCAGGCCTTTGTAGACGAAAACCCGCGCCACGCTGGTGGCGGTCGCTCCCATCGATTTGAGAATCGCGATGTCCTTGCGTTTCTCCATCACCACCATTATCAGCGTCGCCACGATGTTGAACGCGGCCACCAAGATGATCAGCATCAGCACGATGAAGTACACGGTCTTTTCCAACGTGAGGGCCGAGAACAGATTGTGGTTCACCTCCATCCAATCGCGTACGCGGTAGGGAAAGCCGAGTTCCTTGCTAACCGCCGCCGCGACGCGGCTGGCTTGGTAGAGATCGCGCACGCGGATCTCGATGCCGGTGGCGGCGTCGGTGAGATCGAAAAACCGCTGCGCATCGACGATGCTCATGTACACCAGCGAGGCGTCGTACTCCGACATACCCGAGTCGAACACGCCCACCACCGCGAAGCGCCGCACTCGCGGCACCAATCCGGCCGCGCTCGGCGTGCCCATCGGGGAGACTACGCTGACCGGATCGCCAATCACCAGACTGAGTTGCCGGGCCAGCTCCTTGCCGACAATGAGGCCGGGCAACTGCACGGTGCCGCCGATCCCGGGATCGCGTTGCACCGTGTGGAGCGTGGCGAGATCTTCGAGGTGGCCTTGCGACAGGTAGCGCTCCAAATCCACCGCGCCGCCGCGTGCCGGGAGCACGCCGCGCACCACGACGCCGGACATGTTCTGTTGCGTCGACAGCATCACCTGCCCGTAGACGAACGGCTCCACCGCCACGATGTCGGGGATGGTTTGGATGCGGTCGACCACCGATTGGTAGCTCGGGATGTTGTCGCTGTAGCTCAACACGACGACGTGGGGATTGAAGCCGAGGATGCGGTCGCGCAGGTCCTCTTCGAGGCCGGTCATGATCGCCAGCGCGATGTTGAGTGTCATCACGCCGATCAGTACGCCGAAGATCGACATGATGGTGATCAGCGACACGAAGGCTTCCTTGCGCTTCGCGCGCAAGTAGCGCAGGCCAATGAACAACTCGTAGCGCATCGGTGAGGGGTTCAGCGGTTCGCGGGTCGAGGGTTCAACGGCGTCGACGCGGGCATCCGTCGTTCCAACCCATCGCTATCCACCGTGAAACGCCTTTGATTTATCCTGTCGAAAAGCCGTTGACGCTTAACCGGGATGTTCCACTGAGTCAAGTTTCTGGCCGCTGCGCGAGCCCTTCGCAAGCGCTCCAATTGCGAGAGCCGGGGTAGTCGCGCGCCCGGCGATTGACCTATAATGCCGACTGTGCGGCGGACCTTGGAGATCGTGGCGGTTACGATAGCGGCCCTGCTGTTGATCGAACTGTACTTGGACACCCCGCTCTACCGGTTGCTGCAGCCAGCCATCCTCTCGCCCGGCGAAGGGGCGCTGGTGTCGTTGCCGCTGGTGGTGCAGTGGGATGGGCCACCGCGACTCGCGCTCTCGCTCCACGGCGATGACGGCAGTCCGCGCGACTTGGGCCTGCAACGATCGCCGTTCGAATTGACGGCCGCCGATCTTCCGGAACCGGGCATCTACCGATTGAAAGTGCGCGCGCCGTTTTTTGGGGCGCTAATTCAAAGCGAGCGGCGCTTTGCAGTCGCCGCCGCATCGCCAACTCCCAGTCCGAGCCCGGTGGCGGAACCCCGGCTCACCAAACTCAACGCGTCGCTGAGCGCGCTCAAAGCCGAGCGCGAACAAAGCGAGGCGGAGAACGCCGCGCTGAACGAAGAACTCGCCGCGCTGCGGCAGGAGAACAATGTGCTGGTGCAGGAACTCGATCGCATCGGCAAGGAGTCCGAAGAGGTCGCCAGCCGCGCCGCCGCACAGCGCGAGCGCCAAGCTCAACTGGCGCAAGAGAACCAGACCCTCAACGACCAGGTGAACGTGCTGCAGTATCGGCTGAGCGCCGCGCTGACGTGCACCGTGTGGGGTTACTATGCGTACCCGCACCCACAGACGTTTCCACCGACACGCCGCATCGTCACAGTCTCTGATGTCCAGGGCACGGTGTTCCGGACCGAGCTCGGTTGTGAGGAGGTACGACGGACCGATCCCACCGTCGCCTCGCGCTGTTTCTGTCTCGGTACGCCGCTGGCGATGGGCAACTAGAACTAGCAGCCTGTTGAAGAACTCCGCATGCTTCGAGACGCGCCTGTCGGCGCTCCTCAGCATGAGCGGTTCTTCCCTTCTGCCACAACATTTTCCCGCTCACCCTGAGGAGGCGCGAAGCGCCGTCTCGAAGGGCGCCGCACTTTTCAACGGGCTGCTGGCAGAAAGGTTCTCGCCGCAGAGACACGGAGACGCACGGGAAAGGGAGCACGTTGGGAATGCGAAGGGTTGTCCACAACGTCAGCGTGGTTTCGCGGCTTGCACGGCTGGCGTGACGCCCTCGACGCGCGCTGGCGTGGGCCGCGGGCGAAATCGCTCTTCCACCACCGCATCGCTCGCCGCATCGCGCGAGATCAAGATGGGAGCACCCGACTCCTCGGTGATCGCGCGACGGAGCCGAGCATCGTCGACCCGATTGGCCCAACCGAATTTTTGCAACAATCGTTGCGCCTCACGGTACGGACCTGGCGTCAGATTGTAGATGTCCTTGTGCACCTCGGCGTAGATCTCACCGTTGCGCGATCCGATCTTGACCGGCTGATAGACGAACTCGCCGGGGTCGCCCACCGACACCAGGGGAAAGAGCTGTTCGATGTCCTCGGGATACAAACGCACGCAGCCGTGACTGACCTGCATGCCGACACCCCACGGGATGTCAGTGCCGTGGATGCCGTAGAGCGGCAGCGTCAGCCGCAAGCGATACTTGCCGAGCGGATTCTCCGGATCACCGCCCTCGATGAACGGCGGCGCCGGCCGGCCGTCCTTGCGATGCTCGGCACGGATCGATTCGGGCAAGATCCATCGTGGGTTGACGGTCTTCTCGACCACCTTGAACGTACCGACCGGCGTCTTCCAATCGTCGCGCCCGAGTCCGACCGGGTAGGTGGTGACGAGTAGTGGCGTCTGCTCGTTGGGACGCTTGTGGAAGTAGTACAGCCGCATCTCCGGAATGTTGACGACCACGCCGCGCGGGCTCACGTCGGGCAAGGCGAACTCGGTCGGCAGCAGGATCACTTGCCCGGGGGGCGGTATCCACACATCGACGCCGGGATTGGCTTCGACCAACTCGTTGTAACCGAGGCCGTTGTAGCGCGCGAGATCGAGGAACGTATCGCCTTGCTGCACTTGGTAGAAGCGCGTGCTGCCGACGACCGACTGCGTGGCGCGCCAATCGTTGCCGGCGACGATCATGAAGTGCGCGGCGCCGCGCTTGTGGAGGAAGTCCTCCTCCGTCCACTGCCGCGCGTAAGCGGTTGAACTGGCCACCACGAGCGTCGCGATCAGCAGACGCACACCAACGATGAAGGATTTGTTCACAGAAGTTTTCGGAGGGGATTGCGTCGATTCAAATTACCTTCGTAGTCCACCCCGCCCATCCTTGAGCGGTATGAAAGCACACTGGTGCGACTGAGCCAAGCCGGCACGTGCCGGAAGACCGATTCACCGCCGAGATCGCCGAGACCGCAGAGAACCTCGACCAATCGCATCACCGCATCAGCGATCGAAAGGTCATCCCCAATGAGATTTGCTATGCAGGGTGAATTCTCGCGCGGCTCGGCGCCCTCGGTGTTCTCTGCGGTGAACCTTCTTTTGTCTCATCGAGACTGCGGCGGGGTGGGCACATGCGAACGCCCTCAGCGTCGCGCCTCGACGATATGACCCCACAGAGCAAGGTAGGCGACCGCGAGCGGGAAGTTCCGGAAGGCGATCGCTGAGAAGCCCGCCTGACGGAATGCTTCCTCGATCTCTTGCGCGGTGTAGAGATTCGACGCCCACCAGTGGCCGATGAGTGGCCGCGTCAGGCAGTTTCGTCGCGTGATGAAGAGCAAGAGCGTGCCCTCTTCGTTCAGCAGTCCACGCAGCCCGCGCAGCGCGTCGACCAATCGATTCGGCGGAACGTATTCCAACATCGAGGCTGAAACGATGAGGTCGTAGTTGTTCCAGGAAGTCGGAAGCGTATCCAGTCGAAGGACATCGGCCTGCACGAGGTCCACGTTTTCGATCGCCCGCGTTCGCAGCGACTGGCGGAAGCGCTCGATCATCGCCGGAGTGAGATCGAAGCCGTGTGTGATTCCAGGACGAAGGCCGCGACGCAGGAGAGCCTCGCGCAACGCGAGCGTGACGATGCCGGTCCCACAGCCCGCGTCAAGTACCCGGAGATCGGAACGGAGCAACGGCGAACTCAGGAAGAAGCCGCGAAGCCCTTGCGGATAGCGCACGGAGCGGACGAAACGAACGTAGCTTCGGCTTCTATCCGCAAAGAACTGAGCGGGATCGGAGGTCTGGGTCATCGCTCACCTTCGGGGTGAAACTGCCCGCATGTGTCAACTGCAAGGAAACAAAGGCCGCCATGCGAGTGTTGACCCTCGCCTTCCCCGGTCGCCGCTCCGTGGGGGGAGCGGTTGCAAAGGGATTGGGAGAGCATGGGCTCGGTCAAGCAAGCGTCCGGAGAAAGAGCAGGAAGGCGCAAGCACTCACCCACGCTGGAGCCGTGTAGTCGAGATCCTCGAAGATCGCTGCGGCACGACAACGTAGAGGCACGATGACTTCAACGCAGTAGTTTTGATGTGTTTCGCCCTCATCATCAAGAAACGTTTCACCCACGACTCGCGCGGATGCGCGCTTGCAAGCGAATTTTGGAAATACATTGTCGAAGGCCATGGCGCGCTTCCGCACAAGCTCTTCGTCATAGTGCGATGCTGTCTCGAACTTCTGCGGCC
This sequence comes from Deltaproteobacteria bacterium, assembly GCA_016178705.1. Taxonomy (NCBI): domain Bacteria; kingdom Pseudomonadati; phylum Myxococcota; class Myxococcia; species Deltaproteobacteria bacterium. Next base: position 554,222 of record JACOST010000028.1, on the reverse strand, counting down.
CCCAGTACATTGGAATCTTGGTGCCGGAGACGACCGCGCCGGGCTTGATGGGTTTTCCTGGCCGGATGTATTCGTCGAAATGGGCCGTGAGACCGTTGAGGAGTTCTCTGCGCTTTCGATGCGGGCTCGTCGCAAGCATGAGACCGTAGTAGTAAAAGCGGAGGCCGCCGCAGAGCGCCGCGAGCGCGAGCCCGGCAGGAAGCAGATCAGGGCGCCCGACATGAACCGGAACACCGAACACCGAGATCCGTGCATCGGGTTCGACAACGATTCCCGCCTCTACGTAGGTAATGAGGAGGAGGGCCGCCGTCAGCGCGAATCTCCGGAGCCTCGCGGTTTCTGTAGTGTCCATGTACCTCTAGCATTTGTACTAGGTAGATCGTCCGCGGCCAAGAGCGCCTCCTCTTTCCTCGACATCGCGCAGCTATCACGCACGGGCAAACCAGGTGACTCGCTACGCGCCACTCGGCACTTCTCCAATGCCGTTGCCATCACCGACCCTCGCTCGAACATCGGCAGATGAAAGACTGAGCGTTGCACTAGCGGCCCGGACCGACCGCGATCACGGCGGCCTGAGCGTTTGGTGCTGGTGTCCTCTGGCGGGTTACCGGCGCTGGCTGGGCTGGTTCGCAGCGCCACGTCCTTCCCGTCTAGCTCAACTGTATTGTTGACTTGTCCGCAAGCGTCTCGATGCAACCGGATCGCCACCTATTTGGCCAAAACAACCACAAGATAGGAAAACAAAAGGGCTAGAAAAGCCATACGGCCATGACCCCGCCGTGAAGCTGTGGCGCGGGCTGCGCCAACTCAGGGTCCGCCTTCATTTGTTGCTCTGGGTCGACCGAGGGGGCGGCTCCTCTGGGTGGGCAACCCTGGTGGTGCCACGAGATCACATCGGGTGTGGGGTGCAAGATGCTCGCTCCCACCACGTCGGCGGCTACGTCGTTGAGACGCGCCAGGTAGATCGGATTGCTCTCCAGCACCAGCCCTTGGCGTTTCAACTCAAGCATGATGATATTATTCAATTCCATCGCTACATCCCCTACCCGCTGACTCCATACCCGTTGGTCGGTGGGTAGTTGGCCGCCTGGAGCCACTCTTGCCCATGTATCGAACCTGCGTAGATGCACAATTTGCGTGGCCACGTCCGCGACTCTGCCGAGCATGTCGTCGAGCTCCACGCCCCACGGCTGACGCGACTCCACGGGAAAGGCCATTTGTAGCATCAATTCGCTTAGGGTAGCGCCAGTCACTCGATCGAACTTTTCGTCGCCGACCGGGAAGCCCTCACGCGTGAGCCGCCCTTGAGCCTCTTCCACCAATTCGTCGGCAAGTCGTCTCTTCTCTTTCGTCGTCGCGGAGTCCTCATCCTCAAATTTTCCACTCGGGTGCAACGTGATATCGAGTTCGTACCGGAAGGTAGGGAGCCAGTCGTCACGTGTTTCCTCAAGCACTTCAACAACAATTGCAGTAGCGCGCTCGATCTGAGCTTCAGCATCACGCTTCACGGGACGCGTCCCTTGGCTGGTGCCACCACCGCCCGGCTTCACCGACCCCAGATTCTGCCTGTAGTACAACCCGTACCGCCCGCCGTGCACGTACGGCTGGCCGTCTGAACCGCGAATCCCTATCCTCGCGCCCTTGACGCCGACTGACACCCCGAGACCCGACTTGGATACGTTCAGTCGAAGCGGACCGAACGTCATCGCCTTGCGAAGGAAAAATGGCATTGGCTATCGCCCCTGCGCTGAAGACGGGGCTATAGCGCACGTCCTCTACTATCTGCAACGTCGCGCCGGGCGGCTGTTAGTGCAAGTGCCGGGGGCGGGGCTCGAACCCGCACGGGGGAAACCCCCACAGGATTTTAAGTCCTGTGTGTCTGCCAGTTCCACCACCCCGGCCGGCCGGTCCGGGCATACAGGCGAGAAAGGCGGCGAGCGGATTCGAACCGCTGCATCGGGGTTTTGCAGACCCCTCCCTTAACCACTTGGGTACGCCGCCGCGCGTGCGGTCAGCTAACATACGCCCTGTACCCACGCAACCGAGCCTCAATCCGAAGTTCAAGGTTCAAAGTCCAAAGTCGAAGGTGGCTGGCAAAACGCTTCGCGATGCACAACGACTTTCGGGAGTAGTAGCTCAGAGGGATGAGCCCTCCTTCAAAGAATACTCGCCTTGCGCCTTTGCGCCGTGGCGACTTTGCGTTGAGTTCTCTTCCTCCGAATCTGGCTCTCCGTGAGGACGAGCGAGCGCTCGGCGAATTGACACACCCGCTGCGGCCCCAGTAAATGACTCGCGATGAATCGGAACGCGCGCGCGCGCCACTGGATCACGCAAGCGCCATTGCTCTTGTGCCTCGCACTGATGGGCTGCCGCTTCATCGGTTGCGGCGGGGCAGGCGACGCTGACGTGAGTGATTCCGCTGCGGTACCCGCGGCCGGACGCATCGTCGCCCCGTCGATGGGAGCCGGACTCATCATCGCCCCAACCGCGCCGCCCGCCGAGGAGTCCGACGACAGCGCCGACGAGCCGGGGAGCGGTTTCACTTTCGACGCCGACGCCGAACCAACCTCCGGCGGCGCGCCTCTCGATGTCGAGTTCACGCTCACCATCGAGGATCCGCCTGCGGGTCTCACCTTCCGCTGGGACTTCGGCGACGCCAGCCCGCCGGTGACCGTCAAGAGCCCCATCCACCGCTATCGCAACGCAGGCGAATACACGGCGGTGTTGACGCTCGCCGGACCGGAGATCGACGAGACGCGCGAGTTCAGCATCGACGTCACCGAGGAAGGCTTCGACGTCGACATCGAAGCCGATCCCGACATCGGCCCGGCGCCGCTGAAAACGAAACTGTCCGCTGTGGTCCCGGACGATATGGAGAACGATGTGGCCGCGTACGAGTGGTCGTTCGGTGACGGCGGCTCGACGCGCGGCAAGAACGCGGAACACGTCTACATCGCGGCGGGGACCTACACGCTGAAGCTCACGGTCACCCACACCAACGGGCAGCAGGGCAGCAAGGAGATCGAAATCCAAGTGGATGAACCCGAGCAGACCGAACCCAACGGAGAGGAGCCGACGGACTGACCATCGACAGGGTGACCACGATGGCTTGACGCCCCCGCCTCCGCCCCGCTACAAAGTGCCGCTATGTCGTCCGTACGCCGCTTGTTGCTCCTCAGTCTGTTGCTTTCCACGGCCGTCCTGCTTTCGTCGTGCCGGTCGTGCACCGAAGCCCCGCCGCCACCGCAACCACGACGAATCGAGGGCAAGCTGCCGCCGCCACCGCCGCCCCGGGTCGCCGCACCGGAAGTGCCGACCACGCCCGAGCCGCCGCACTGCGCGGTCGTCGCCGTACCTCCCAACATCGAAGGCAAGGCGCCGTTCAACGCTTCGATGCAGGCCGAAGGCGGCTGCACCGACGGACCCTCCCTCTTCGAATGGGACTTCGGCGATGGGACGCCGCACGTCAAGGAGCAGAGCCCAAACCACGTTTACGAAAAGCCGGGCGAGTACAACACGACCGTTACCATTCGCGACCCCGACGGGCGGACCGACAGCGACTCGGTGACCATCACCGTCACTCCGTAGCCATCTCCGCGATGTCCGCCGATCAGAGCGTTCCGCCAAGACAGGAGAGATCGCTAAATCTGATCGGAGCGCATGTGGTGATCACGCGATGAGTCGCCAGTCGCGCCGAATTCCGCATCTGCGTTCATCGGCGTACATCGGCGGTTTCCTCTCCTTTATCGGACTGAGGTTAGGCAACCGCGCGGAGGTGGGTTGCTTCGCGCCGAACCGCCTCAACAAGTTGCGCCCAACCGTCGCGATAGCAGGCGTATTGCCCCGCGTAGCGGTGGCGGCCGGCGTGCAACGAGAACGTCTTACCACGCAGGCCCTCCCAGGGAATCACAAAGATCTCCGTGGCGCGTGCTGCGTTCGCCGGCGGCACCGCGACGCAGACGAAAAAGTCGGTATAGCGATCCTTCATCTCGCCGTGGTGGTGAAAGTTGAAGTGCCAACTGGGGTACCGATAACGGTACTCGCGCCCACCCACACGCACGCGGTGATGGCGAACGCTGGGAAAGGCGACGCGCAAACTGACCAGCAGATGATCGTCGACCAACAGATCGTGTCCCAGGTTGGAGTGCACGGAACGGACGGCAAGCCCCAAACGGCGCATGCGCGCGGCGACCCGCTGCTTGGGGAGTTCGTGTTTCGCAATACGATTCATGGCCGATTAGACGCGCAGTGCCGTCCTGGTATTCGTTTCCGCCTGTTCGTTCAGTCTGTTTTGACTCCGCGGCAATCCTTCGCTAGATTCCGATGCGTGCGGGCGTAGCTCAGCTGGCTAGAGCGCAACCTTGCCAAGGTTGAAGTCGCCGGTTCGAACCCGGTCGCCCGCTCTGACAAGCACAGAAGCCCGAGGGAGAGTATCTCCCTCGGGCTTCTGTCATCTTAGGCACCCCTGACGGGGCGAGGGTTACTTCCCCTTCCACTGCGGCTTGCGCTTCTGCGCAAACGCTGTAACGCCCTCCATCATGTCTTCCGACCCGAACAGGGCACCGACCAACGGATAGGATTTCTTGAGCGAATCTTCGAGCGGCATCCCCTCGCTGAGGAGTGCGACCTGCTTAGTGGCGCGCACCGAGGTTGGCGAGCATTCGAGAATCTCATTCGCCCAGCGATCCGCCGTGGCCGCCAAGTCCTTAAACGGCACGACCTCGTTGACGATGCCGAGTTTGAGCGCATCCGCCGCCATCAGATGACGGCCGGTGAGCATCAGACCCATCGCGATTTTCGGCGGAATGTGGCGCGGCAATCGCTGCATGCCGCCGGCCAGCGCCGCCAAGCCGACCTTGGGCTCCGGCAAGCCGAAGCGGGCGTGATCGGCGGCGACGATGATGTCGCACGCGAGCGCGATCTCGAACCCGCCACCGAGCGCGAAGCCGTTGACCGCCGCGATCACCGGCTTGAACAAATCGAAGCGCGCGGTGAGGCCGCCAAAACCGCCCTTGCCCATCGATACCGCACCCATGCCGTGCTGCGCCGAGTACTTCAGGTCGTTGCCCGCCGAGAACGCCTTCTCACCCGCGCCGGTGACGATCGCCACCCAACACTCGGGATCGCCCGCGAAATCGTCGAAGATCGCCGACAGTTCCTGATTCGCCATCGGGTGCAGGGAATTCATCACCTCCGGCCGATTGATCATGATGCGGGCGATGCGCCCGTCCTTCTCGTATTTGATGAATTCGTAGCCCATGAGTGATCCTCCAGTGCGATGAGTCGAGATGCCTACGTTCAGGCGGCGCGAGCTATCGCCACATCAATCGACGACGCGGCACTCAACACCATCGCCCGCGTAGGGCGCCGGCCGTTTCCCAGACCCTAACCCCTAACCCCTAGCCCCTGACCCCTACCGCCGCTGCTGCATCTCCATCAGAGCCTGCTGCTGCTCGCCGAGCACCTTCTGCACGGCGGGGCGCTCTTGCACCTTGGCCCACCATGCGGCGAGCTTCGGACGCCCCTCGGTCGGCGCCGCGCCACCGAGCATCGGCAACAGCAAGTTAGCGAAGAACATCGTCGGGATCACCGCGCAGTCGGCCAGCGTGAACGCGCTCCCCAACGCGTACGGCCCCGACGACAACATGCCTTCGAGTTGATCGAAGCGGGTTTTGATTTCCGCCAGCTTGTCGGCGATCAACTTCTGATCCTTCTCCTTCGCCGCCACTTGCGGGAACAGCGCCCGGATCGGTGGTTCGAGATACAGATCGTGGAAACGGCCGAAGCCACGCGACCGCGCCCGGCTCTCGGGGTCCTTCGGCAGCAACGGCTTGTCGGGAAACTTCTCTTCGAAGTATTCGACGATGACTTCCGATTCGCCGATGATCTGCCCGTTCACTTCCAGCGCCGGCGTCTTCCCGAGTGGGTAGACTTTCAAATACTCGGGTGACTTCAACTCGCCGCCGGGAATCGCGACGATGTCGACCGGCGCGTTCTTCTCGTAGATCGCCAGCCGGCACTTCGAAGCGAAGTTGCTCAGGTTCATGTTGTAGAGCTTCATCACAGCACCTCCGGATGAGATTTGCCGCGAGTATCAGCGTCTGCCAGCGGTAGCGCAAGCCGGGTATTGAATTGCGTCGCCGCTGGCCCCTGCCCGGCGACACCTGCTACACCCCCCCAATCATGACCGCGTCGACGCGACCGCTCGCCGGCCTCACCGTGCTCGAACTGGGGCAGATCTACAACGGCCCGTACTGCTCACTCCTGCTCGCGCATCACGGCGCCGACGTCATCAAGATCGAGTCGCCGCAGGGCGACGTCTTGCGGCGCATGGACCGCTCGCCCGGCGGCGCCAGCTATCCGTTCCTCATGCTCAACGCCAACAAGCGCGGCGTCACCATCAACCTCAAGCACGAGCGCGGACGCGAGCTGTTTCTGCAGCTCACCGAACATGCAGACGTGATCGTCGAAAACTTCGCCGCCGGCGTGATGGAACGACTCGGCATCGGCTACGACGTGGTCAGCGTGCGCAATCCGCGCCTCGTCTTCGCCTCTGGCAGCGGCTTCGGCACCACCGGTCCATATGTCGGCTACCCCGCGATGGACTTCACCATTCAGGCCCTCGTCGGCGCGATGGCCATCACCGGCTACCCCGACTTACCGCCGGTGAAGTGTGGACCGACGTTCATCGATATGCTCGGCGCCACGCATCTGCTCGCCGGAATCCTGCTTGCGTTGCGGGAGCGCGAACGAACCGGACGCGGGCAACGTGTCGAAGTCGCGATGTTCGACGCCGCCGTCCCCGCCCTGCTCAGCTATCTCGCGCCGTTCTACGAACTGAACCAGGAAATCACTCGCAGCGGCAATCGGCATGTCGTTGGTGGTGCCACGCCGTACAACAACTTCCCCTGCGCCGATGGCGGCTACGTCGCCATCATGTGCGTGTCGAACCAACACTGGCTCGATCTCTGCCGCTTGATGGACCGTCCCGACATGCTCGCCAACGCGCGCTGGCACGGCGTGCCCGAGCGCGCCGCCGATTGGCAGACGATCGAAGCCGAAGTTGAAAAATGGACGATCACTCGCAACCGCGATGACGTGGCGCACGCCGTCGCCGCCGCCGGCATCCCCAGCGCACCGGTGCGGACGCTCCCCGAAGTCGGCCGCGATCCGCACCTCGTCGAACGCGCCATCGTGCGCGAGGTCGAGTATCCCGGACGCGGCAGCGTGAAGGTGATCGGCACGCCGATCAAACTCTCGGACGATCCGGAGCCCTCAGTGACGCCACCGCCAACGATCGGACAACATACCGACGAGGTGTTGTCTGAGTTGCTCGGTTTGTCAGCGCGGGAGATCGCCGCTCTGCGCGACGGCGGCGCGATCTGAGCGCTCAGACCTGCGTCGATCCGAGCAGATTACCGCCTAAGCGCGGATGCCCCACGCGTTTGTCGCCAACCACGTTGATCAGCGACGCTTTGCCGGACTTGAACGCGCGTTCGAGCGCCGGGACGATCTCGTCGGGTTTCTCGGCGTGCTCGCCGTGACAACCCATGATCTTGAACATCTGATCGTACCGGATGTTCTCGATCATGTTGAACGGATCGGTGCGGCCTTTGAGCAACGGCATCTGCTCAAAGCTCGGGCCCCATGAGCTGTTGTTCCACAGCACGGTTTGGACTGGCAGATCGTAGCGCAGCGCGGTTTCGATGTCCCAGCCGCCGATGCCGAGGCCGCCGTCGCCGGTGACGAGCACGACTTGCTTACCTGGTCGCGCGAGTTGCACACCGATCGCCATACCGACGCCATGACCGACCGGAGCCAGCGGACCGGCATCGACAACTTGTCCGGGAAAGCGAGCGCGGAACCACTGCGTCATCCAACCGCTGAGCGTGAACGAGTCGATGACGACCGTGGCGTCCTTGTCCATCACCGCGCACAGATCGCGCGCCAGTCGATCGGGATGAATAGGGGTGCGGTCGCGCACTTTCTGTTCGCTCTCGTCGATCAGGTTCTCGTAGTTTGCACGCACCTCGGCGACTTCCTTCACCCACGCCGACTGGCGCTGACGCGAGAAGTCCAACTTCAGGCGCTTGGCCGTATCGATCAATTGGCGCAGCACCAACTTCGGATCGCCGACGATCGCAACTTCCGCCGGCACCTGCCACCCGATGCGGCTCGGCACCGGATCGGCCTGGATATAGGTCGCCTTGTCGTTCCATGTCGGAGGCTCGCCGAAATGCTCGCCGCTCCAGAAGCGGAAGCCGATCGCCAACACCACATCCGCGCGACCGGTGAACGGCTTCTTCCACGAGCCGCGGATCGCCAGCGGATGATCCTCGGCAATCGCACCCTGCCCGGCTCGCCGCGCATAGGCTGGGATGTGCGTCAGGTCGACGAGTTCGCGCAACTCGGCGCCGGCCTGTGACCAGAAGATCCCATCGCCGCACGCGATCAACGGCCGTTCCGCGCGCACCAGCAGTTCGAGCGCGCGTTCGATTTGCGCCGGGTCGCCTTGCGAGCGCACGGCATCCGGCTCGTAGACCTTGGCGCCTTTGCGCTGCTTCGACTCATCGTCGCCGTGATAGAGAATGTTGGTGGGAATCTCGATCAAACCCACCCCTTGCGGCGGACTGAGGGCTTCGCGGAAAGCCAGCCGCAAATCGAATTCGATCGTGCTCCAGTCGAGCACCCGCTTCACGTACTTCGAAAAGCTGCGGCAGACGTCCGAGCCGTACGCCTCTTGGAACGAACCGAGGTAGTCCTCCGTCGTCGGATGCTGGCCGGCGATGCACACCACGGCGCTGTTCGTCAGTCCCGCCACGCACAAGCCAGTCACCGCGTTGGTCAGGCCGCAGCCCGCCGTCACGCTGCACACGCCGACGCCCGCCGTCGTGCGCGCATAGGCATCGGCGGCGTACGCGCACGCTTGTTCGTGCCGCATGTGAATCAGCTTGATGTCGTTGTTGCGCAGATTCGCAAGAATCGGGAACGTGTGTCCGCCATTGATCGCGAACAAATGCTTCACATTCTGTTCGCGCAGGACTCGACCGACCAGAGTGCCTCCATCGACAACGGCCATTGTTCGCTCCTTCTTTTGTGCGGACGACTCTCCGTACAGCGACTTGCCCCAATCCATGTCCGGCATGATGTGGCTGTCTTACTCAGGTACGCGCGCAAAGAAAAGGGAGGGCGAGCCTTCCGGCGAACCGCGCACTGCCGCGGCTCAGCGGAAGCTTCGCCCTCCCGGAATCATCACGCTCGGTACGTTCAACCAGTCCGACGGGAGGGCGAGCCTTCCGGCGAGCCGTGCATCCCCCGCCCTGCGGCTCAGGGGAGCTTCGCCCTCCCAAGACCTCATCCGAGTCTAATACCAGGGGAGAACAGCCAACTCGCCTTGATACGGCCAATCCTTCGCGCCTCCGACCAACTGTTGTCGCACCGGGTTGTTGCGCACGTAGTCCCACTTGCGCTCGTAGCTCTCGCCGGTTCGCAAGCGCGTGTCCCAGCAGCCGGCTTGCCACTGATGGTCCGCGACACGATGGTGGTGAGTCACTTGCGCCTTCCAGTATTTCACCCAACGCGCCAGCGAGATGTCGGAAACCCCGGGGGCGCAGAAGAGATGAAGGTGATCGGGCATGAGAACGTACCGACCAACACGCCAAGCGCGCGAGTCCGCCCATAGCGTTCGCAACAGGGCGTGGACCTGCGGCGTGGCAAGCCAACGACGACGATCCTTGGTGCAAACAGTGACGAAGACGATCGTCGGTCCGTCCGACGAAACGACAACCCCGGTCGTCGGGCGTTTGCGTTCTGGCAACGCCATCGGAATCCCCCTTCGCACAAGACGGCCGGGAGGGCGAGCCTTCCGGCGAGCCGCGCATCCCGTGCCCTGCGGCTCAGCGGAAGCTTCGCCCTCCCGCAACCCATCACTCTCCGCACTGCCCACGATCCGAGGGAGGGCGAGCCTTCTGGCGAGCCACGCGAATCAGCGAAGCTTCGCCCTCTCAATCAGGATGTGACCGTCACCTTGATCGCGCCAGACGTTTTGTCGCTCGCCGCGGCAAAGCCCTCGCCGACGCGATCGAGCGAGAAGGTGTGCGTAACCAGCGGTCGCAAGCTCGTGCGCTGCTCGGCGAGGAGCTGCAACGCGATCTCGAATTCGGCGCGCACGCCGGCGCGGCTATAGGTCAGCGAACCGACGATGCGAACCTCCTTCGACACCAGCAACAAACCGTTGCACGTCACCGGACCGGTAAACACGCCGAGCACGACCACGACGCCGCCCGCCCGAACGAGTTGCACGGCATCGTTGAGCGTGTCCGCTACACCGCCGACGGTTTCAATCACGGCATCGACGGGATTGTGATAGCCGTAGTCGATCAATCGCGCCGCGCCCTCACTGCTCGCGTCAAACACTCGCGCCCCGAGCCGTTCGGCCGCCGCGTGTTGGTGCGGATAGCGCGCACTGATCAACACCTCGGCCGCACCGGCCGCGCGTGCAGCCACGATCGCCAGCAAACCAATGGTGCCCGCACCCAGCACCAACACCCGCGCGCCCACCGGCAACGCTGCGAGCCGCAGCGCATGCACGCACACGGCCATCGGCTCAGCCATCGCACCCAGTTCCCAGTCCACCGACTGCGGCAGCGGAAAGACGGCGGACTCCGGCATGCTCACGTAGTCGGCAAAGCCGCCGTCCGCACTAATGCCGCGAATGCGCATCCGACGGCAGAGTTGGTACTCGCCGCTGCGACAGTAGCGACACTCGTGACACACCAGCAGCGGTTCAATCGCGACGCGGTCGCCAGCGCGCACGCCCCGCACCCCGTTACCCAGCGCCGCCACCTCGCCGCTGATTTCGTGGCCGGGGCATACCGACGGAATCGGAATGCCGCCGCCGTGATACCAGTGTAGATCGCTGCCGCAGATGCCGCAGTTGTGGATCTTGATCAAGACCTCGCCCGGAGCGGGCGCCGGTTCGGGAACGTCACGCAGCTCGAACTGCCCCGGGGCAACACAGAACGCCGCTCTCATGATGCCGCCGTCCGAGTCGCGCAACGACAATGCACCCGCGCTCCGCTGCGCACGCACTCGGCGATCGGCATGCTCCGACACAACCAAAGCACCTTGCACGAGTCAACCAAACGCGCTTCACTTCTGGTCGGTTGCCTTCACCTACGCGCCACGGTAGATCGTGCGCGGTCGGGCCCGCAAAGATGAAAGGACTCTCAACATGAGCGCGAAGGACCTCTACGAGATCGGCGAAGTCCCACCGCTAGGTCAGGTTCCCAAGTACATGTACGGCCAGCTCATCCGGGCCGATCGTTTTGGCGAACCGACCAAAGCGTTCCAGGTGGAGAAGGTCGCCGTGCCCGATCTCAAGCCCGACGAAGCGCTCGTGTACACGATGGCGGCGGGCGTGAACTTCAACAACGTGTGGGCCGCGCTCGGCTCACCCGTCAACGTCATCGCCGCGCGGCAGAAGTCGAATTACGATCCGAGCGATTTTCACATCGGCGGCAGCGACGCCTCGGGCATCGTCTACGCGGTCGGACGCGACGTGACCCGCGTGAAGGTCGGCGATCAGGTCGTCATCCATTGCGGCGTGTGGGAGCGCGACTGCGCGGCGGTGAAGGCGGGCGACGATCCGATGTTCGATCCGTCGTTCAAAATCTGGGGCTACGAGACCAACTGGGGCAGCTTCGCGCAGTTCACCAAAGTGCAGGCGCATCAGTGCATGCCGAAGGCCAAGCACCTCACGTGGGAAGAAGCCGCCGCGCCCTCGCTGGTCGGCGCCACCGCCTATCGCATGCTGATGGCGTGGCCGCCGCACACGGTACGACCGAACGACGTCGTACTGGTGTGGGGCGCGTCCGGCGGCCTCGGCTGCATGGCGATTCAAATCGTCAAGGCGCAAGGCGGCGTTCCGGTCGCCGTCGTCGGTGACGATCGCAAGTTCGATTTCTGCATGAAGCTCGGCGCCAAGGGCTGCATCAACCGCAAGCAGTTCAGCCACTGGGGCATGATGCCGCACTGGAAGGACACCGACGCGTACACCAAGTGGGCGGCGGGGTGCCGCGCGTTCGGCAAGGCGATCTGGGACGTCCTGGGCGAACGCCGCAGCCCGCGCATCGTCTTCGAGCATCCGGGTGAGGACACTGTTCCGACGTCGATCTTCGTCTGCGACAGCGGCGGTATGGTGGTCATCTGCGCCGGCACTACCGGTTACAACGCGGTCGCTGATCTGCGCTATCTTTGGATGCGGCAGAAACGCTTCCAAGGATCCCACTTCGCCAATGACGATCAGGCCTACGCGTTCAATCAGCTCGTGCTCGACGGCAAGATCGATCCCTGCTTGGCGCGTACGTTCAAATTCGATGAAATCCCCCTGTCCCATCAGCTCATGCATGAAAACAAGGCGCCCGAGGGGAAGATGGTGGCACTGGTGGGCGCACCTCGCGCGGGCCTCAAAGACCTGCCCTAGTCCGGTGCACGCCGCGCCGCGAGTTCAACACGCGGGAGGAGCGCGCACGTGATCGGTAGCGCGCTCGGCTTGGCGGTGTTGCTGGCCGTACTGGTTGTGGGCTGGCGCAAGGCGCGCATATGGCGCCGCGAGGGGAGGCGTCCGGGCCGCAACGAGGACAACCCCATCGCGGTCGCCGACTACGGCGAGATTGACGCCGCCCTGCTGCGCGAACAGTGTCAATGCGGTGGCCGCTTCTCCATACGCGGCGAAGGCTCCCGCGGCCAACTGCGCGTCGTCCACCTCGAATGTCACCTCTGTGAACGCGAACGGGTGGTCTACTTCGACGTCCGCGGCGTACGGCATTGAAGATACGGCGAGTGCGCGGGCACGTTGGCGAGATGTCCGCGTTGCGGCCGAGTGGTCGCGCTTGACCAATTCGGTCGGTTCGCAGTACCCTCCCACACTTTCATGATCACCGCCGTATCCTCGGCGACCGCTTGGGTCGCCGGTTGCTGGCAGCGCTATCGCGCGGTGTTGGCGCGCCCGTTCACTTGGCTCCTCGGTCAGCTCGTCACATTCTTCCTGGTCAGTCTGTACGTGAAGTTCAGTGAGATGCGACTGACGGCGGAGTACGGATCGGCCTGGTTCGCCGGTGGCCACCTGTTCGCCAACTGTTCGCACCTGCTGCTTTTCTGTGGGCAGGAGATCTCGGTGTTTGCGGCACTGGTGATCATGGTGCTGCTGTGGCGCCGCACCGTGCCGCGTCCCGGCGTCGCATCGCGCACCGTCGCCTGGACGCTCGGGCTGATCATCTTGCCGGGATTGTCCATCGTCGAAATCTTCGGTCTCGCACACTTCGCGCTCTTCATGACGCCACTCGGGCCGGACGAAGTGCGGATGATCGGTTGGACTCGCCACATCGTGACGGCGGCGAATGTGCTCGAAGTCCCCGAGGTCACAACCGGGCTGCAACTGGCCGCGATAGGATACGGCTTGGGTCCGTTCGTGTGGCGGCTCGACTGGTCGTGGGCCAGACCACTTGGCATCGCGACGTTGGTCGGGCTCTTGGTCACCGCGTCGTTCGCCATTGCGGCACCGAAGCCGATCATAAATGATGCGATGCTGACACCGCACCCGCTGTTATGGTTAGTAGCCGGCAATCAGCAGGAACACGTTTGGCAAGCCAGCAATCTGGGCTCCGATCTCGCCGTCGCACCCGAAGTCACCGCCGCCCACCAGCGCTATCACGCCACCGAGCGGCCGACCAACGTGCTCATCTTCCTGCTCGAATCGACGCGCTCGTCGAGCGTTGCACTCTACAACCTCGCCGCACCCGCAGGCCGCGGCTTGCTGCGCTTCCGCGATGAGGCGGTCGTGTTCGACAACGTGTACGCGCCGGTGCCCACCTCCGCGCACGCGATGTTCTCCATCCTCTACGGCGTCTATCCCTACATCGGGGCCTTCTGGACCAGTGCGGGCAAAGCGGTGGTGGCCGACTCGATGGCGCAGATCTTCGGTCGCGCCGGCTACGCGACGCACTTGTTCGTCACCGCCGACCTCAACTACGACGACGTGCGCAGCTTTGCCGCGCGCGGCTTCGACGAGGTGCTCGACTCCAACGACTGGCCGGACAAGGAGCACTACGCGTTGCTGCCGTGGGGCTACGACGATCGCTTGCTGCTCGATCAACTCAAGCGAACGCTCAGCGCGCGCGATCAGCGACCGTTCTTCATCATCGCCGCCACCAGCAACCCGCACCACCCCTACTCGATCGACATGATTCCTGGCGAGTCAGCCGCGGGCGATGATCACCAGGCGTACGATCGCTTGGTGGACTACAACCTGCGCCTGCTGGCCGAGTTGTATGAGTGGATGAAGGAGACGGGGGTGGCCGAGAACACGCTCCTGCTCGTCCTCGGCGATCACGGCGAGGCCTTCGGCGAACATCCCAACACCTTCGGCCATGCCGGAGCGATTTACGAAGAGAACGTCCACATCCCGTGCTTCATTCTGCACCCCCGCCGACTCGGGTTGCCGCCACGGATCGCGCAGTTGGGTTCGCAGGTCGATCTCAAACCGACAATCCTCGACATTCTCGGGATGACCGACGCCGAACCCGGGGACGGCATGTCGCTGCTGCGCGAGGATCCGAATCGTACGGTGATGAATTTTACCGAGAACGGCGTGGCGCGGTTTGGCTTGCGCGACGCCCACTACAGCTACGTCTACACGCCGCACGTCGATGCCGAGCAACTGTACGATCGACACGGCGATCCGAGCGAACAGAACGACATCGCCGCCGGCGCACCCGCTCTGCGCGCCCGCTACCGCGCCCGCCTAGAACGCTGGGAGGGCCAGCACCAAATGGCACTGGCGCGCCTGCTGCGGTGAAGTGACACGTGACGACGCGCGCCGAGTAAAGGCGCCCAGAACCGGAGGGGGTTGATATGGAAGCAGTCGCGATCGTAGCTGCGTTGGCATTGATCGAGTACTTCGTCCTCGGCGTGCAGGTTGGACAAGCGCGTGGACGCTATGGCGTCGAGGCGCCGGCCACCATCGGCCACCCGATCTTCGAACGCCACTTCCGTGTGCACCAGAACACGCTCGAACAGCTCGTGATATTTGTCCCGGCGTTGTGGATGTTCGCAACGTATGTGAGCGCCGGAATCGGTGCGGCGCTCGGGCTGGTGTTCATCGCCGCGCGTGCCATCTATGCCCGTGGCTACGTCGCTGATCCCAAGCAGCGTTCCACCGGCGCCCTGCTGACCGCCATCGCCAACGCGCTGTTGTTGCTGGGTGGCCTCATTGGCGCCCTCCTCCACCTGATGCGGGGAGCCTAGGCCCTTTCGACGCGGCCCCTCTCGAAGGCGGCACGCGTGTGTTACAAGAAGTCCGTAGGCACGCCGCATGGATCGCGACCGCTTCTTTGCGCTCTCGCCGGAACTGCTCGCCACCACCGAGCCTGACGACCGCTTCCACGAGCTGAGCCCTGCGTGGACTCGATGCCTGGGCTGGACCCTGGATGAACTGCGGGCGCGGCCGTGGATCGAGTTCGTCCACCCCGACGACGTAGCGGCTACCCGCGCCCTTCGCCAAGCAGACACTCAACCCGTCCACTTCGTCAATCGCTATCGCCACAAGGACGGCTCCTATCGGTGGCTGTCGTGGAGCGGGTCGCGCATGGTCGACGGCACCTCGTACGCCGTCGCGCGCGACATCACCGAAGCCAAACGCACCGAAGAAGCCTTGCGCGAAAGCGAAGAGCGCTATCGCGAGCTGTTCGATAACGCGAAGGACCTCAACTACACCCACGATTTCGCCGGGAACTTCACCGCCGTCAACAATGCTGCGGAGCGCATCAGCGGCTACAGTCGCGAGGAAGCGCTGCAGATGAACATCGCGCAGATCGTGCCGCCCGAGTATCTCGACGCGGTTCTGCCCTGGGTGCTGCGCGCTGGGGCCGAGACGACGACGGCGACCTACGAGTTGGAGATTGTCGCCAAAGACGGGCGGCGCGTGCCGCTCGAAGTCAACAGCCGCGTGATCTTTCGCGCTGGCGTGCCCGTCGGCGTCCAAGGCATCGCGCGTGATCTCACCGAACAGAAGCGAATCGAAGCCGCGCTACAGGTCCAGCGCGAACAACTGCGCGAAGATGTCGACGTCACCGCCGCACTGGCTCGGGTCGGCAGCGAAATGATTACATCGCTGGCCACCCCAGTGGTACTGGAGCGGCTGTGTCGACTCACCACCGAGGTGCTGCCCTGCGATGCGAGTCACATCTACCTGTGGCAGCCCGGCGAAGAGGCCTACGTTCCCATGTCCGGCCACGGGCATACGCCCGAGCAATGGGAAGCGATGCGGGTGATGAAGTTTCCACTGGCCCTCATTCGGCCGCTGCACGAGCAGCTCGAGCGCGAAGAACTCGTGCAGGTTCGGCGCGCCGACGCTCGCGGCCGGCGCGCGCTGGCGATGTTCCGTCCCGGAGGGACGAACGCCATCATGTTTGTCGCGCTGCGACGCGCTGGCGAACTCATCGGCGTGCTGAGCGCCTCGTACCTCAGTCGCGACGAGTCGTTCACACCGCAGCAGCTGCGCATCGCACGCGGCATCGCGCAGCTCGGCTCGTTCGCGCTGGAAAACGCGCGGCTGGTGGAAGAGCTGGAGCGCGCCGACAGTTTCCGCTCGGACTTCGTCGCCACCATGTCGCACGAGTTGCGCAATCCTCTGACCGTGATCATGGGCTACAATGAGTTGCTGCTCGACGGCACGTTTGGCGCGGTCTCAGATGAACAAGCCGACATCTTGCGTCGCGCCAACAAGAACGCTCTGGAGTTGCTCGATCTCGTCAACGCAACGCTCGATCTCAGCCGATTCGAGAGCCGGCAGGTGCCCTTGAACCAGGAAGTCGTGGCGATCGACACGCTGCTCGATGAGGTCGGTGCCGAGATGCAAGCGGTGTCGCGCAAGAAGCAGCTTGCGGTGCAGTGGGAGGTCAGCAGCGAGCCCATCACCCTGTCGACCGATCCGGTCAAACTGCGCATGGTGCTGAAGAACCTGATCGGCAACGCCATCAAGTTTACCGACGAGGGCCAGATCACGGTGTGCGCACACACACGCGACGGCGGCGTCGAGTTCCGCGTCAGCGACACCGGCATCGGCATTCCGTCCGAAGCACTCGAGCTCATCTTCGAGCCCTTCCGGCAAGTCGACCACTCGCCGACGCGACGCAGCGGCGGCGCCGGCCTGGGCCTTTACATCGTGCGGCGCCTGGTCGAGATGCTCAGCGGCACCATCACGGTCGACAGCGAAGTCGGCAAGGGATCGTCCTTCTCCGTGTGGTTGCCACGCCGTGCCCATCGGGCACATGCGTCGGGCAATGAATCAGCGTGATCGCCGGTAACCGCCACCGCGAAACGCGTTGAGCGCTTCAACGATCACCTCGGCATCGCTGGGGACGACGATGTTGAAGTTCGCTCCGGGAGCCCCTTCGGCAACCAGACGACGGAGCTTGGTGACAAGATCGTCGAGTCCAAACTGATGCGCGCGATCGCGATCGGCACTGCGGAGCTGCTCGACCGCCGCAGGCGGAACCGGGATGTGCAGTTGCGCGCTCAAGAAGTCGCAGCGACGCGCGCTGTTCAGCGGCAAGAGCGACGGCACGATCGGGCACGTGATTCCCGCAGCGACCGCGCGGTCGCGATAGCGGACAAACCCGTCAACGTCGGTGACGATGTTGGCAATCAACCCGTTCGCGCCCGCATCGATCTTCCCACGCAGGAAGCGGAAGTGCTTATCGAGCGCGCGCTCGGGGAACTCGGGATGCGCGGCGACGAAGACGTCGAGCGTCGGCAAAGGTTCGCTCTGCGAACCGTCGATCAACGTGCCGGCGCGATAGCCGGCCACCATCTGGACCAGATCGGTGGTGTTGAAGCGGTACGAGTCGAGCACTTTCGAGTTACCGGGCGACGGGTCGCCGCGGATGATCAGCACGTCGCGCACGCCCTTCAGCGACATCTCGTGCAAGTGGTAGTAGACGCTGCGCGCCGAGCCTTCGTCGCGCGCCGTCAGATGAATGATCAGCGGCACGTGCCCCATCGCCCGCTGAATGTCTTCGACGATCGCCCACGGACTGAACTTGTAGCCGCCGCCGGTCGAATTGGTAACAGCGATGGCGTCGAGCCCGAGCGCACGCAAGCGCCGCGCAATGCCGACGATGCGATCGATTTCGAGGTACAAGCGCGGCGGACTGATCTCTGCGGTGAAGATCTGCTCGCCGCGCTGCGCCTTCGCCGCCAGAATGCTCAGCAGGGCCATCGGATTGGTTGATGGCCGATGGCTGATGGCAGATCGCTGGTGGCAGATGGGTCAATCATTCCACATTCCGCACTGCCTACTGCCCTCTGCCTACTGCCTACTGTCATCTCACATGTGTTTGATGATCGCCTGGCCGAACTCCGAGCACTTCACTTTGGTGGCCCCCTCCATCAAGCGATGGAAGTCGTAGGTGACGGTCTTGGCCGTGATCGCGCCTTCCACGCCCTTGATGATGAGATCCGCGACCTCGTCCCAGCCGAGGTGGCGGAACATCATCTCGCCGGAGAGAATCACCGAGCCCGGGTTGACCTGATCGAGATTGGCGTACTTCGGTGCGGTGCCGTGCGTGGCTTCGAAGATCGCATGCCCGCTGACGTAGTTGATGTTGCCGCCGGGCGCGATGCCGATGCCACCGACCTGCGCGGCCAGCGCGTCGGAGAGATAGTCGCCGTTGAGATTCAACGTCGCAATCACGTCGAACTCGCGCGGCCGCGTCAGCACCTGCTGCAACGTGATGTCGGCGATCGCATCGCGGATCATCAGCTTCTTCTTCCACTGGCCGTTGCCGTGCGTGCCCCACAGCGTGAGCGCCGCTTCGACGTCGGCGAGCACGGTCTTCTGCTGATCGGGCGTCATCAGGTCGTAGCCCGGGTCGATGGCGCGCGCGTTGTCTTCGGCCGAAATATCGGCCTTGGCCTCGCGGTTACCAAGAATCCAGCTCTCGCGTTCCGTGATCACTTGCGCGCGGAACTCGCGCGTCGCCAGCGCGTAGCCCCAATCGCGGAACGCACCCTCGGTGAACTTCATGATGTTGCCCTTGTGCACCAACGTAATGCTGCGGCGCTGATGGCGCAGGGCGTAGTCGATCGCGGCGCGCACCAGGCGCTCCGAGCCCTCGCGCGACACCGGCTTGATCCCGATCGCGCTGGTCTCGGGGAAGCGGATCTTCTTGACCCCCATTTCCTTCTGCAGGAATGCGACGATCTTGCGCGCATCAGACGACTCCGACTGCCACTCGATGCCGGCGTAGATGTCTTCCGTGTTCTCGCGGAAGATCACCATGTCGACGGCTTCGGGACGCTTCACCGGACTCGGCACGCCGGTGAAGTAGCGCACCGGCCGCAAGCAGACATACAGATCGAGCAGTTGCCGCAAGGCGACGTTGAGTGAGCGGATACCGCCGCCGATCGGTGTCGTCAGCGGACCCTTGATGCCGACGATGAGTTCTTGAAATGCGGCGACGGTCTCGTCGGGCAGCCAGTTACCGGTGCGATTGAACGCCTTCTCGCCGGCGAGCACCTCCATCCACACGATGCGGCGCTTGCCGCCGGAGGCCTTCTGCACCGCGGCGTCGAAGACCGCTTGGCTCGCGCGCCAAATGTCGGGGCCGGTACCGTCGCCCTCGATGAATGGGAGGATCGGATTGTCGGGAACCTGCAGCTTGCCGTCACGCACGCGGATACGGTCGCCACCGGAAGGAAGTTTCAGTTCTGCCATTGCGCTCACACCTCGATTCCGTGTTTTCCTCCCGCCCTGGCGGCGAGAGTCTTCCTTCACTAGCGCAATCAGCCGGGAATGTCAGCGTGAGGCCGCCGCGTCCTCGGGCCGCAGCCGCAGCGTCAGCGGGTGATTCATGAGATGCACGAATACGTCGCTCCAATACTTCTCGCCGATGGCTTTGTTGACTCCCTCGACCTTGTCTGGCGCCTCTGTCGCGCGCACGTGCTCAAATCGATGTCCGGCGATCTCGACCGGCAAGCTCATTCCGGTGGCGTTCTTGCTCATGCGGTCGGCAGCCTTCGAGCCCAGCCGCACGTACACATCGCCATCGACCACAACTAGCCAAACCTTAAAGCAGTATTCCCCTTCGCCGGGGTCGTTGGTGCAGAGCTTCAGCGTTTCCTCCTTCGCCCAGTCGTTAGGCGCCCACTGCGGCTGCGCCGACTGACTTCGGCCGGCGATCGCCAGCAATCCGATCACACCGACCATAACGATCCCGGTTTTCTGGATTTGCATCGCGCCCTCCCTGTGCGAGGCATTTAGAGCACACGTACATACTCGGTCAACGCATGCTCGCAGATGCGGTGCTCGCACATTCTCGATTGACGACTCGTGCGATCTCGGCGACCATAACACTAGCGATGTCTATGGTCGCTGCCCGATTGAAGGAGGATGAATGAAATCGGTCGTTCGACCCTCGATCATCGCCACACTCTTGGCACTGGCGTCCGGTTCACGCGTCGTCGCTGATATCCAGGTGATCCCACCCGGCAAAGGCCTGCAGAGCGCGGTGGTCATCGACAGTGGCGCCAATGGCGTGTGCGAAACCACGGTGCCGCTGGGAACCGATGACGTGCAAGTCATCACGGCCGGCAAGGGATTGGCCAATCAGGCCGAGATCAGATGTGGCACTAACATGACCGCAGATACCACCGCCGCGGGCGACGATGTGCAACTCGTGGCAGTCTCGGCCGGCTGCGCGAACGCGAATACGCCGGTGATCGACACCGGCGCCGATGGCGTCGCCAACACAACCGCGGCCGTCGATGACTCGACCGTACTCGCCCCGGGCGCCGGGCAAGCCAACGCGACGTGCGTCACGGTCGGCGGCAACGGCATCGCCAGCACCACCGCCGCCGGCGATGATGTGCAAATCCAAGCCGCCGGCACCGCCAAGGCGACGACCGCTGTGATTCGGTGCGGGCCGAACAAGGTTGTCGAAACCACTGCCAACAACGTCGCCGCGGGCGACGACGTCCAAGTCCTCGCCGTGAACGCTGCCTGCGGCAACAAGAACACCATCGTCGTCAACTCCGGACCCAACGGCATCGCGGAGACCCGCGCGCAGGGACCCGATTTCTCTGTCGGCGTACTCTATCCAGTCCGCCTCTTCATGACCAAGGGCAAACCGTCCGTATCGCGCACCGTGCGCGTGGCGGTGTCGAACATTGAATTCGGTGCAAGCGCCCCGGCAACTCGCGACTACTCGTTGGCCGTTACCGACGGCTCGTGTCCCGCCGGCACGGTGACGCAGGTCGATTCCAATGCCGGCTCACTCGTCCCCGGGCTGCAAGCCACCGCGACGGTCCCCAGGGGCGGAAGGGTCTACGGCAGCTTCACGGTCAAGTTTCCCGTCGAAGCCGTCTTGTCGGTCACCGCCACGACGCCATTTCGCTGCAGCGTCGATGTGGAAGCGGATGCCGTCGACACCGCCGCCTTCAACGCCGTCGATGACGGCGCCGATACTGCCAACAACACCATGGCGGTCGATATCGAGGTAGTCGACCGCAACGACCTCCCGTGATGGGAGGCTTCACACTTCCGCCGTCAAGCGGTCGCGCCAATCCGGATGCGCGATCGTCATCAGCGCCGCGGCGCGTTCGCGCAGCGTCTTGCCGCGCAAGCGCGCGGCGCCGTACTCGGTGACGATGTAGTCGGCGCAAAAGCGCGGGATCGTCACCGGCGTCTGCTCGCCGAGGTGCGCAACGATCTTCGAGCGAGTGCCGTCCTCGGTTGTCGACGACAGCGCGATGATCGACGCGCCGCCGCGCGAGTGCTCGGCCCCTTCGAGGAAGTCCAGGCTGCCACCGACGCCGCTGACCTGCACGCCATCGATCGTCTCGCCGTTGATCTGGCCGGAGAGATCGACCTCGATCGCCGAGTTCACCGACACGAAAGGCGCGCGTTTCGCCAGCTCGGCAACGCTATGAGTGACGCTCACCGGTTGAAACTCGACTTGCGCCGACTCGCCAACGAAATCGTATAGCGGCCGGGTGCCGCCGGCTTCGCCGGTGATGACGCGCACGCGATGCCGGCTGCGCCGGATGCAGTCGAGCAGTCCGTCCGTGACGATACCCGAGAACACGTTGGCACCGCGAATCTCGTGCAGCCGGCTCAGGACCGCGTCGGGAATGGCCCCGACGCCGAACTGCACCCACGCGCCGGCGGGAATCACCCCGAGCACGTTCTCGACGATCTGCTCATCACGCGCACTCTTCTGCGCAAATCGATACTCGCCGAGCGGATGCGACGACTCCACAGCCAGATCAATCGCACTGATCGGCACGCGCGTCGGCCCGCGCGTCCACGGCATGTGCTCGTTGATTTCAGCGATCACTAGCGATGCGTTGTCGATCAGCTCGCGGTAGAAGCTCAACGCGATCCCGAGGCTCACTTCGTGATGACGTGGTTTGCTGACCTGCGCCACCACGACATCGGGAACAATTGTCCCGGTGCGCGCAACCATGCGCGGCACGTCGCGGTAGCGCAGCGGGAGAATCTCGATGCGGCCGTCTCGCACCAACGGTCGCAGCTTCGGCGACGCTTGCCAGGTCGTGTAGCTGAAGTGCGTCCCGAGACCGGCCTGAAGAAACGGATAGCTGCCGAACTGCAGGCCGGAGTAGAGCCGCAGCGCGGTGAAGCGCTGGTACTCCGCAGCGAAGGCTTGATAGATCTCGGTCGGTTCAACGGCGTCGTGAGGGAACACGACACGCGCGCCGTCGGGGATTGCACGAATCGCCTCGCGGGCCGACACTATCTTCATGGGCGCGGATCATAGCGGGCAATCCGAGCGGCGGAAACCGACGAGCGTCGGAAGCTACTGTTCTATCGCCGAGGTGAACTCCGTTGTCATAGGGGCCCGACGCCACGCTTTCGCTCGCTTGGGTTTCTTGTTACCACCCTCGATCAATGAGCTGGGCAGATCTCGACCGAGCGCAGGCGGCAGCCGGTGCTACGTGTGACGACACGTTCGGCGTGCGCGTGCCGCGCGCGTTCGGATCGCCACAGCGCGAATGGCAGGCTGTCCGCCGCGCCGTCGGTATTCTCGATGCGCGGCATCGTGGTCTCATCGCCGTCACCGGCGAAGACCGCATCACGTTCCTACAAGGCCAGCTCACCAATGACGTGAAACAGCTTGCGCCCGGGAGCGGCACGCACGCGGCGCTGCTCACCATCCAAGGCCGAGTGGTCGCGGATTTGTACGTCTTCGTACTCGCCGACCGTGTCCTGCTCGACGTTCCGGCGATACGCGTCGACGCGGTGCGGAAAGCGCTCGAACGCTTCATCATCGCTGACGACGTGGAGCTGGCGATCGGCGACGACATGGACGCGTTGCTGTCGATCGAAGGGCCGCGCGCCGCTCCGTTACTGTCCGATGTCACCGGCGCAACGCTCGCCGATCTGCAACCGTATCAGCATCGCGAGATCACGATCGACAGCGTTACCGTTCGTGTGGTGGCGATCGGTCAGACCGGCGAGACGGGATTCCGTCTGCTGAGCGCTCGCGCCAACGCGGCGACCGTGTGGCAACGATTGACTGCGGCGGGTGCGACACCGGTGGGGCTCGACGCCCTCAACGTACTGCGACTCGAAGCCGGCATTCCTTGGTACGGACTCGATATGGACGAAGAGACCCTGGTGATGGAAGTCGGCCTCGACGACGCGATCAGTTTCAGCAAGGGTTGCTATCTTGGCCAAGAAGTCGTCGAGCGCGTCGCCGCGCGCGGCCATGTGAATCGCAAACTCTCCGGACTTGTCGGGGAGGCATCGATCGTTCCGCCGGCAGGGACGACGCTGACCCGCGACGGCAAGGACGTCGGCCATGTCACCAGTGCGGCGGCGTCACCCGCGCTTTCCTCCATCATCGCCCTCGGCTACGTGCATCGCAGCGCGGGCGATATCGGCACCGTGTTGCAGGCCGGCGTCAACGATCAACCAATCGATTTGACCATTACAGCGCGACCGTTCTATCGATCATGACCAGTACAGTTGAAGAGAGGTGACTCATGGCAAACCAACTTGGCAAACGATACCTGTGCGCGACCTGTGGCACCGAGGCCTTGTGCAACAAGCCGGGCACCGGCGCGGTCGAGTGCTGCGGACAGGAGATGAAAATCAAGGAAGCCAAGCCGCTGCCGTCGAGCGACTAGTCTGCCTCCTGATCCGCCGTGAGGGGGAACGGAAGCGTCATGCCCGCGGTTCTCTACGAGACCGACGGGCCGGTGGCGATCGTCTCGCTCAACCGACCCGCCGTCCTCAATGCGTACAACGTCGCGATGCGCGACGCGTTGTTTGCCGCGCTGACGGCGGTGCGCGACGATCCGGATATCCGGGTGATGATCCTGCGCGGCAATGGGCCGGCGTTCAGCACGGGTGGTGACGTACGCGAGTTCGGCACCGCCCCGTCGCCCACTGTCGCACGCGCGGTGCGCTTTCAGCGCGACGTGTGGGGTACACTGAAGAGTCTGCCGCAGATCACGATCGCGGCCGTGCACGGCTACGCCGTCGGCGGTGGCTTCGAGATGGCGATGCTGTGCGACCTCTGCGTCGCTGCCGACAACGCGCGCTTCGGTTTGCCGGAAACACGACTCGGAATGATTCCCGGTGTTGCCGGCACGCAAACCACGTCGCGCTTGTTCGGACTCGGTCGCGCGCTCGATCTAGTGCTGACCGGTCGCATGCTCAACGCAACCGAGGCGCAACACTTCGGTCTGGTCACCCGGGTGGTTCCAACGGCTGAGTTGCAGTCGGAAGCATCGGCACTCGCACATCGTCTGAGTGCGATCGAACCGTCACTCGCGGCTCGCACCAAGCGCGCCGTGCACGAAGGACTCGACCAATCGCTGCGCGATGGCTTGGCGCTGGAGGCGCGGCTCGCCGCGGTTGACAGTCGCTGGTCCGACGCGCCACTCTGAGTCTCAACACTGCCCACTGCCGACTGCATACTGTCACTTTTGAGGGAGGCATCGTGAACACGTCCAACTTCGTCAGCATTCCGGCGATGATGTTTCCTGACCAGGAGATCCTCGTCTACGACACGCAACGCCGCACCTACGGCGAACTGTGGGAGCGCATTCAGCGGCTGGCCAACGCGCTCGAAGGCATCGGCGTCCGCCGCGGCGATCGCATCGCCGTGCTGCAGACCAACTCGGCGCAATATGTGGAAGCCTACTTCGCCGCCGCCGCGCTCAATGCGGTATTCATTCCGGTGAACTACCGCGCCAAGCTGCCGGAGCTGGAGTACATGCTCGGCGCCGCCGAGACCAAGGTGCTGCTCGTCGGTGATCGCTACGTCGAGACCGTGCGGCAGCTGCTTCCCAAGCTGCCGAGCGTCACCACCTGCATCGCGATGGAGGGCGAGCACGAAGGCTTTCGGCATATCGAGCCACTCATCGCCGCGGCCGCCGCTGAATTCCAGGAGCGCGAGACCAACGACGACGACACCACGATCTTGATGTACACCAGTGGCACCACCGCGCTGCCGAAAGGCGTGATGCTGCGCTTCAACGACTTCACTGCCTACGTTACCGCCAACGTCGAGCTGGCCGATGGCACGCCGCGCGGCACGTCGTTGTTGTGCGTACCGCTCTACCACATCGCCGGTGCCACCAACGTGATGAGTAATCTGTTTACCGGTCGCAAACTCGTGCTGCTGCGCCAGTTCGACGCCACCGAGTGGCTGCACACGGTTGCGCGCGAGCAGGTCACCCACGCCTTCGTCGTGCCGACGATGCTGAAGCAGCTCATCGACCATCCCGACTTCGCCACGTGCGATTTGTCGAGCCTGCAGAATCTCTCCTACGGTGGTGCCGCCATGCCGTTCCCGGTGATCCGCCGCGCGCTCGAGATGTTCCCGAAGACGGTCGGCTTCGTCAACGCGTTCGGGCAGACCGAAACCACTTCGACGTTGACCGTGCTCGGTCCCGACGATCATCGGCTCGACGGCTCAGCCGCGGAAGTCGAGTTGCGCTTGAAGCGCCTCGTCTCCATTGGTCGTCCGCTACCGGACGTTGAGGTAAAGGTGGTGGACGACGACAGCCATGACCTCCCGGCTGGCGAAGTGGGCGAGATCTGGGTGCGTACACCACGCGTGATGAAGGGCTACGCCGCCAAGGAGGGTGCCAGTTCGCCGCTCAACGCCGACGGTTGGTTGCCGACACGCGACATGGGCTGGCTCGACTCCGACGGCTACATCTTTCTCGCCGGTCGCAAGGACGACATGATCATCCGCGGCGGCGAGAACATCGCGCCGGCGGAGGTTGAAGCAGTGCTCTATTCGCACCCGAGCGTCGAAGAGGCAGCCGTGATCGGCGTACCCGACGTCGAGTGGGGACAACGGATCTGCGCGGTGGTGGTGACGCGCCCCGAGGTCATGCTCGGCGCCGACGACATCATCGAGTTCTGTCGCCAGCGTTTGGCCAGCTTCAAGAAACCGGAGATCATCCACTTCCTGCCCGAGCTGCCCAAGAACCCGATGGGAAAGATTCTGAAGAAGGATCTGCGCAAGCAATTCGGCGCCGCATGAGAACAGCCAAACCCATGCGAGCCCAGACACTCCGTACCACTCTGCGCAACGGCATCGCCACCTTCACGCTGACTCACACAACGATCAACCAAGCAACAGCGCAGGCACTCTGCACCGCGGTCGAATCGATCGAGTTGGATGAAACCATCCGCGTCGTCCTGATCGCCGGAAGCGGGCAACACTTTTGCCAGGGTGTGGCGAACGCCGGCGACTGGGAACGCCGCGTTGATTGGATCGCGGCGATCGGCCATCTCACCGTCCCGGTGATCGCCGCGATTGACGGCGATGCGATTGCGGAAGGGTTCGAACTGGCGCTCGCGTGTGATTTGCGGCTGGTCTCGACGCGCGCGCGCTTCCAAATGCCGCAACTCCAACGCGGCGAGTTGCCGTCGCACGGCGGCACGCAGCGGCTGCCGCGCATCGTCGGTCGGACGCGCGCGCTGGATCTTCTGCTCAGCGGCCGCGCGCTCACCGCCGCTGAAGCCGAGGCGATGGGGTTGGCAACGCGCGTGTTTCCCGCCAAATCGTTCGCGACCGATGTCCGCCGTGTAGTGGGCGACCTGGCCGCGAAAGGACCGGTCGCGCTGCGCTACGCCAAGGAAGCTGTGCGCGATGGCGTCGATCTCCCCCTCGATCACGGCATCCGGCTTGAGCAAGACCTCTATGTCTTGCTACAGACAACCGCCGACCGCACCGAAGGCATCCGCGCCTTCCTTGAAAAGCGGCGGCCCACATTCAAAGGCTCGTGATCGAGCAGAGAGAGAGCAATGGCAAACCAACTCGGCAAAATGTACATCTGCGGCAAGTGCGGCTCGCAGGTCATCGTCACCAAAGCCGGCACCGGCTCAATCAAATGCTGCGGGCAAGAGATGGAGCAGAAGAAGTAACCCGTGAGCGGTCACTCCCCATCGGCTGAACCGTTCGGCACCTATCGAGTGCTGGCGCGCAATATCGCGTCCGACTCGGACAACAAGATCCACGACGACACCGTTGCGCGCCAGTACGGTTTCGCCGGCGGGCTGGTGCCGGGCATCGCGGTGTTCGGGTACCTCACTCGCCCGGTCGTCGCGCGCTTGGGCGCCCAGTGGCTGGCGCGCGGAGGCGCGAGCGGCCGCTTCATGCAACCGTGTTACGACGGCGAAGAGATCACCGTCGTTGCGCACAACACCAACGACCACATCGAGCTGACGGTGCAACGACCCGACGGAGTCGTTTGCGCGCGGGGCAGCGCCCGCACGTCGTCGCCGAGCGCAGAACCCGACGTGGCGAACTACCCAATCGCGCCGCTGCCGGTCATGCGTCCGCCCGCGGCCGCGTCAGCACTGGCCGCGGGCACCGTGCTCGGCACGCTCGGGTTGCGTCTCGATGCACGCAAGGCCATCGCCTTCGTCGATGCCGTCGGTGATGACTTGCCGCTGTACCGCGGCGCCGACGGGATCGCTCACCCTGCCCTGTTGCTTGCACTCGCCAATCGAGTTCTTGCCCGCAACGTCGTGCTCGGCCCGTGGATCCATACCGCCAGCGAGGTCACACACTATTCTCTCGCGCGCTACGGCCAGACCATCAGTCTGCGCACCCGGGTCGCCGAGTGTTTCGAGCGCAAGGGTCACGAATTCGTGGTCCTCGACATCCTGGTGGTTGCCGATCCCGACCACGTCGTCCAACACATTCGACACACCGCGATCTACAAACCTCGCGCCGTGTCGTGACCGCGCGGTTGCCTGCCTCAACATCCCGTCACCACACAATCGCTACGGCTGCGCCGGGGTCAGCCCCTGATCGATCCGGCCCGGTGCGTTCGCGAGGTAGGTGGCGAGCTCACGCCGCGCGCGCTCAGCCAGTGGATGGTGGTGTGTGTCGTAACAGCGAGCGCGCTCTTCGAGGAACCGACGATCCCAAATCGTATGCGGCTCGAACGGCGCCAATGCCGCGATGCACTTGCCGTCGAAGTCGGTCATCAGCCCAATATCGGCGTAGGCGTGCATGCGCGCTTCGTCGAGGACCCGCACCGCAAAGGGCTCCGCGAGCGCAGTGAAGAGTTCGCCCGCCCACTGCGGCCGCTGAGTCGCGATCGTCCACGCCAGCGCGAGCGCATGGTTCAGGACGATCGGATGCGCCCACGGGAACTCGCGGTAAGCGGAGAATGCGGCGAGCAGATGCGCCGCCGCACTGTCCACCTCGCCGGCGCGGTGATGCCACTGCGCCAGCAACGCTTCGGCCTCCGGCGGGAACAGCGACTGGAGCGCATCGATGTACTCCAGCGCCCGGGCATCACCCGCCACCGTATACATCTCCGCCAGCATGGTGATGTCGCGCGGCCCTTTCGGTCCTTCGGTCTGCGCCTGCCAGTGCAACCGCGCCTCATTGATATTTCCGCTCGCATAGGCCTGACGCGCGCGCAGTCGCTCGTTCAACGCGGCATCCGGCGAAGGGACGGTTTCTGGAACCGACGCTTCGGTCGCCGCGCGCAAGCTGCGCAACTCATCCGCCAAGTTCCAATCGATCGCGCCGCCTTGGATCGGCGGCCGGTGATTTCCATGCGCCACCGCCAGCGCGCGCAAATCGTCCACGTTCAACAGACCTTCGCGGCCCACGGTGCGGGCAAACTCGAACTCGATCAGGGTCCGATCATCGGTATTGATCCGGCCATCGTCGGCGTGCGCCAGCGCCTCACCGAATCCTGCGTTGCCGAGGTACCGGCTATAAAATCCTTCCACGCCCGTAACACCCCAGACAAGTTGCAGCGCGCTGCGATACGGCTCAGTGGCGACGAGCGCACGTAGTTGCGCCACGTCGTGCGGGCTCACCCGTTGGCGCGCCGTCAGGACGAGATCGTGGTTGCGATTCACTTCCCAGGTTTCCACCGCCGGGAACGTGCGGCCGACCGTTGCATACACACTGCGGAGCGTGGACGCACCAACCTCATAGGCCTGGACCCATTGCACGAACACCCCGGCCTCGGTCAGCCGCGCGCGCACCGCGTCGTAGAACTCATGCGTGAACAGACTGGCCACACCCGCGCGATACGGATTGGACGGCTCGGAAAAGATGATGTCATAGCGCTCGCTCGTGGTTAGCAAGAACTCGCGGCCGTCGCCGATGACGATATGCACCTTCGGATTCGCGAGCACATTCTGATTCACCGGACTGCAGACTTCGGCGACGTGCAAAATCGCCGGCTCCAGCTCGACCACATCGACCCGTTCGACCGACGGTACCTGCGCCAACCAACCGGCGGTGCTGCCAGTGCCGAGGCCAATCACCAAAACGCGCTTGGGCTCGAGGTGAAGCAGCGCGCCGATGAGCCCCGACATCACCTGCGTCGGTGCGTCAGCGATCGCGTTGCCGTCGGATTTGCCGTGGACGATGAATGCGTAGGCATTCGACCGGTCGAGCCCGACGGTGCTTTCGACGCCATCGGCTTCCCAAATGATCGGACGTCGCCGCTCGTTGAAGAGACGCTGCAAGTCGTTTGGTGCATCGATCGACATGTGCAGCCGCCCGGCGCCGATCGGGGAGTGACGCCAAAACGCGGTGGGCCCCTCCGCGCGGCACAACAATACGCTCACCGCCGCGACTAGCAACGGCGTCAAGGCGCGACTCCGACTAGCGGCGTCGCGCAGCGCCCGCGCCACACTGATCACGGCCAACCCGATCAGCAAGTACACGACGAGCCGCCACACGCCCGGGGCCGACAGCAGCGGTAGCAAGCCAAAGCCTCCCGCCAATGAGCCGACGATCGCGCCGACCGTGTTCCATGCGTACGCTTGGCCGACCTCGCGGCCCACGCGTTGGTCACCCGCTCCGAGCAATCCAACCAAGAGCGGGAACTGATACCCCGACACGACCGCGGCCGGAAACACCACCACCAGCGAGATCGCCAGCCACGTGCCGACCAAAGGCAGGAAGCCGATGAAACCCAGCGGGCGCATCACCATCGCCGCCACGGCGATTCGATCGCCCGCTGCGTAAGGCAGGGCGATGCACAAGGCTTCGAGCGCGCAGCTCGCGGCGAATGTCATCAACGTCGGCCGGCGTTGTTGTGCGCCGACCGCGTACAGGACGCTGCCGACACCGATGCCGAGCAGCGCCACCGCCAGAATCAATCCGAATGTATACGACGACCCGCCGAGCAGCGGTGCCAGCATGCGGTACCACACCAGCTCCATCAGCAGGAACGCGAAGCCAACCACCGCGGCCGCCATCCAGATCAACGCCACCGGTGCGGATGAGACGGCGGGCAAGCGCGACTCGACGGAATCCTCATCCGTCACCACCACGACGCGGCGCGCGATGCCGGACGCCAGCAACGCCACCATCAGATTGATCACGCTCGCCAGCCAGACGGTGCGATTGGTGCCGACCGTCTCAAGGCATAAAAAACTCGCGCACAAGCTGCCCGCCACGGCGCCGAGCGTGTTGGCGCCGTAGATCAGACCCATCTGGCGCCGGCCGGCGTCGGCGCGGCGCTCAACCGCACGCACAGCGGCCGGCAGTGTTCCGCCCATGAGTACGGTGGGAAAACCCAGCACCAGCGTCGACAACCCTAGTCGCAGCAAGGTGCCGCCGGTTGTGCCGAGCGCGGCGGTTCCGCCGAGGGCGAGATAGAGCGAGCGCACCAGCATGACCAGCAGCGGACTCGCCGCCGCCGCCACCGCCACCCCAAACTCCAGGCGCGCATAGAACGCGAGCGGATTGCGTGCGGCGTCCGCCCGCCGCCCGAGCCACCATCCACCGAATCCCAGCCCGCCGAGGAAGATCGCCAGCACCGCAGCGTTCGCCGCAGTCGATGCGCCGAACACCAACCGCAGCAGGCGCAACCACGCGACTTCGTAGATCAGTGCGCAAAACCCGGAGCCGAACAGCAGCGCCGCAACCGTCTGTGCCCGAACCCGCGACATGCCGGCAGCCAATATGGGAAGACGCCTAGCCCCGCAAGAACAGCGAGATCGCCATCGCGAAACCGATCACCACGACGACGTGGCGCACGAACTCACGTCCCAATCGGCGCGCCAAGCCTGCGCCACCGAAGCCGCCAGTGATCGCTCCGGCGCCCATCACCATCGCGTCGAGCCAATTCACCGGCCCCCACAACATGAAGTAGCCCGCCGCGACCAGATTGATGCATACCGCGCAGAAATTCTTCAGCCCGTTCATCTGATGAATGTCACTGAGCCCGAGCAGGCCGAGCGCCGCCAGCATCAGAATGCCGATACCGGCGCCGAAGTAGCCGCCGTACACCGCGACCAGAAACTGAAACGCTGCGATGCCCAACCACCAGTCGTCACGCTGCCCGCCTGGCGCTTCCTCGTTCCGCCGCAGCCAGCGCGCCAGCGGTTCTTGGACGGCGAACAAGATAGTGGCAAACAGAATCAGGTACGGCACGATCGCCGCAAACGTCCGCGACGGCGTGCGCAACAACAAGAACGCCCCCAGCAATCCGCCGGCGATCGACGGCCCCGCGAGCAGCAGCATCCAGCGACGGCTGTCGCCCAGCTCGCGGCGGAATCCCAACATCCCGCCGAGCGAGCCCGGCCACAACGCAACGGTGCTGGTGACGTTGGCGATGATCGGATCGCGTCCGAGCCACACTAGCGTTGGGAAGGTGATCAGCGTTCCGCCACCCGCCACAGAGTTGATCATGCCGGCGACGAACGCGGCCGCAAAGACCGCCACACCTTCCGCAACCGCGCTGTGCATCGCGGCACCCTAGCACATCACGAGCGCCCAATGCTTGGTGCTCCGCTGCTCGCCGCTCGCAATACTCGCGTTCGGCTTGACCTGCTCAAGGCGATACGATTCTATGCGCCGCTCCGGAGGAACGTACTGTGAGACAACGGATACTGATGGCGATCGGTGGGCTCCTATGCGTGGTCGCTGTGGCCCAAGCCGGCGATGTCGACAAGGGCAAGGCACTGTACACAGGCCGCTGCGCGTTCTGTCACGGCGCCACCGGCAAGGGCGAGGGTCCGGTCGGTGCCGCGCTCAAGCCGCCGCCGTCGAACTTCACGTCCACGGACTACTGGAAGACCTCCAACGACGAGCAAGTGAAGAACGCGATCAAGAACGGCAAGCCCGGCACGCCGATGGTACCGTTCGGTACCTCGCTGTCGTCGGACGACATCGAAAACTTGCTTGCTTATTTGAAAACGTTTACACCCAAGTGACCGGCGACGTGCCGGCGACGGGGCGCCTTTAGTTCTTCGGTTGGATCGTGCTCAGCAACTCGCGAGCTTCGTACAACTGACGCGTTTTGCCCTGCTGCTCCGCGATCGCCGCGGCGAGCTTCAGCGGCTCGACGGCTTTCTCAGCCTCGCCCATCTCTTGATAGGTCAACGCCAGCTCGATGCGCGCGCCGACCGCATTCGGGTCCAGCTCGATCGATCGCTGCAAGTATTGCTCGGCCTTGCTGAGATTCCCGCCGAGCAGCCGCGGGAGTTGGCGATAGAGGCCGCCCTTCGCCGCGAGCGCGTCGGAGTGTTGCGGATTGAGTTCGAGGGCGCGTTCCAACTCGCGATTCACGCGCACCAGGCTGAATGGGTTGAGCGTCACCCCGTCGGCCAACATCACGCGACCCATCGTCGCAAACAGCGCGAAGTGAGCATCCGCATTCGAGTCGTCGGCCGCCACCGCTTGCTGAGCCAGATCATAGCCCTCGCGGTAGAGTTGCTCCTTCTGCGCCGGATCATAGGCGTCTTCGCCTTGCTTCATCAGAACAATCGAGCGTTGCGCGAGTTCGGCAGCCCGCGCCGGATCGACATACTTCGCCTCCGCCGCCCGTTGGGCGGCAACCGTCATCGGTCGCAAGGTCAAAGTGAGGGCGCAGAGTGTGACGGCGAACGCGATGCGTTGACGCGTCGCCAGCCAAGCCTGGTTCAGGCGCATTGTCGCGGAGGGTAGCAAAGGCTGGCATCGCTCGCAACCAATTCCGCTATTCATCGATTCCGCCTTTCGAGTAGTGACTCACTTCGAAGGCCCTGCCCGTGGTGCGCCGCGCCGTGTTCGGCAGGTAGGTCATCTGGCCCTCAACCGGGCGTCAGGTGACGCCCCGTCGCCGCCCCTCGACGTAGAGGCGAACTGTCTGGCCCTCTGACGGATATGGCTCGCGCCGCTCCGCGCGGATGATGTCGAACCCGGCGGCTATGGCGGATTTAGTCAGCTCTGCGAGCTCAAAGAGCGTGGCGGCGACGGGTGCAGGTTCCCCGAGGAACTCAGCGACTCCAACTTCGCCCTGGCCCTCGTGAGCTGAGAGCAGTATCCTCCCGGCTGGCCGCAGAACTCGGTGGAACGCCCGCAGCACCGATTCCAGCTCCAGCCGACGAAGGTGGATAAGGGAATAGAACGCGAGGATGCCGCCGACCGCACCCATGCGTAGCGGAAGTGCGCGCATGTCTGCAGTAACCGCCCCGTTCAGCCGGCGGCTCGCGAGCTTTGCCATCTCGTGGCTGAGGTCGAGCCCAACGACGCGTCGACCCCGTTCTCGGACAAACACGCCGACTTGGCCAGGCCCGCATCCGATCTCCACGATCGGGTCGCCGACCGCTGCCGCAAACGACTCGAGCAGCTCTCGGTCGCGCGGTTTGCCCTGAAGCTCGTCACGAAACCGCTCCTCGTACTTCGTCGCCACGAGGTCGTAGGAGAAGCGAAGGTGCTCCCAACTCACGACCCCATCCTCACTGGTCCGTCCCAAGGAGTTGAGCCGTTGGGCCCGGGTGGGAGCATGGGCATCTCGCTGAGATCGATGCCAACACCTCAGTAGAGCGTGGACTTGATGCGTGCAGGTAGCTCCCGGTCGTACACGCCACCGTCAATCCTGCCAGCCGTCGCGTCGTTGAGGACCTTGCCAGGTGTGGGCAGATTTCCGCGCGCCACGTGACGCTCAACGTTCCAGAGGTCACTGCGCACCACGGCGCGCGAGCACTGGAAGTAGGCCGCGTCGACGGTCACCACGAGGATGAGTTTGGGTTCGACTCCCCGAACCTGGAAGCGGGACAGCGTGGCCGGATCGGCATTGACTCGTGCACGACCGTTCACGCGCAAGGTTTCACCCATACCCGGAATCAGAAACAGGAGCGCGACGCGCGGATCCACCATCAGATTGCGCAGGCTATCGATGCGATTGTTGCCGCGGCGGTCGGGAATCAGCAGGGTCTTCGAATCCATGACCTCTACGAAGCCGGCCGCGTCCCCGCGCGGCGAGGCATCGAGCCCAGTGTCCCCTGCGGTGCACAACACGAAAAACGGGGAGGCCGCGATCCAGGCCGCATAGTTGGCATCGACGTGGTCGAACTCCTTGACGAGCGATGCCTCCTTCGGAGGGTCGAACAGACGCACCAGATCTGATTCGCTGCCAATGTCGAAGCGCGAGTCGGGTGACTGCATGCTGCCTCCTTCTCCGACGCCCAACAACCGAGCCGCTCACCGCCTACTCACCAGTAGACTCCTCCGTACCCCGCTTGACCGCCTCGTGATGGCGCTCCCACCGCGCGCGGGTTTCCGCTTCTGAGACCCCGCGATCGTAGGCTGGCGACGTCACGGGAGTTGCACGCTCGACCGTAACGACCACCACTTCTAAGATGGGGCTTTGAACCCCCCGTGCCCGGAAGAAAGCTGTGATCTCCTCGTACCTCGCGCCAGCTTCCACGACCGTTGCAGTACCCTTGAAGCGATAACCCTTGCGAACGAAGGGATCGATAACGTTGATCTCGATCGCGGGGTTGTGCCGAAGATTGGAAATGGTGCGAGGCGATCGAATGTTCGCGAACACGAGATGATCGTCACCCCAGACAGCGATGCAGCCCTTCGGCGAAACGTTGGGCGTGTTGTCGGGACAGACGGTCGCAACGAAGGCGAGGCGCTGTTGGCGCACGACGCGCTTCATGTCGTCTGTAAGTATGCTCATGATGGCCTCCTCTCATGTCATGCATGACGAGTTTGAACGAGGCGTAACAACGAAGCGGCAACCCTCACCAAACTTCGCGGGCATGTATGCGCGCCTCATACACCCGAATGCATTACGGCTTCAAGGAACTACCGTCGTAGGCCGCCCTCCACCACACCGGGTATCGAACGGCATCAGGCTATCACGCCCAATCACTCGCTCGCTGCGGCTCTCCGTAACTTGTAATTCGCGAATCGCTCCCCTAATGGTTGTCGCGCATGAGTCACACGCTCTCTGAGTTCGAATCGAAGCAACTGCTGCGCGAGTACGGCATCGCCACCACGCCCGAACATTTGGCGACGGATCCCGATCGGGCGGTCGCGGCGGCTACGCAGCTCGGCTTTCCGGTGGTGCTCAAACTGTGCGGTCGTGCCATCGCACACAAGACCGAGCGCGATCTCGTCCGACTCAATTTGATAGACGCTGGCATGGTGCGCGCTGCGGCCACAGAACTGTTGGCGAAGAAGCA
Organism: Deltaproteobacteria bacterium; assembly: GCA_016178705.1. Lineage (NCBI taxonomy): Bacteria > Pseudomonadati > Myxococcota > Myxococcia > Deltaproteobacteria bacterium. Next base: position 518,227 of record JACOST010000028.1, on the reverse strand, counting down.
GCCGGCTGATGGCGACGCGCAGTTGTTGGTGCAGGCGATGGTACACGGACGGCGCGAGATCATCGTCGGGTTGATCCGTGATCCGCAGTTCGGTCCCTGCGTGATGCTCGGGCTCGGCGGCATTCTCGCCGAAGCGATGCGCGACGTGGTATTCCGCATGGCCCCGCTCTCGCGCGCCGACGCCGACGACATGGTCGGCGATCTGCAAGCCGCACATCTGCTCGGAGCCTTCCGCGGCGAACCCAGCATCGATCGCGACGCGCTGGCTCAGGTGCTGATCGCGGTCGGCCGCATCGGCCTCGAACGGGATGCCGTGCGCTCGCTCGACATCAATCCTCTCATCGTGCGGGGTGCCAGCCCGATCGCCGTCGACGCGCTGATGGAGGTCGCCGACTGATGTCCGATCTGGTCGAGCGCTACCGTCCGCTCTTCTATCCGCGCGGCATCGTGATCCCCGGGGTGTCGACGCACCCGGGCAAGTTCGGCTTCGCCGCGCTGCACAATCTCCTCTGCCACGGGTTCACCGGCGAATTGTTTCCGGTCAATCGCGACGGCAGCACCGTGCTGGATCGATCAACCTTCCGCGACATCACCGCGATCCCGGCCGGTCGCGCTGATCTTGCGTTCATCTGTACGCCGGCTGCCGCCAATCTCGACGTGTTGCGCGCCTGCGCGCAGATCGGCGTGCGCGCCGCGTTCGTGGTCTCGGGCGGCTACGCCGAAGCGGGCGCTGACGGCGCCGCCGCCGAACACGAGTTGGCGCGCGTCGCCAAGGAGTTGGGCATCCTGCTCGCTGGTCCGAACGGACAGGGACTGATCTCCACCGGTGCCCAGATGTGCGCGCAGATCGTCCCGCCGTATCCGCCACCGGGACGCATTTCCGCGGTGAGTCAGAGCGGCAACATCCTTTCGTCTTTCATGAACTACGGCGAACTCACCGGCGTCGGATTCAGCAAGGGTATCTCCGCCGGCAATGCGGCGGCGGTCGGCATCGCCGACTACCTGGAGTACTTCGCCGCCGATCCCGACACCACCGTCGGGCTCGCATACTTGGAGGGCGTGCGTGATGGGCGTGATCTCGTGCAACGCGCGACGGCGTTCACGCGGCGCAAACCGCTCGTCGTGCTCAAGGGCGGCACGACCGGCTTCGGCCAACGCGCGGCATCGAGTCACACCGGCGCGTTGGCGTCGGATGAACGCGTGTTCGACGGCGTCGCGCGCCAGGCCGGTATGCGTCGCACGGCAACGGTGGAAGAAGCTTACGAAGTGGCGGCGACGTTCGCGACGCAGCCGTTGCCGCGCGGCAAACGCGTCGTCGTGCTCACGGCGGCGGGTGGCTGGGGCGTGTTGTGCGCCGATGCTTGCGTGCGCGCCGGGCTCGACCTCATCCAGTTGCCGGAAGACTTGCGCGCAAAGATCGACAGCGTGCTGCCAGCGCGATGGAGCCGCAACAATCCGGTCGACATGGCCGGGGGCGAAACGCGAGAGACGATTCCTGAGCTGCTCGATTGCATCGCCGGCCATGACGGCGTCGATGCGGTGATCTACCTCGGCCTCGGCATTCAAGCGGCGCAAGCGCATGTGCTGAAGTCGAGTCCATTCTATCCGGGCCACGGCATCGATCGCATCGCCGAGTTTCACGAGCGGCAGGATCGCCGCTACGCCGAAGCCGCCACCGCCGCGAGCGCGCGGCACAACAAGCCGGTGCTGTGCGCGACGGAGCTGGTGTACACCGACCGCGCCTACGGCAACTCCGCGCCACTGGCGGTCGCGGCAACTGGGCGCATCTGCTACCCGTCGGCGCATCGCGCCGTAAACGCCCTAGCGCATCTGTGCGCCTATGCGGCGTTCCGCCGCGCGCACGAGGTAGACTAGAACGGTGTCGACGCGGCTCATCATTCTGTTGCTCTTGATCGCGGCCGTCATCGCCACCGGGGTTGGCCTGCGCCAGTACATCACCGTCGACAACATCGAATACGCGGTGCGCGCGCTCGGACCGTGGGGACCGCTGGCGTTCATCGCCTTGTACGTGATCGGTCCGGCGCTGTTCTTGCCCGGTGCGCCACTGACGATCGCCGCGGGCGTATTGTTCGGACCGGTCTGGGGCACCGTTTACACGATCATCGGCGCCACCGGCGGCGCTATGCTCGCGTTCGTCGTCGCGCGCTACCTCGGGCGCGACTGGGTCGAGCGGCGCTTGTCCAACACCTCCGGCTTGCTCGTGCGCATCAAGAGCGGTGTCGAGAGCGAAGGCTGGAAGTTCGTCGCCTTCACGCGGCTGGTGCCGGTGTTTCCGTTCAACATCCTCAACTACGCCTTAGGCCTGACCAACATCGGATTGGTGCCGTACGCGCTGGCGTCGTTCTTCTGCATGATGCCGGCCGCCGCCGCCTACGTGTATCTCGGGTATGCCGGGCGCGAAGCCGCCGGTGGTGGCCAAGGTCTCGTGTCGAAGGCGCTCATAGCGCTCGCGCTGCTCGCCGTCGTGGCCATGATCCCCACACTCCTCAAGCGCCTGCGGGGTGCGAAGGCGCCGTAACTGTCGGCCCAGTTCGTCAGGCACAATCGTCAGGCACGATCGTCGGGCTGGTACGCGCATCCACGCCTCGTATATAACAGCGGCCGAGTTGGAGGGGGGGATCGGGTGAACCTCAGGGGACAAGTCGCGGTGGTGACCGGCGCGTCGTCGGGCATCGGGCGGGCCATCGCGATCGACTTGGCGCGTGAAGGCATGCTCGTCGTACCGGTGGCGCGGCGTGCCGATCAACTCGCCGCCACACTCGCCGAGTGCCGTCGGTTCAGTCCCGACTCGTTCGCCATCCAATGCGACGTGAGTGACCGCGCCGCGGTCGAGCGTACGATCGCAGATGTCCGTGCGCAGCGCGGCCACATCGACATGCTGGTCAACAACGCGGGGGTTGGCTTGTATCGCCGTTTCACCGAGACGACGTCGGACGACTTCGAACGGCTGATGCAGGTGAACTACTTCGGCACCGTCTACTGCACCAAGGCGGTGCTGCCCGACATGCTGGCGCGGCGCGCCGGCGTCATCGCCAACATCGCCTCAGTGTCGGGGCGCATCGGCACCGCCGGCTTCACCGCGTACACGGCGTCAAAGTTCGCGATGACTGGCTTCGCGGAAAGCCTCGCGATCGAACTCCGCGACACTGGCGTGCGCGTGATCACGATCTACCCCGGCCCGATCGCCACCGAGTTGGCCGACCATCTCGATCACCGCCCACCTGGCGTCGACCGACCGTGGCCGCCGGAAGCCGTGTCGCAGGCCCTGCTCGCGTGCATCCGCAGCGGCAAACCGGAGATGACCGTTCCGCGAGTGATGGGCATCATTAGCCGTGTGCGGGTGCTTGTACCCCGCCTCTTCCGCGCTGCGCTCGCGCGCGCCGTGCCGCCGCCGAGTTGACGTGCGCGGTCGACTTACAACCGGCTTCATCGCCTTGGCGGTGTGCCTCGCGGCGGCGGCGGCAGCGGAACCGTTGTCGTCACGGATCGCGAACTACGACATCGACGCGCGGCTCGACGTAACGCAGCACACCGTCACCGCGCGCGAAGTGCTCACCTGGCGCAACACCAGCAGCGAGAGCGCCCCCGACCTGTACTTCCATTTGTACCTGAACGCCTTCGCCAACAATCGCTCATCGCTGATGCGCGAGGCCGGTGAGGCGGTGGAGGACTGGCAGCGCGACAAGCCGGACGGTTGGGGACAGCAAGCGATCTCGCGATTCGTCGTCGATGGCAGCGACCGTACGGCGGCAATCGAGTGGGTTCATCCTGACGACGACAACGTCGAAGATCGAACGGTCATCCGCGTGCCGCTCGAACATCCGATCGGCGCCGGGGGCAGTGCGCGAATCGAAGTCGACTTCACCGCCAAGCTGCCGAAGATCTTTGCGCGCGCTGGCTACGCTGGCCCGTTCCACTTTGTCGCGCAGTGGTTCCCCAAGATCGGCGTGTACGACGGTGGCGCGTGGAACTGTCACCAGTACCATCTGACGACCGAGTTCTTCGCCGACTTCGGCGTCTACGACGTGCGGCTCACGGTGCCGCGCGACTCGGTTGTCGGCGCTACCGGCGAGCGCCAAGAGGAACACGACAACAGCGACGGCAGCAAGACGTTGCGCTATCACGCCGAAGACGTCCATGACTTCGCGTGGACGGTCGACCCGCGCTTCATCGAAGTCACCGACCACTTCGACGCGGTCACGCTGCGCTTACTTCTGCAACCGCACCACGTAACCCAGGCAGCGCGGCACCTCGATGCGGTGAAGGCTGCGATGTTGCGCTATCGCGACTGGTTCGGGGCCTATCCGTATTCGCAACTGACGATCGTCGATCCAGCCCCCGGCGGCAACGGGGCCGGCGGCATGGAGTATCCGACCCTGATCACCGTCGGGACCTCGTGGTGGATGCCGGCGGGCCTGCGCTTCCCCGAGTTGGTCACCATTCATGAGTTCGGTCATCAATACTGGTACGGGATGGTGGCCAACAACGAGTTCGAAGCGGCGTGGCTCGACGAAGGCATCAATTCGTACGTCGAAGGCCTGATCATGGACGAGCGCTATGGCCCGCAAGGAAGCTACATCGACGTCTCCAGCTTGCGGGTCGACGGCATCGCCGCGCGGCGTGCGGGCTATCTGGCCGCGCCGAGCCACGATCCACTCACGCGCTATGCCTGGCAGTTCCTCGATCGGCGCAGTTACAGCAGCATCACCTACGCGAAGACCGCGCTGCTGCTCGCGACGTTGGACCGGTACCTCGGCCGCGATCGCTTGCACGTGGCGCTGCGGCACTACTTCGAACGCTGGCGCTTTCAACACCCGACGGCGCGCGACTTCATCGAAGCCATCAACGAATCCGCGGGTGAGGATCTGTGGTGGTACTTCGATGAAACCATCTACGGCACGGGGACGCTCGACTATGCGGTGACCCATGTCGAAACCGAGGACGCGCTCGAGTTCGCCGGCGCCCACGTGCCGGCAGCCACCGCTGAGGAGGCGGCACCGGCACCGAAGGAGAAGCGCTATCGCAATCAGGTGGTGGTCGAGCGGCTGGGAGACTTGCGCATGCCGGTCGAGGTCACCGTGTCATTCGAGGACGGCACCGAGACGGCTGAATGGTGGGATGGCACCGATCGGTGGCGCCGCTTTGAGTACGTCGGCACGCAACGGGTCGACTATGCAGTGGTGGATCCGCGTCACAAACTGCCGCTGGACATCAACCTCACCAACAACTCGCGAATGCGCGACCAGGCCACTCGTGGCGTGATCCGACTCGCTGGACGCTGGGGATTCTGGTTTCAGAATCTGCTGCACGTGCTCACGGGGCTGTAGCGATGGGACGCGTGTTGGCCGCGGCATGCCGCGGCGCGATGTGGCGTTCGTCGCTGGTACTGCAAGTGTGGGCGATGAGTGCGATGTTCGCCCTCGCCTTCAGCCTCAGCGCGGGCCATTGGCTCGACCTGGCGCTCGACAGCTCGCTAGCCACCGCCACGCTGCTGCGCGACCTCGACGCCAACGTGCTGATCGAGCTGTGGCGCTATCACCGTGAATCGCTCGCGCAGTTGTTCGTGATCGCGTTGCTCTTGGTCCTGACCAACGTCGCGCTTGGGATCGGGCTCAACGCGGGCCTCGCCGGGACGACGCAAGATCCCGGCGTGGCCGTTCTCCCGCGCGAGTTCTGGCGGCGCGGCTTTGCACTCTATCCGGTCTGTGCGCGACTGTGGGGGCTGGCCACTGCGATCGTCATTGTCGCGCTTGCCGCGATCACAATCACGGCGCGGCTGCTCGTCCGCTGGCTATCGGAGAGCCCCAGCGAGATGCCGTACTACTACATCCACGGCACCGCGCTCGTGCTCGCGGGCGCGCTGTTGATCGGGCTGGTCACCGTCCATGATCACGCGCGGATCTACGCGGCGCGGCGCGGCGTCGGCGCGCTGCGCGCCTACCGCTGGGCGTGGTGGTTCGTCACGCGCGGCGATGCGCGGGCACCTCTGCTTGCCGTGGCGCTGCTGCTCAGTGGCGGGTTGGTGTGGCTGGTCTATCAGAGCCTGGCGGCGCTGCTGCCAGCGACGACGACGTTTGGGATGAATCTCTCCCTGTTGTGGGGGCAGGTCTTTCTACTCGCGCGCGCCTTCTTGCGCGTCGCGACTTTCGTGGCGGAGAGCGAGCTGCAAATCGAACTGCCCGAGTAGCGGTGCTCGGCCCGCTCCCCTGCCCACTTCAACAACCGTCGCCGCGGCCTTTCGCTGCGCACCGCTTCTCGGTAAGGTTTGCGGCGTAAGGAGGAGCGCGCGTGGCGAAGGACATTGCGGTCGGGATTGTCGGCGGATCCGGATACTCGGGGGGCGAACTGTTGCGTCTGTTACTGGCGCACCCGCGCATGCGCGTGGCGTGGGTGACGTCGCGCGGCGACAAACACCTCGAGTCAATTCATCGCAATCTGTTCGGCACCGGGCTGCGCTTCATCAAGGAAGAGGACGCCACGGCGTGCGACGCCGCGATTCTGTGCATGCCGTCGCGTGAATCGATGACGCGCGCCGAACGCTATCTGAAGATGGGCGCCAAGGTCGTCGATGTCGGCTCCGACTTTCGGTTGAAGGACGCCGCGCTGTTCGAGCAAGTGTACAAGGCGAAGCATGTGGCGTGGCCGTTGGTAGAAGAGGCGCCGTACGGCGCCACCGAGTTGCATCGCGAGCAGATCCGTACAGCCCGCTTGGTCGCCAACCCGGGCTGCTTTGCTTACACGGCGATTCTCACGCTCGCACCACTCGTCAAGGAGAAGCTCGTCGAACTCGATCGCCTCGTCGTCGACGGCATGTCCGGCACGTCGGGCGCCGGTGCGGAGCCGGTGGTACCAACCCACCACAGCGAGATCGGCAACTCCGCGTTTCCGTACAACGTCGTCGATCATCGCCACACCTATGAGATCGAACAGGAGCTGACGGCCGTCGCCGGTGCGCCGGTGACGATTCATTTCACGCCTTACTACTGTGCCTTCTCGCGCGGCATTCTGGCCAACTGTCACGGGTTCCTTACCCGCAAGATCTCGCGCCCCGATCTGCTCGCGCTCTACCAGGACTTTTACAAGGACGAGCACTTCGTGCGCGTCCTGACGTTGGAGAAAGACCCGAAGGTGAGTTGGCAGTTCCTACCCTACCCCAGCGTGGCGCTGGTGGCGGGCTCGAACTTCGTCCACCTCGGCGTTGATGTTGATGCACGGCGGGGCCGCGTGGTCGCCTTCGGAGCGCTCGACAATCTCGGCAAGGGTGCCGCCAGCTCCGCGATCCAGAACCTCAACTGCATGCTCGGCCTCCCCGAGGAGATGGGCATCGACGGCTACGGGCTGCATCCGTAGGACGACGCGATCGGCCCGCGCTACGTGTACCTCGGGGCCGTCTTCAGGATACCGTGGCCACCGCTACCCACGACGCCGACGCGCTGACCAGCGCTTCGATGGTGGCGACAAACTGTGTCGGCGGCATCGGCCGGCGCAGGAAGGCGTCGGCATCGAGGCGCTCCGCAAAGCGTTCAACCTCTGGTTCGGCGCTATTGGTCACAATCACCACGCGTGGGACTTCACTGGTTGGCACTTCGCGCAACCCGCGCAGCAGCTCCAGTCCGTTGGCAGCGGGCAGACCCAGCACGACCACCGCAGCGCCCTCCCGGGTGAAGTAGTTCAACGCGTCCAACCCGTCGCCCGTCGAGTGCACCTGTAAGCCGCGGGTACGCAACAACGTCTCCCCAATAATGCGCGCAGTGACGTCCTCATCGACGAGCAACACAGTGTCCATTACAGATCCTCCACGGTTGAGGGCGCCGACCAGCGGCAGCACGATCCGCTCACTTCGGCGCACGTCCAAGATCGCGGATGGGCGGGGTAGGCTCGGCTTGCAGTGGATACCCGTCGCATCGCGGGCACGGCGGAGCGAAACTCACGCCAGCGACTTCACTTCGGCTGTCTAGCTAGTCTCGGGCTGAGCGACGCGAGCGTCGCTGCTACGCGCGCGTCGATTCGCGGGGTTTCGGCACAAACCTGCCGGCAGAGTCGATCGACATCGGTCGCTCTCAGCAAGAGGCTGAGCCTCTCGTGAGGATCTTCTACTCGCTCACGGATCGCTGCGTCCTCGCCGTCGCTACGCCGGCAAGAGGTGCAGCTTGTTCTTAGCGGCCTTGCCGATTTTGGCGCGACCGTGCTTGGCCGCCAGATGTTCGAGCAGCTCGCGCGCGAGGGCGCGTTCTTCGCCGCGGCTCTCGGCGAAGTTGAAGGCCACGTAGAACAGCTCTTCGGGCGTGAGTGTCCGCTCCCGGCGCAGGCGGTCGGCGGTCGCAAATGTCGATTGCGACAGCTCGCGCAACATTTCGAGCGCGCTATCGTGCCGCCGGACGGTGAGCGACAGCGTGTGCGGGTGCGACTTGAGGGTGGCGACGGCGCACGCAAACTTGGTGTCGGCATCGAACGCGGGAGAGTCCTTCAACAGCGTCAACCATTTCGCCGCGGTGGCGAAGTCTTTGCGTTTCCGGAGGTGCTCGGCGCGGGCGCGCACGCGCTCGGCCAACCACGCCGCATCGAGGGTCGTGAGAAACTGGAAGTAGGCGCTGTACAGTCGGTCGTCGCGCTTCTCCAGGGCGCCTTCCATCTTTGCGCACAACGCGTTGAGCGTGTCGCGCTTCCAATCGCGGTCGTGCACCAGCAACACCTCGGACAGCGTCCACGCTTTGCGCTCATCGTCGCAGGCGAGAAACTCCTTCATCAGCGCCGCGCGCGCAGCAGGCAGTTTCTTGAGCGAGACACCCGCTTCATCGCGGCGCGCGTAGCTGTCATCGGTGAGGTAGCCGATCAGGGTCTTGACCACCGAACCCGATTCGAACGCGCCGAGCTTGTGGACTGCGAACCGCTTCACCAGTGGCTGCGGACTTTCGGCCAGGCGGCTGAGTTGCGCGAGATAGCTGCGGTCGAGCGCTTGGTCTTCGAGCAACAGAATCGCCGGCCGCAAGATGCCCGTCTCGTCGTCGGCTTCCAACAATGGCAGGAGGGCTTTGATCTCCGCTGCCGTGAGCGACTGGCCGCGCAAGCATTGCAGCAGCGCCCCGAGACCGTGAGTGCGCACCGCGTGCGGTTCCTCCCTGTCGAGCATGGCGAGCAATCGTTTGCGGGCCTTGGCGTCGGCGAGTGCCCCCAACAGCTTGGCCGCACCGACCAAACCTGTGCGCTGTCCCTTGGCGCCGGCGGCGAGCCGATCGGCGCGGGCAAACAAATCGGCACGGGCGCGCGCGTCGAGCTGCGGCACCGTTGCTGCGAGCGCGTCGCACGCCGTGCGACTGACGTCGAAGTCCTCGGCGGCGATCAGATCGAACAAGAGATCGAGCGCGGCACTGGTCCGCACTCGCGCACACAGATCGATGATCGCATTGAGCCGTCGGCGCGGCGCGTCCTTGACCAACTTCTTGATGCCGGCGATCGCGGCCTGACCGTAGTGAGCAAGAATCGCGGCCGCGCGTTGGCGCAGCGCATCGTCCTCGCTCTCGAGCAGCGGGACCAATGACGCGACGCCGTCGCGCGGGCGGACCTGCTCGAAGTAGCCGACCGCGAAGTCTCGAACGACCACGTTTTTCGCGCCGAGTGCGGCACCGACGGTTTGCACGACCGGATCGTCGCTGGCCTGCAGATGGGTGACGACCAACAGCGCCGCGCAACGCGCCTCGACGTCGGTACCCTTGATCAGTCCCAGTACGCCTCTCAGCGTTGCGTCCACGCGCCGATGCCTACCACGGAGCCGCCTGCAGAAGGAAGCGCGGCGGACGGCTAGACTACCGGCCACACGCTGGACGGGCGCTTCGGAAAGAGCACGGTGAGCAGCGCGCGGGCATTATCGGTTCGCACCAAACAATCAGGGAAGGCATACGCCAGCTCGTCGAGCGATCGATAGCCGAAGAGGAGCTGCAAGAACGTGAGCCCGGGGAAGAACGCGTCCGCGCGCGCCGCCGTGGTCGGCTGCAGTCGTTCGACGCCAACCAGATCGTTGGCCTGTTGCCACGCGGTGACGTCGACCAGCCGTCCGCCGTCGAACTGTAGCCGCAGCCCGCCGCGATAGAAGCTCACGCGGAGTTCGCCGCAGTGTTGTGCGAAGGCCGATCTCGTTAACCGTTGTTCCAACACCGGCGCGACGTGCCGAACAAATCCCGGCAGGTTCGGCACCCGCACGTACCAAGCGTACGCCGGCGCGACCTGCGGGCGTAGCGACTCGATCGCCGCGTACAGCGGATGATCGGTCCCCAGCCAGAGACCGACGTAGCGAAAGTCGTCCCCACCCACGCGGACGTAGTGCGCGCCGGTTGAGCGAACGTACGCCAGCAGACTCGGGGTAACCGATTCCCACGACGTGGGAGCAGCAAGCTCGCACGCGTACAACGCGAGTGTTGCCCCCGCCAGGCGCGCCGTGTGGGATGCGTGAGCGAGGAAGCCAACGGGGCGATCGTCCGCGCCCACCACCACGCACAACTCGCTACGATAGAAACTCATCGGCTGCCGGCCGGAGATCTCATAGCGCCACAAGCGGTCGTCGCGACAACTCGTCAGCAGGTAGCGCCCGGTTGCCTGATCGGCGATGCGGCGGATACTCGGTACGTCCGCGTCAGTCGCGGCGCGCACGCGATACGCACCGTGGCGGTCGCCGGTCGGCAAGCGCGCCGCGTTCAGCACGCGCCCGCCGAGCCGCTCCAGCGCCATCTCGTAGCCAAACTGGCGATAGAAGTACGGCACGCCGTCGATGGCGAGCAGATGCAGGCCGCGCGCGACAGCGCATTCATGGAGCGCGGAGAACAGCGCGCGCACCAGTCCACGGCCACGATAGTCGGCACGGGTGCCGATCAGCTCGGGCTGGCCGACCGTGATCGCAACATCGCCATAGCGCCATGTCTGCGGGATCAGACAGGCAGAGGCGATGATCGCAACAGACTGAACCTCTTCGACGATAAAAAACTGATCGGGGGCGAAGTGAGGATGGCGTCCCTCCATTAGGTCGCGCGTCCAGGCTGCCGTGTGCGCATCGGGCACCGGCGCGTCTTGATGCCGGAGCACGTCGGCAGTGAAGGCAACGAGGGCCTCGGTGTCCGTCGCCGTGGCGGGACGCACGATCAGGTCATCGCCTATCGAGTCAGTACCGAGCGCGTGCATCATGCTGTCATCGGGCAAATTGCTATCGTGATTGCAGCATTGCGCGGCGCGAAGCAAACCGCGAACATCGCGCCACCCACTTTGACTCGTCGTCGGTCATCGACTACGGTTGCCGCCGTCTCGGTTTTCCCGCATGCCACGTTTTTCGTATCGGACATTTGTCTGGATCTTCGCCATCGGCAACGCGATCGTGTGGTTCTTCATCCTGTTCGGTCTGGGGCACGTGGTGTACGAACACTTCGCCGAGGAAGCCGGCCTCACCTGGGAAGGCGCCTGGGCATTCTTCGCGCTGACGCCGTTCGTCAGTAGCGTCCTGGCGAGCCAGGGCGCGATCGTCAACTTGCGCGAGCAGTACCTCATCGGTCGTTTCATTCCGCCACCGTCAGCCGGGGCGCGGATGCCACCACCGCGGAACGTTTGGCTGATGTCGGCGCGGCATGCGCTGCCGTCGGCACTGATCGCGGCGGTGGTGACGACAGTGGTGCTGCAACTGGTCCCGGCAACGGCCGTGACTCTCGCCGCGGCGACCTATGGCATGGGGGCGATCGGCGCCACGATCACGTTGGTGCTGGCGCGCACCGCTGCCGATCGCGAGTTCCGGCGTTTCCACTTCCACCTCGGCAGCGTCGGCCGCCGCCCGCCATCAGGGCGGCGGTACATCGTCGCGCATCTGGTGCTCCCGTGGGTCGTCATCAACGCTATCCTCAACGCGGTGTTCGCTTGGATGCTGCATCACCAAAGCGAGGGGCCCGCGGCGCCATTGGTGGCGATTGGCGACCTGCGTCACGATCTAGTGCTGAGCACCTTTCTGATCTGCGTCTTCACCGCCGTGGCGGTCATCCCCGAGGTCGAGACCGATTTCGCCCTCGGCACCACGCCGGCGGAGATCAGTGGGACTACGGCAATGCCGCCGTTGTGGACGCGCTATGCGATGGCGCTGGGCCTTGCCGCCGCCGTCTGGATCATCGTGACCCTCTTCGGCCGGCTCGCCGGCGGCGGCATTTCGCTGCTCGCCACGATGCTGATCAAGTCGGTTGGCAGCGCGCTGCTCGCTGGACTCGCCGCCGCCCAGTGCGGCCGCTGGGCCCTCGCGCGTTGCCTCGCCCACGCCGCCGCGACCGTACCCGCACCGCGCCAAGCGGCTATTGCTTGAAGACAGAGAGAGAGGAAATCGCATGAGTCGCCGCAAGCTGATTGAACTGACCCCCGAGGAACGGCAGCGTTTCCTCCATGAGCAGCGCACGATCACGCTGTGCACCATCGATCGTCACGGCTATCCGCACGCGGTGGCGATGTGGTACATCGTCGACCCCGACGGTAGCCTGCTGATGACCACCTACGCGAAGTCGCAAAAGGCACTCAACATTCAACGCGACCCCAAAGTCGCGGTGATGGCCGAGACCGGCGCGACGTACGACCAACTACGCGGGGTATTGCTGCGCGGCCGGGCCGAGTTGATTCACGACGTTGACCGCTGCGCGGCGTTACTCGCCCGGGTCCACCATAAGATGAGCGGATCCTTTCCCGAAGGCATCGAAGAGGCGTTGAAAGCGCAAGCGCGCAAGCGAACCATTATTCGCGTCATCCCCGAACGAGTGAGCAGCTGGGACCATTCGAAGCTGGGGGGAACGTATTGAGTCGATGTCGGCGGTGATTCGAGTTCGGGCGAACGGATTTTGGGAGAGCGTGAAGAAAACAACCGTTTTTCCGAGTAGCAGGCCAGAGTAGAAGCCGAAGGCTTCGTATCGAGGGGCCACCTCCTGTGCGAAGCGCTCGAACGCCAGACCCCACCAGTCCTCCACTAGGCCACCCTGCTACCGCGCCGTAGCACCCTGCCAACTGCAGTACGCAGGTGCAAAGCGGGGTGCAGCGCGATTAGTTCCCGCCGTCCGTCGCGACCCCTTCGGCACACAAGTTGATCTCCCTCTGAAACGAGCCGCGTTTTCGATGCGGCAAACGAACTCGGGGGGAGGTTAACCATGCAAGTGCTGCAAACAGCAGTCTCAGCGGTTGCACCTGTCACTGACGCGAGGCCACTCGTGCTCATCGTCGATACGCATGATCTCTGTCGCGAGAGGCTGGCGTCGAAGCTGGCAGGGTCGAGGGCGTTCTTCCAAGTGCGCACGGCACCCGCCGACCCGCTTACGATTGTGGCGACGTTGGAGCGCGCGCCCTTCGCGGTGCTGGTAGTATCGTGCTGCAGCGACGCGATTCGACCGGTGCCAGTGCTCGCCAGCGTGCGCGCGCGCGTATTGCCGGTCGCGGTCATCATGCTGCGCGGGGCGAGCAATCACCCGCTCGGCATCTTCAAGAAGCACCTCGCGTTGGACAGCGTGGTCGACACGGTCGACGACCTTCCGAGCGCCATTGATGCCGCGCTGGCCTCACGCCTGGTACCGTGGCGCACAATCAGTTTGCCGCCGCGCCCCCGGTCGCTCACCCCGCGTGAGGCGCAAATCACCGAACAGGTGGCCTTGGGGTTGCGCAACGCGCAGATCGCCGAAGTCTTCGGCATCGCCGTGAAAACCGTGAAGGTGAATCTGACCAACATCTACGTCAAACTCGGCATTCGAACCCGTCAGGAACTGACGACGCTGGCGCCGCAGGTCTTACCCCGGACCGCATCGATGGCGGCGCCGCTCTCGCAATAGCGAGGCACAGCGATGTCGGCCCTACTGGTCGTAGATGACGCGGCCGGCTTCGCCGCGGTTCAACGGGTACTGCAGCCGGCCGGTTTCGATCTCTGTCACACGCGAGGGCTCGATCGAGCCCGGGCGCTCTCACACACCGGAAGCTTCGACCTCGGCTTGATCGACTTCCGGCTCGGCTCCTCAGATGAGCGCCACACCGGCCTCGATCTGTTGCGCCAGATCTCGCCGCAGTTCCCCGCCATCGTGCTCAGCGATGCGGCGCACGCGAATCAGGCGTGCGAGTCAGTACGCCTTGGCGCACGCGACTACCTGCTCAAGCCAGTGACGGAGGAGCGGCTGCTGCCGGTCGTCCACGCGACACTCGCGCCACCGCTGCCACCCCATCCACTCGATCAGCTCATAGGCAGCAGTCTGCCCATGCGCGCGTTGCGCGAGCAGATCGAAGTCGTCGCCCGGCGCGACGCCCGCGTACTCATCGTCGGACCATCGGGCAGCGGCAAGGAGTTGGTCGCACGCGCCCTCCACCACCTCAGCCGTCGACGCGCCAAGCCGTTCGTTGCCGTGAACTGTGCGGCGCTGCCGCGCGACCTGGTCGAGTCGGAGCTGTTCGGCTACGAACGTGGCGCCTTTACGGGCGCCGCCGCTCGGCGGCGCGGGCTGTTCGAACTCGCGGATGGCGGCACCATCCTATTGGACGAGATCGAGGAACTGCCGCCGGAGGCACAGGCGAAGCTGCTCCGCGTGCTCGAAGATCTCCGCTTTCGCCGCGTCGGCGGCGAAGCGGAGCTGGATGTCGACGTGCGTGTGGTGGCCGCGACCAACCAGGACCTGGCGGCACGCGTCGCCAGCGGCTTATTCCGCGACGACCTGTTCCATCGTCTCAACGTGGTGACGCTCACCGTACCCGCGCTCGCCGAGCGTCTTGGCGATTTGCCCGAACTGGTCGATCACCTGCTCGCCCAGTTCGGCGCGAGCGGGGCACACCTCAGCCGCGCGGTACAAGGCGAGCTACGCAGTCATTCGTGGCCGGGCAATGTACGTGAACTGCGCAACGCCATCGAGCGGGCGCTGGTGTTTACCCTCGGCCCCGAGATCACTTCACTGGGCTTGCAGCCGACGGCGAACCCGCGCGAGGTCGACCCAACCATCAGTGCCGCGATTGACGGGCTGCGCACCGCGTTCGCCGGCGCGGTCCGCGCGGGCGACAGCCTACCGCCCCACCTCGTCCGCACCATCGAGCACGCGCTCGCGCACACAGCGCTTGGGGTGACGGGCGGCAACAAGAGCGCTGCCGCGCGCTGTCTGGATTTGGATCGCAAGGCGCTCGAGCGGCGCCTTCAGGAGTCGTGGCGCGATCCCTCGGCAATGAAGCGCTGAGCGGATCACGCCGCGGTGTTTACGCTTCGCGCTCGGCTTCAACCACGATCGTGACGTGGGCGTCCACGCCAACGGCGAGATGGACGGGCACCATGTGCTCGCCGAGCGTCTTGATCGGCTCGGCCAGACGAATACGGCGGCGTTCGACTGTGAAACCCGCCGTCGCCATCGCCTTCTCGATGTCTTGATTGGTTACGGAGCCGAACAGCTTGCCCTCTTCACCGGCGCGCGCTTTGATCGTCAAGCGCAACGACGTGACCTTTTGCGCCAGCGCTTCACCCGCGCGCTTCTCGCGCTCGCCCTTCTCCGCGGCAACGCGCTTAAGGTGGTCGAGCACCTTGACGTTGCGCCGATCGGCGACAATCGCCAGCCCGCGCGGTAGCAGGTAGTTGCGCGCGTAGCCGGGTTTGACCTTCACGACGTCGCCGGTCACGCCGAGGTGGGGTACTTCTTCACGCAAAATCACTTCCATGTTGAACACTCCTTCAATCGTCGTCGGTGTCCGACTCCGGTACGCCGAGGCGGCGAAAGTTCACCCAGAGATCGAAGACGCCCAGCAGCGCGATCATGGCGAGCAGCACCTGCTGCGTGATGATCAGTCCATACGTGGCGATGCGCAGACCGCGGCGGATTTGGAAGCGCGCGAGGTAGAAGCTCACGATCGCCAGTCCCTGACAAAAATAGCACCCGATCAGCACCAAAAAGATGTTGCGTGCCACCAGACTGACCGCTGCGACCGGTGCGAACATCCCGAAGCCCGTCGCGATGAACGCCCAGATCAGCAACGGCGGTGCGTTCCAGAAGCGCAAGTCACTCACTTGCAACCAGGGGAGCAGGCTGCGCACGATGACGACGTTGAGCAGCATCGTCATGGCGCCGGTGAGTACGAGCATCCCGGGCAGAATGGCGAGGACACTGGCGAGCACGGGGTCGCGCGCCGCCAACAAATCGGCCATCGCGTCCTCGGGCATACCGAGCTGAGTCGAGACCGACATCGCCAAGTCGAAACTCTCGCGCAGTTGACCGCGCAGACCGCTGAGCACATCCGCCGGCGAGCCAAATGACGCGAGCAATAGAATCACGGCGGCCGCACTCCAGGCTGCCGCCCCGAGCAACACTGTGCGTTCCACCGACCAGCCGTTCCGCAACGCGGCGGTGGCTGCGAGAGTCGGCGCCCCCAGCGCCAGCAGATAGGTGAGCGCCGCCGTCGTGCCGACGAGGATCGCCGCCAGTACTGTGCTGAGGGCGATACACGCGCCCAACGCGCGCCAGCCATGCCGGCCGCCGAGCAACAAACCGGGCAACGGCACGAACGGCAGCAGTACGGCTGACACCGGCGCGCCGACCAGCGCGGTGACGTAGAGCCCGCCGGTAATTGCCACGGCGGCGCCGACTGCTGACGATCCCTGCATGCTTACGCCTGGACCGCGGTGTACGGCACGAGCGCGACCGTGCGCGCGCGCTTGATGGCGACCCGCAACCGGCGCTGGTGACGTGAACAGTTGCCGCTGATGCGGCTGGGAACGATCTTGCCGCGGTCGGTGATGAAGCTCGCGAGGGTGCGCGTGTCTTTGTAGTCGATCACCGATTCCTTGTCGGCGCAGAAGCGGCACACCTTGCGCCGTCCCGGCCCGCGTCGACGAAAGGCGCCGCCGGAGCCACCGCGCTCGTCCCCGCGACCGCCTCCGCCACCGCTGCGGCCACGACCGCCACCGCTTCCGCTTCTCTGCGTTGGAACTGCCATGACCTCTCCTTACTCCACAGTCGCGGGCGCGTCGGCGACGGCCGCCGGGCGGACCGGCTTGCGGCGCGATGGCCGCACCTTGCGTGTGACTTCCGCGGCGCGCACCGAGATGTAGCGCAGTACTTCATCGGCAATCCGCAGCGTGCGCTCGAGTTCGCGCACCGCCTCACCGGTGGCGGCGTACTCGATCACCACGTAGTTGCCACGACGCAGCTTCTGAATGGGATAGGCGAGGTCGCGCAGGCCCCACTCGTGTACCTGGCCGACCTGTGCACCCATGCCTTCGAGGAGTTTCTTGGCGCGTTCGATGATCTCGCGCACATGAGCCTCGGGGACTTCTGGGTGCAGCACAAAGAGCGTCTCGTATTGCTGCATGAACTGCCTCCTACTTTGCCGGTGCCGCCACCGGCACTCGCTGATTGAACCGATTCATCACTGCGTCCAAGCCCTCGCTGAGCAGGGCTTCCACTGCATCGGCCGCCCGCTCGATCGCCGTCCCGATCACTTCCTGTTCATCGGCTCCAAAGGGCGCCAGTACGTGTGCCGAGGTATCGTGTCCGTCACTCGGGCGACCGACACCGACGCGCACCCGATCGAACTCAGCGCCGCAACACAAGGCGATCGACGCCACCCCACGATGCCCGCCATCGCCCCCGCCGCGCTTCACTCGCAACTGGCCACACGGCACGTCAACGTCGTCGTGGACCACGATGAGCGCAGCGCCGTCGGCGCGTAACGGAGCAACCACTTCACCGCTCAGATTCATATAGCGTTGCGGCTCGACCAGCGTGACCGGCTGTTCGCTGATGCGGCCGACACCGGTGCGCGCACCACCGACATCGTCGCCAAGCGAGATGTGCCAGCGTTGCGCCAGTCGTTCGATCACCATGAAACCCACATTGTGCCGCGTGTCGGCGTAGCGTTGGCCGGGATTGCCCAAGCCCGCGACGAAGACCATACCTGCTTACGCGGTACCGCCCTTCGCCGCACCGCCCTTGCCTTCGACCTTGGGGGCACCACCCTTGCCCTCGGCCTTCGCCGGTTCGGCGGCAGGGACCGCTGCACCCTCGACCGGAGCGGCGCCTTCGACAGCGACTTCCGCCACTTTCACTTCTTCGACCGTCGGCGGCAGCACCGTGACCAGCGCTTCGTCGGTATCGAAGATCAGATCGATGCCCGCGGGGGCCTTGATCGTGCTGATATGGATCACGTCGTGAATGTTGAGCGGCGTGACGTCGATTTCGATGTACTCCGGAATATCGAACGGCAAGCTCTCCACCGTCACTTCACGCTGGAGCGGTTGCAGGATGCCACCTTCGATGATGCCGACCGCCTTGCCGGTGAAGTGCAACGGCACTTTGACGCGCAGCTTGGCGTTCACATCCACCTCGTAGAAGTCGGCGTGCACCAACGCGCCGCTGACCGGATGGAGCTGCACGTCCTTGATCAAGGCGACCTTGTCCGCCAACTCTCCCGACGATGACTGCAGCTTGATGAGGTGGGTCGATCCTTCCATGCCGGCGAGCCGGGTGCGGTACTCCTTGGCGTCGATCACCAGCGAGAGCGGGGTCCGCTTCGGTCCATAGAACACGGCAGGGGCCTTGCCCGTGCGCCGCATCTTCTTCGCGGCGCCCTTGCCGACGGTGCTACGAACCTCGGCGCTCATTTCCACGGTTTGCATCGCGTGTGACTCCTGTCGTGGTCTAGTCGAAAAGCGAACTGACCGATTCTTCGTCGTGGGTACGCTTGATGGCCGAGCCCAACAGTTGCGCGACCGAGAGCACTTTGACTTTGCCGCAGCGTTGCGCGGGTTCGGAGAGCGGGATGGTGTCGGTCACGATGAGTTCCCGCAGCACCGATTGCTCGACCCGCTCGATCGCCGGGCCCGACAACACCGGGTGCGTGCAACAGGCGTAGACTTCAGTGGCACCGGCGTCTTTGAGCGCCTTCGCCGCCGCCGCCAGCGTGCCGGCGGTGTCGACGATGTCGTCGACGATGATGGTTTTCTGACCTTCGACCTCACCGACCACGCGCATCTCCGCGACCACGTTGGGTCGCGGGCGGCGTTTGTCGATGATCGCCAGACCGGCGTTGATGTGCTTGGCAAACGCGCGCGCGCGTTCGACGCCACCGGGATCCGGCGACACGACGCAGACGCCATCGCCGGGAAGGCGATCGCGCACGTACTTCAGCAGCACGCGGGTCGCGAACAAGTTGTCGACGGGGATGTTGAAGAAACCTTGAATCTGCCCGGCGTGCAGATCGAGCGTCAGCACGCGCGAGGCACCGGATGTCGTGATGAGGTCGGCGACCAGCTTGGCGCTGATCGGCACGCGGGGGTCGACCTTGCGGTCTTGCCGAGCGTAGCCGAAGTACGGAATCACCGCCGTGACGCGCTTGGCCGAGGCTCGACGGAACGCGTCGAGCATCAGCAGCAGCTCCATCAGATTGTCATTCACGGGAGTGCAGGTGGATTGGAGGACGAACACATCGCTGCCGCGCACGTTGTCGGAGATCTTGACGTTGATCTCGCCGTCGCTGAAGCGCCGCACCTCGGCCTTGCCGAGCGGCACGTTCAAGTGCTGGCAGACTTCACGGGCCAGGGCGAGGTTTGAGTTCCCCGCGAATACCTGGATTTCGTCTCTCACCCGACTCCTCATTTCACCGGCGCCCGGGGCACCGTCGTTCCATCAATATCGCGCCGACACGTAGGGCGGGCAAGTACTGGGCGGGAAGGATTCGAACCTTCGATACCGGATCCAAAGTCCGGGGCCTTACCGCTTGGCGACCGCCCATCATGCTGCCGCCGGTGACACCTGCAGTGTCTCGACCGCGACCGCCCAAAATCCCCGGCCGCGCACCACTTCGGCCGCCACTTCCGCAGCCGCGCGCGTCGGCCAGATCCCAAACACCGCCGAACCGCTCCCTGTCATCAGCGCGCCCGTCGCGCCGAATTGCACCAATAAGCTCTTGAGGGAAAGCAACTCGGGACGAAGCTCAGCGGCAACTGCCTCAAGATCGTTCACCAGCAGCTCACGCACGGGCCTTCCGCTGGTAGCGAAGTCGGCGATACTAGTGGCCGACACTCTCTTTGTCAACGAACGCGGGCGGTCCTGACGGGCATCGTACTGCTGATAAACCGCCGCCGTCGACAGCCCGATTCCTGGGAACGCAAGGACCAGAGGTATTCGATCCCAACCAGCCAGGCGACTAACCACCTCGCCTGCCCCTTCGACGAGCGCCGGGCGGCCAAACACGAAGAACGGCACGTCGGCACCCAGGCGAGCACCCCACGCGGCCAACTCGTCCGCCGTGCGACCAGCATCGAGCATGCGATTGAGGGTAGTGAGAGTCGTCGCCGCGTCGCTACTACCGCCCCCAAGCCCGCTGCCCGGGGGAATTCGCTTCACCAGTTCGATATCAACCGCGGCACGGATCTGCGTCAGTTGTAGAAACAACACGGCCGCACGCGCGGCCAAGTTCGTCGCGTCCGCCGGCACATCCGGCGAATCGCTGCGCAACGTGACGTGCGGCGCCGCATCGGTGTCCACGGCGATCCGCAGCTCGTCGAACAGATCGACCGGCAACATCAGCGATTCGAGCAGATGGTAGCCGTCGGCACGCTGGCCAACGACACGGAGAAACAGATTCACCTTAGCCGGCGCGAGCACGCGCTGTGTGATGGGCGCGCTCATCGTTGTAAGATCCCCACTTCGTTGACCCTCTCAAACCTGCATGCTACCTGCATCGCAACGCCCCTGTGGTGAAAAGGATATCACACAGGCCTCCGAAGCCTGGAGTCCGCGTTCGATTCGCGGCGGGGGCATTCCTCTTTTCCGCCGATCCATCCGTTTCCATCCGAACGCGGCCTGACTGTATATTGCCCACGAGGTATCGAGACGCGCCTCCTGTTAATGGCTCGCGAGTTCCGCGTTAGACGCGGCAACAGACGCTCACATCATGACCGAGGCGCGCTAACGGCTCCTACGGGGTAGACACGTGCCGAAGGTGAAGAAGAGCAAGTGCTGTGACTACGGCGGGCCGCCTCATTGCCAGCTCCAAGGGGTTCATTGAACGATGGCTCTCTCTCTCGACAAACCCAAGCTCGACAACCTCGCCGGCGACATCTGGAAATCCGCCGAGCGGTTGCGCGGCAAGTTCAAGCCTTACGAATATCAGGGCGTCATCCTGCCGATCATCGTCATCCGCCGGTTAGAGTGCGTGCTGTTGACGTGGCGCGAGGCCAAGCGCGTGGAGGTGCTCGCGAAGCGGCCCAAGCTCACCGAGAAGGAACTCACCAAGCTGGTCAAGAAGCTCGAACTCAATCCCAAGCAGTCGCCCTTCTCCAACAAAACCGATTTGACGCTCCGCAAGGTCTATGAGGAAGACCCCGCGCTCCTGGAAGAAAACTTCCGCAAATACATCAACGGCTTTTCCAAGAACGTTGAGGACATCATCGAGCACTTCAACTACCGCGCCACCATCGGCACGATGGTGAAGAACAACCGGCTCGCGCCGATCCTGAATCAATACAAGGAACTCGCGCTCGGCCCGGACCAGCTCTCCGGGCTGGAGATGGGTTACATCTACGAGGAATTGCTCCGGCGCTTCTCAGAACAAAGCGGTGAGGTAGCCGGAGATCACTTCACCCCGCGCGAAGTCATCCGCCTCATGGTGGAGCTGCTGGACATTCCCATTCCCGACCGCCATTTTTCCATCTACGACCCCGCAGCCGGCACGAGCGGCATGTTGTCCGTGGCTAAGGAACATCTGCTCGACCGCGCCGCCACACCGGAGGAAAAGGAGCGCGTCGAAAAGTTCCTCACCGTCCACGGCCAGGAGTTATCACCGACGAACTATGCCGTCTGTCAGGCCGACCTCCTCATCAAGAACGATCAGCAGGTCAAAATTTTCCTGGGCAACTCGCTCATCCCCCATGATCCGCGCAGCCGCGACCAGGGCGACCAGTGGCCAGAGCCCAAACACCGCTTCAACCGCATGTTGAGCAATCCTCCATTTGGCGTCACCTGGGGCGGCAAGGACGGCTACGAAGCTGAGGTGCTCAAGCTGAAGAAAACCCGCTATACGGCCGGCTTGCCTGCGAGGAATGAAGGATCGCTGTTGTTCCTACAAACCATGATCGCCAAGATGATCCCGCCCGCCGAGGGCGGCAGCCGCATCGCCATCATCTTCAACGGATCCCCGCTCTCGAACGGTGACTGCGGACAGGGCGGGAGCGAAATCCGCCGCTGGATTCTGGAGAACGACTGGCTCGACGCCATCGTCATGCTGCCCGACCAGTTGTTCTACAACACCGGCATCTTCACGTACATCTGGCTGCTGCGAAACGACAAACCCGCCGGCCATCGCGGACGCGTGATGCTCATTGACGCGCGGAAGCAATTCGAGAAAGAGCCAAAAGCCTTCGCCAGTAAACGCAACCGCATGACGGACGCCCATCGCCAATGGATCGAGGAGCGTTACCGCGAGGGCTGGGCCAAAGGCTACACCGATGAACAGGTGAAGATTTTCCAGCGCGAAGATTTTGCCTACCGCAAGGTCGGCGTCGTGTTCTGGCAGACGGACGAGCAGGACAAGCCCGCCATTGTTACCGAGCCATACGGGAAGGCGTTCACCGCCCCGAATGTCACCAAGGAACTGGAGTTCCACGCTAGCGACCTGACCTTCAGCGTGCGCGTGAAAGCGGCGGACGGAGAAAAGACCATCACCCTCGCCATCCCTCCCAACGACAACGCGGCGAAGAAGTTCAGAACAGTTTTGGCCGACCGGCCCGAAATTCTCTCCGTCGAATGGACGCACCGGCACTACGTGCAGGACGACGAATACATCCCGCACGGCGAGGACATCGAGGCGTTCCTGAAGCGGGAAATCGCCAAGCCCATCATCCGCTGGGAGGACAGCCCGCAACTCGGCTACGAAATCCTGCCGAACAAATGCTTCTACCGCTACCAGCCGCCCACGCCCGCGAAAGAATTGCTGGCCGAGTTTTGGAAACTGGAGAAAGAGGCAGAGAAGATATTGGAGGGGCTGGCCAAATGAGCGCTGTCGAGTCCAACGACGCCTGGCTCGGTAAAATGCCGAGCGACTGGCAGCGCAGTCGGCTTCGCAACGTGGCCGCATTGTCACCGGGCTACTCCGCGACAGTTCCCGCGTCAGATGAAGCATGCACGGTCGCTCCAATGGAATTGCTTTCCGACGATGGCGCGATTGACGTAACGAATCAGCAGCCGTTGGACGAAGTCACATCGGGACTGACCCTCTTTGAGGCGGGCGATGTTCTCTTCGCAAAGATCACTCCTTGCATGGAGAACGGGAAAGGTGCGTTCGTGCGGAAACTGCCAACGCGCTACGCCTTTGGAAGCACCGAGTTTCACGTGCTTCGGCCCAGTAAGAAGATTGACGGGACATTCCTGTATTACGTCACCTTCAATCCCATTTACCGCGCTTATGCAGCAGAGAACATGGTCGGCGCGGCGGGCCAAAAGCGTGTGTCCTCTCGCTTTGTGAAAGATACGCGGCTGTTCCTCCCGCCGCTGCCGGAGCAACAGCGGATCGCGGCGTATCTGGATGCGAGTTGTGCGGCGATTGACGCGGCGGTGGCCGCCAAACGCCGCCAACACGAAACCCTCGACGCACTCCGCAAGTCCATCATTCAACGTGCCGTGACACGGGGCACCTCAGCGCGCGTCGCGCTGGAATCTACTGGCAATGCGTGGATGGAAGAGATTCCACGCGGCTGGAAGCTCGTTTGCCTCAAACGCATCGCTGCAATTCAAGGCGGTCTCACCCTCGGCAAGCAATATGAAGGTTCGCTCATCGAGCGTCCTTATCTGCGTGTCGGTAATGTGCAGGACGGCCACCTCGATTTGGCGGACGTTTCCGTGATCGAACTCCCGGCCAGCGTAGCTGCGGGTGTTGAGCTTCGCCCTGACGATGTGTTGATGACCGAGGGCGGAGACCTTGATAAACTCGGTCGAGGCCATTTATGGAGAGGCGAGATCACGGGATGCCTGCACCAGAACCACATCTTCGCAGTGCGGTGCTTCCTCCACAAATTGAAGCCGATGTTCCTCGCCTATGTCACTGCCGCTCAGTATGGGCGTGATTACTTCGAGGCCACGGGCAAGAAAACAACCAACCTGGCCTGCACGAACGCGACCAAGGTTGGCGAGTTCCCCATTCCATTACCCTCCTTGACCGAGCAGGAAGCTATCTGTGTTTACCTAGACGAAAAACTCGGTGAACTGAAGCGCATCGTTTCAGGCATCGAATCCCAAATCGCCACCCTCACCGCCTACCGCAAGTCGCTGATACACGAGTGCGTCACCGGCCAGCGGCAGGTGACGGACGACGACGTGCGGCGCGCAGGGCACAGCGAGAGAAGTCAGCCTACGGAGCGCAGGGCATGACACCTCGGAAACCGACAAAGCGAGCGGGCGTGGTCTTGCCAGTTGGAAAGCCAATCGCGCTGATCTCGGATGTGCGGGAGCTGATTCTGCAAGCTCGCGAGGGGGTCGCCCGGGCCGTGGACTCCGCGCTGACGACCCTGTACTGGCACGTGGGCCGCCGCATCCGGAAGGACATCCTCAGGGAAAAGCGCGCCGAGTATGGGGAGCAGATTGTGTCCGCGCTGAGTGCGCAATTGGAAGTGGAGTTTGGGCGTGGATTTGGCGAAAAGAACCTGCGCCGCATGATCCAGTTTGCGGAAGCGTTCCCCGATGAAAAGATTGTCGCCGCACTGCGGCGACAATTGGGCTGGACTCATTTCAAGGCCATCATCCCGATGACCGATCCGCTCAAACGCGACTTCTACGCCGAGATGTGCCGCATCGAGCGCTGGAACACTCGCACACTGGAGAAGAAAATCGGCTCGATGCTCTTCGAGCGCACGGCGCTGTCGCGCAAGCCCGCGAAGCTCGCGGAGATGGAACTCAATCAATTGCGAGAGGCAGACAAGGTCACGCCCGATCTGGTCTTCCGCGATCCCTACATCCTCGATTTCCTCGGGTTGAAAGACACCTATGCGGAAAAAGATTTGGAAGCGGCGATTCTGCGGGAGATGGAAGCGTTCATCCTCGAACTGGGGGTGGGCTTCTGCTTCGTGGCACGGCAGCAGCGGATGCAGATCGACGACCGGGATTACTACCTCGACCTGCTCTTCTACCACCGCAAACTTCGCCGCCTGATCGCGATCGACCTGAAGATCGGCCGGTTCGAGGCAGCGGACAAAGGCCAGATGGAACTCTACTTGGGCTGGCTCAAGCGTTACGCGTGCGAACCGGGCGATGCCGAGCCGTTGGGCATGATCCTGTGCGCGGGCAAAAGCGAGGAACACATCGCCCTGCTTGAACTCCAGAAGAGCGGCATCCACGTGGCCAGCTACTGGACGGATGCGCTGCCGAAGAAGGAACTGGAACGCAAACTCCACGAGGCGGTGCGCCTGGCCCGGACACGTCTGGAGGCGGCAAAGGACTGACTGTGCCCAAGCGAAAGAAATCCCCCGAGCTGACCTTTCAGCAGCACATCGCGGATTTCCTCGTCCGCGAGCACAAGTATGGCGTGCTGGAACAGACCGACATCACGGACACCGAGCATTTTATCGCCGAAGATCACCTCTGGGCCTTCCTCAAAGCCACGCAAGCCGACACGCTCAAGAAGGTGCGCGGGATGGAGTTCCGGCTTTTCTATCCCAAGCCACGCTCCGCGGCCAGCGCCGCCGCAGAAAAATACGCCCAGAACCGCATCACCTTCCGCCCACACTTTTATTTCGGCGAAACGAGTCAGGAAATTGATTTCGTTTTCTTCCTCAACGGCCTGCCCATCGTGGCCCTGGAATTGAAGCACGAGAAAAACCAGAACGTGCATGATGCCGTGGCGCAGTTCGCCGCGCGCGAGCACTCGCGCAGGATTTTCCAGCACCCGTTCCTTTACCTCGCCGCCGACACGAGCGACGTGATGGCCGCCACCGACCCGCGCCGGGAGGAGAATTTCCGCTGGCACAACACGGGCCTCACCAATACCCCCACGAATCCAGACGAATATCCGGTCGAGTTTCTTTACCGTGAAGTCTTGTCCAAGGAGCAGTTGATGGAGGCGCTCTCGTTCTTCCTCGTGCGCGTGCCCCAGCGCCAGGCGGAGGACGACAAGTCGGAACGCCCCGCGCTCACCTTGTTCCCGCGCTACCACCAAAGCCGCTTGGTGCGCAAAATCTCCACCGACATCTCGGCGCACTTTGACGCCAAAGGCGACATCGGGAAAAAGTATCTCGCCGACCACTCCGCCGGCAGCGGCAAGACCCTCTCGATCTGCTGGCTGGCGGACAGACTGCACAGTCTGTTCAAGCCCGGCACGAATGAAAAGCTGGTGGACATCACGTTCATCCTCACCGATCGCAAATCGCTCGACACGAACGTCCGGGAGGACATCGCGAATTTCACCCACCTGAAAGACGTGGTGGGCATCGCCAAAAAAGCCGACGACCTGCCGCGCTTCCTCAAAGACCGCAAGCCGATCATCGTCACCACGCAGCAGAAGTTCGCCTGGGTGTTGGAAGAACTCCAAGACAACTCGGCGTTGAAGACTCTGCGCGTCGCCTTCCTGATTGATGAGGCGCACCGCTCCCAGGAAGGCCAGATGGGCGCGGCCATCCGCCTGCCGTTCCGCAAAGCGGACGAACCGGACGCCGACGCGCCAGAGCTAGACCCGGAGGAACAGATTGCCAAGGTCATCCGCGAGCACGATGGCAATCAGTTGTTCGTCGCGTTCACCGCCACCCCTGCGCCGGCCACCGTCAGCCTGTTCGGCGCGCCGTTCGACAACTACACCGAGGCCGAGGCCATCGCCGAGGGCTACATCGTGGACGTGGCGGCCAGCATCATTTCCTACAAGACGCTCTACAACCTGCATTGCCATTTTGTTCCCCCGCCGGACGAGGAGGAGAACGTCTATCCCAAGGGCGTCGTGTCCAAGGCGCTGATGAACGTCGCGTTTCAGGACGACGGGCTCATCCAATACAAGGCCGAGGTGATGCTCCGCATCTTCGAGGAGCAAGTGATGCCGCTGATCGAAGGCCGGGCCAAGGCGATGATCGTCACCAGTTCCCGCGTAGCCGGGTTGCGTTATTGCGACATCATCAAGGAAAAGCTCAAAGAGCGCGGCGCGCACTACAAAGTGCTCTACGCTTTCTCCGATTTCACGCATCCCGAAACCAACGCGGAAATTCACGAGCACGCCGTCAACGAACTCAAAGACGGCGAGTTGATCGAGGAACGGTTCGAGGGCGAGGACTACCGGCTCATGATCGTGGCCAACAAATTCCAGACCGGCTTCGACCAGCCGTTGCTCGCCGGCATGTTCCTCGACAAGCCCGTCGTGGACCGCAACGCCGTGCAGACGGTGTCGCGCCTGAACCGCTGCCACGAGGGCAAGGAAGACGTGGTGGTCGTGGACTTCACCAACAACGCCGCCGCCATCCTCAAGGCGTTCCAGAAATACCGCAAAGGCACGCCGTTCGCGCCGGAAGAGCCGGATCAAGAGCTTTGCCCTAAGCTCTACGCCGAAATTCTGGCGGCAAGCGTGTTCACACAGAAGGACGCCGCCGATTTCGCGAAACTGGCCGCCACCGGCACTGACGCGCAGGTGCAGTTCTTCATCAACGCGCTGCGCACACGGTTTCACGCAAAGATTGCGGACACTGAGGAGCGCAAGACGTTCGTCTATTTGCTCGCCCGCTACGTCAAGGCTTTCCATTTCCTGACCTGCTTCTTCACCTACGCGGCAGAGTTGAAAGAGTTCGCCAAGTTCGCCGAATACGTCGGTCCGCAACTCATCAAGCACGGCAGCGTATCCGACCTGATGAAACAGATCCGGAAAACGGAAGTCATCAAGGCCGCCGTCGAGTATCAAGGCGTCACCACCAGCGCCGGACCGGTGAAACTGAGGCCAGGCAAAGGCAGCAAGGGCGCTGGCCCGCCGCCCAAGAAGGTTTCCGTTCAGGACATGATCGCGGAGATTCGCGCCAAGTTCGACATCAGCGACGAGGAAGCCCTCTACATAAGGCAGGTCACTGAGGAGAAAGCCGCCGACGCGGCCATTCGCAACACGGTCACCGCCCACCGGGACGACCGCATCTATCTCGAAGGCGCGTATCGCGGGCAGGTGAACGGCGAGATTCAGACCGCCTACGAAGAGCGCGACCGTTACGAGGAGCTGTCCAACGAGGACTACATTCGCTCCGGGGGTATCTTCGACATCATGGCGGTCACCGTGATCCAGCACCATCTGTCATTCGCGGCATGAGGCTATGAGCAAGACCATTCACCAAATGCCCGAAGCCGACCGGCCGCGCGAGAAGCTGCTCCGGAAAGGCGCGGCTGCCTTGAGCGATCGGGAACTGCTGGCGGTTCTGCTTGGGAAAGGCACGCCAGGGATGGATGTCATGACCCTCGCCGGGAAGCTGGCGCGGCTCATTGACGAGAAGGGGCTGGAAGTGAAGGCCGAAGACCTGACGCAGTTCGAAGGCGTGGGCGACGCGAAGGCCACCCTGATTCTCGCGGCGATCGAGTTCGCCCGCCGCCGCATCAAGCCGGAGGGCGCGAAGATCGTAACTCCGGCGGATCTGCTGCCTCACATCCGGCACTATGCCGACCGGAAGCAGGAGCATTTCTTGTGCGCCAGCATCAACGGCGCAAATGAGATCCTGAACATCCGGGTCGTGTCCATCGGTTTGATAGACCGGAGCCCGGTGCATCCGCGAGAAGTCTTCGCGGATGCACTCTCCGACCGGGCTTCGGCTGTCATCGTCGCCCACAATCACCCCAGTGGTGGTCTTGCGCCGTCGCAAAGCGACGTCAACATCACCGCCCAGCTCAAAGCGGCGGGTGAAATCGTGGCCATCGAGCTGCTGGACCACATCATCTTCAACAGGAGCGGATACTTTAGCTTTTTGGAAGAGGGGAAGCTGTAGAGGCAAGCTGGCGAACCGCTTCAAGGATAGTGTGGTCCCGTTCCAGATCGTGATCGGCGAGACATGTGGCTCACCGGCTTCGTCGCGCCGAGCTTGCACACGATGTACTGTCGACGAGACGCTGCGCGACATCGCACGCGAACTCGTCGCGACCGTTCGCGCCAACGTCACCATCGACTGGACCGTAAGCGAAAACGTCCGCGCGCAACTGCGGGTGCTGGTGAAGCGCATTCTCCGCAAACACCGCTACCCACCCGACAAGCAGGTGAAGGCAACGGAAATCGTGCTGGAACAGGCGGAGGTGTTGTCGGAGTCGTGGGCGGCGTGAGGTGTTCCTGCCGGTGTGAAACGCGCGTGAAGAGCGAGTGGCACATGGTGGACAGCGAGTGATAAGGTAAGCTAGCCGAAAGCAAGGGAGGGCAGCATGAGCGAATTGCGAATCCAGTTACCAGCGGAGCGTCCAGTCGAGGAAGCGCGCCTGTTGCTGATGGCCAAACTCTTCGAGACGGGCCGGCTGTCGTTGGGGCAGGCTGCGAAGTCAGCCGGGCACTCGCAGGTGGCGTTCGTGGAACTCCTCGGAGAGGTGGGAGTCCCCGTCCTCGACTACTCTCCAGAAGAGCTACGCGCCGAGGTCGAAGGTTGAGCTCAACTGCGGTTACCAACAGTACGTGCCTCATCACACTCGGGCGGAACTGTCGTGAAACTTCATTCTGCGGGCCTGTTTGACAATCTGGCCAAGGACTACGCTCACATTCGGGCCGTGCCGCTGGCTGCGGCGATGGGCGCGGAAATTCAAGGGGTGCGGATCAGCAATCTAACGGATGCGCAGTTCGCGGAGATCCGGCACGCCTTGTTCCGGCACAAGATGATCTACTTTCGCGACCAGGACATCACTCACGCGGATCAGGAAGCGTTCAGCCTGAGGTTCGGCGACTTCGCCGAGGATGCTTACACCAAGGGCGTGGAAGGCCACGTCAACGTCCAACCCGTGATCAAGGAAGCCGACGCCCGCGTGGCCATGATCTTCGGCTCGGGCTGGCATACGGACTCGCCGTTTCTCGCCCGGCCGCCGGCGATCAGTATGTTGTACGGGGTCGATATTCCGCCCTTCGGCGGTGACACGATGTGGGCCAACTCGGCGTTGGCATACGCGCTCTTGAGCGACACCATGAAGGCAATGATCGCCCCGCTCAAAGTCCGCATGTCGATGCGTGACGTGCTGGCGGCGGCGCAATCGGTGATGGAACCCGACGACAGCCCGCTGGGCCGGCTGGCGGCATCGCGGCACGCGAGGCAGCTCGACGAAGAGATCAAGAGAAAGGTGGAAGGTAGCGCGCATCCGCTGGCGCGGACTCACCCGGTGACGGGGGAGAAAGCGCTCTACTGCGATCAGACCTATGCGGTGGGCATTGACGGCATGACCGAGGCGGAGGCGGAACCGCTCCTGCGCTTTCTCGGCGAGCACATCACGCAACCCGCCCTCACCTGTCGCCTGCGCTGGGCGCCCAAGACGTTGACGATGTGGGACAACCGCCTCTGTCTGCATCAGGCGTTCAACGACCACAACGGCTACCGACGCGAGATGTACCGCACCACCATCGCCGGCGAAGCGCCGGTTTAGATGCCATAAGCGAATGGGGTATGAGCCGCCGCATCTGCGTCGAGCTGTATCGTGAGATCGCAGCGCTGCGGCCGAATTGGCACCACGCAGACGATCGGGCGGAGATGTTGTCGGAGTCGTGGGCGGCGTGAGGGACTACAGATCGTCCATGTCACCCGACACCCATTGCCACAGATCGAGTTGTCTCGTCCCCGGAGCGTCGCAGGACTGGGAGCGGCTCAACGACGGGATTAGAATTCAGATCGACCTGAACAGCTTCACTCTGACCCCGAAGCGGTGGATCGAAGAAAACGGCGCCGAAGGACGACGTGCTGGAAGAATCCGCGAACCTGCCTGCACCCGAGATCATCGCGCAGGAAATCACCGACGACTTGGAGGCGGCCCTCGAACAGTTGGCCACCATCGCGGAGGATTTGAAGTAGCAATCTCGCCCGCCGTCCGCGCGAACGACATTGTTCGCGCGCAGCTGCGCGTGCTGCGGTGTCCTGTCCCAATTCTCTAGTGGGCGCGTCGGCTACGGCGTCGGCGTGGCGCTCGGGGTCGGCGTCACAGTCGGAGTCGGCGTCGCCGTCGGCGATTCAAGTTCCGTCGCACTTGGCGTGAGCCCAGCAGTAGCCGTCGGCGTCGGTATCACATCGGCCGGCGGCATCGTGGGGGTTGCGGTTGCCGTGTCGCTGGGGATGGGTGTCACTGTCGGCGCGGCGGTCGCCGGAGCGCACGGAAGCCAATGCACCACCGCGCCGCCGCTGGTGCTCGTCCGCGCCGATCCGTCGAGCGGCTGCGAGCACACGAGGTTGAGCGTCAGCACGTTTCCATCCGCCGGCGCGGTATCGGTCACGCTGAGGTAGCTCGCACTCGTCGGCGTGAGGAAGGCGAGATTGTTAATCGTAAACGGGCTCGCCGCGCCGGGATGCGATACCACCAACGGTGTCGCGTTGGACGGGTAGTTCTGGAACTTCACGTTATCGAACGCGACAATCTGGCCCAGGTAGATCCGCAACTGCAGGTGATCCACGACGAGACCTGCGCCGTCGACGTCAACGCCACCAACATCGAACGGCCGCCAGTAGTACGGGCTGCCGGCGAGGGTCTGCGGGATGCTGCCGGCAACGCGCAGCATCCCGTTCGCGACCGCCTGCGTGTTCAGATTGATCGCCCCACTTGAATTCGCCAACTCAATATCCTGGAAGTGCGACGAGACCGGATACGAGAAATAGACGTACTGCGTCGAGGCCCCGTTGAACACGACCCGGTGATTGCCGGACGCGACGAAAGACAACGGATTCCCGGAGGTGAAGGAACCGCCGACAGACAGCACGCCGTTGGTCAGCAGTCCGGTGGTGTTCGTCCCGCTGAAGTAGGCACTCACGGTCACACTCACCGCATCCGCCGGGTTCTGCATGGTGAGCGCGCCCGTCTGTCCTCCGGTCGACAGGTACTGCGTCGTTACCTGCTGGCCGTTCACGATGAGATTGCCGTTGATTTGGATGGACTGGCTTGCAGGCAGCGGTCCGACAGCCGTCGCGATTCCATCGATCGTCAGATACCACACCGTCCCGCGGACCGTGGCGTTGCTGCCGATCATCCGCACGCCGCCGTAACCGACGACCGCACCGCTCGCGTCGACATTGCCCAGCGCCACCAAGCTCGACCATTGCGTATCCAATGTTGCGCCGGCTTCAACGGTGAGGTCGCTGATCCCGGCAGTGGCATTGAGTTGCGGCTGATTCGCCACCGCCGCCGGGATCACGGCGGAATCGGCCAACGCCGGCACACCGTTCGGATCCCAGTTGTCGGCAGTCCCCCAGTCCGAGGGCGCCGCTTGATCACCGCCCACCCACGTGTGTGTCACCGCGCTCGAACGCCCGGTCACGTGCAACACGAAGTCGCCGCTCGAATATTGTCCATCGACGACGATGACGACGCTCTGGCCGGCGGCGAGCGGCACCAACATACCGAGGCCGGAACTGTCGCAGGCGATCTCCGCTCCGTCGCATGCCGCGTCACGAACATAGACCACGGGGGCAAATTCCGACCCCATCGTATCGATGACGTACGTGTCCGCCACCGGCGCCGTATAGATGAAGGAACGTTCCGGAGCGTAGGTACCACCACAACTGCCGCTCATCGCGTTCAAGCCGCGCCCAGTCGCCCCGCTCGCCGCTGCACGGCCAGAATTTCCGAGGTCGGATTCGGGGCACGTTGGGGCCAGACTGATGTTGAGGTTGAATTGGCCGCCACTCCACGCATTGCTGTCCACCACGATGACAATGGGCTGCCCGGCATCGAGCGTCACTAGGACTTCCGACGGACTGGCGCTGTAGTACGCCGCATTGCATCCGAGTTCGCCGCCCGCACAGGACGCGTCGCGGACGTAGAGCACCGGGCTGAAGGACGAGCCGTAGGTGTCGATCAGATAGGTCCCTGCCACCGGCGCGGTATAGAGGTAGGTGCGTTCCGGCGCGCTCGTTCCACCGCAACTGCCACTCGTGGCATCGGCCGCACCGAAAACGGTCCCGCTGATCGACATCGGCAGTGCGCTGCCCAAATCCGTCTCGGGGCACGACGGGGCGAGATTGATGTTCAAGTTGAAGGCATCGGCGTAGTTGCCGTCGACAGCGATCACGATGCTCTGTCCGGCGGCGAGATCAAGTTGGACTTCGGACTGTCCCGTCCCCAGCGCGTACTGACTGCATGCCAGCTCACTGCCGCTGCAGGAGCCATCGCGGATCGACAGGACGGTGTTGACTACGGAACCGAAGGTGTCGATCACGTAGGTGCCGGCCACCGGCGCCGTGTAGGTAAACGTACGCTCGGGCTGAAAACTCCCGCCGCAGCTCGCACCAGCGCCGTTGCCGGCGCCGCTCAACGAGTCGCTCGACGCCACGGGAAGCGTAGTGCCGAGATCCGTGTCGGGGCAGATCGCCGGCGGCGTGATGTGCAAGTTGAAGTCAATCGGGTACGCATCAGGGGCGTCCACGACGACGACGATGCTCTGCCCGGCCACGAGATCGATGACAATCTGTCCGGTGGAACACGCGAGGGTTGGGCCGCCGCAACTCCCGTCGCGGACATAGAGGACGGTGTACGAGCCCGCGGTGTCGATCAGATACTGCCCGCTCACCGGCGCAGTGAAGCGGAAGGTACGCTCCGGCGCACCCTCATTCGGCGGATAGCCGATGTCGCTGTTGTAGCAGCGCTCGTCCAACGCATTGGGTCCACCGACGGTAGTGCCGCTGACCGACACCGGCGCGGTGCTACCGAGATCGGTTTCGGGGCAATCCGGACCGAGACGGATGTTCAAATTGAACGGCCCACTCGCACCGTTCCAGCTGCTGTCGACGACGATCGCGATGCTCTGACCTGTCGTCAGCGGTACGGTGACCTGCGCGTCAACGCCGCGCGCGTCATTGTTGCAGGCCAGTTCTGTTCCCGCGCACGCACCGTCGTAGACGTAGAGCGTCGTGTCATACGATGAGCCGTAGGTATCGATGATGTAGTTGCCGGTCACTGGGGCGGTGTACTGGAAGGTGCGCTCCGGGCCGCGCCCGAATCCGCACAGGTTACTGCGCAATCCATCCACGGCACCGGCGGTGGTGCCGGAGATCGAGAGCGGGAGCGCGCTGCCGAGATCCGTATCCGGACACGGCGGGAGTAGGTCGACCGCAAGATGGAAAGCGCCGCGGCTTCCGCTCAGACCGTCCGCAACGATCACGATGCTCTGCCCTTCCGTCAGCGCCACGGTCACGCGCGATTCGCTGACGTAGTTCCCGCCGTTCGAGTCGCACGCCAACTCGGCGCCGGCGCATCCGCCCGCGCGCACGTAGAGAACAGTCCCGTAGAACGACGCCGACATGTCGATGAGGTACGTTCCAGTCACCGAGGCGGTGTATTGGAAGGTCACCTCGCGGTCGCTGCCGCCGCATGATCCAACGACGCTGTGGTGCCCGCTAGTCGTCGAGCCGTTGAAGGAGACGTGCGGCGCGCTCCCGAGATCGACGTCGGCGCACGGCGTCCGGCGTCGCAGTGGCCGTCGCCGAGGGCGTCGCGGTGTTGGTCGGTGTCTCCGTTGCCGTTGGTGTTGATGTCGGCGTACTTGTGAATGTTCGCGTTGCGGTAGCGGTATTGGTTGGCGTCCGCGTCGGCGTCACGGTCGGCGTATCGGTGAACGTCGGCGTGTTCGTCGGCGTGCGTGTTTCGGTGGGGGTGCCGGTCGGCGTTCTGGTCGGCGTGATCGTCGGTGTCGCAGTTGGTGTTCCAGTGTCGGTCGGCGTCGGGGTCACCGTCGGCGTGTCTGTGATCGTCGGCGTACTCGTCGGTGTGCGTGTCGCGGTGGGCGAGTTCGTCGCGGTCCGCGTCGGCGTCACAGTCGGCGTGAACGTCGGCGTGCCGGTGTCGGTCGGGGTCGGTGTAATCGTCGGCGTATTCGATGGTGTCCTTGTCGGCGTCACGGTCGGTGTAGCGGTTGGTGTCCCAGTATCCGTCGGCGTCGGCGTGATGGTCGGGGTGTTGGTCGGGGTCGCGACGAGTGCGGACAGCGTCACCGTGTCTTCGCTGCTGTCGTCGATGCCGTCGTTGACGATCAATCCGAGCACGTAGTCGCCCGCGACATCGGGCACGAAGCTCGTGTCGCGCGCCGTCGCCGGCGACAGGAGCGCGGCGCTGCCGGTCGGCTTCTGGATGAAGCGCCAGCGATAGGCGAGCGGTTGCACGAACTGCGGGCTGTCCGGGTCGCTCGAGGCCGCACCACTCGCAGTGACGCGCACATTCGTGATGACGCTGCCGTCCGCACCCGCGTCCGCCAGGGGCTTCTGGTTGGCGCGCAACGTGATTGCAACCGTCGCCATGTCGGACAGGTTGCCTTGCGCGTCGACAGCTTGAGCGCCGATCGTTGTGTTGGTCGCGTTGCGTGGCGCGATCAGGCTGGCCGTGAACACGCTGCCCACATCCGCCGTGCGATCGGTGGCCGCGAGGTGTCCGTCGACGTAGAAGTTCACTTCCTTGACGCTGCCGTTGTCGAACGCCTGCGCGTTCACCGGCACCGCACCGCCGGCGATCTTTTCCACGCCCGCGATCGGCGCGAGAATCGTGATTGTCGGCGCCGTCGCGTCGCGCACGGTCAGCGTGATGCGCGGTGCCGCGCCCACATTGCCGGCCGCGTCGAGCGCTTCGGCAATCAGCGTGACCGTGCTCGCCTGCGCCGCGTTCGCGGGGATGGCCAAGCTGAAGGTCGTGTTCGTTGTCGTCAACGCTGGCGATACGACCGCCTGTTCCGACATCACCACGCCGCCTTCTGTGCGAAGGCGAATGAGGGTTACGCCGACGGCATCGTCGGCCTGGATCGTCACTGGAATCGTGATGCCCGGATCGACGGTGAAGTTGCCGAGCAGTGATGTGATCTTCGCCGTCGGTGCGGTCGCGTCGACGATGTGTACCGTCACGGTGCTCGGCGCGCTTGCGACGCCGCGCGTGTCATGCGCTGTGACCGTCAAAGCGAGCGCGCTGTCGGGTTGCGCCGCCGTCGGGATTGCCACGTTGAACGTGGTAGTCGCTGTGGTGATGCCCGCCGCGAAATGCGCGACCTGCGTCGAACTGAGTTGCGTGCCGCGCACATCGAGTTGTACATCGGCGAGCGCCAGATCGTCGTGCGCTAGCGCCGTCACCGTCAGTGTGCGACCTGTGCCGATGCTGCCGCCGGTCGCCGGCGCCGTAAGTTGCACAGTCGGCGCCTGGTTGCTCGTCACAGTGATGCTCATACTCGCCGCCGCGCCGCGATTGCCGGAGAAGTCGGCGGCGATCGCGCTCACCGTGGTGTCGGTCGTCGCGACGAAGCTGTGCATGAACGGCGGCGCATTGTCGGACGACACGCGCACACCGCCGAGGTAGAAATCGACGAACGCCGTGTCGCCGCTGTCGGCCGCTGGGGTCGCCGTGATCGTCACCGTCTCACCGACGATGGCCAAGTTGGCGGCGACGTTGCTGCTCAATGCGATCGTCGGACCAACGTGATCGGATGTCGAGACCGTCGCGCTGAACGCCGTCGCCTGCACATTGTTGGCCGGATCGCGCCAGCCACCGACGCTCGCTTGAAAGACGTGATCGTCGGGCAGCAGCACGTCGGGTTTGAAGATCACGGTCCGGTTGCCGTTGCTGTACGACAACGAGCCGCTCACCATTGCGCTGGTCGCGGTATCGAGCATCGTGATCGTGCCCCACCCGGTCGCGACGGCTTCGCTCCACTGCACGACGAACTGCCCTTGTACGAGATTGCCGGTCAGCACGCGCGGCGGCGTGACGTCCGCGGTCTGGAAGTTCGACCGAAACACCGCGGGGATCGCGCGGCCGAAATCGTCGCGGACGTTTTGATTCACTTCGAGCGATACCGTCGTAAATTCCGGCCAGCCCGACGCGCGTGCAAAGATCACCTGCGTGCGTGCCGCGTTGACACTCAACGATCCCGCCAGCACCGTGGTACCGGCGCGAACGACAATGCTGCTCGACGTGATGGTGGCGGCGTTGATCTGATCCGAGAAGGTGACGACCAGCGGCGCGCTGAGCGCAACGCCGGTGGCCGCGTTTGCGGGCGACACGCCCACCACGGCTGGCACCGTTTCATCGAGCACGATGGT
Source organism: Deltaproteobacteria bacterium (assembly GCA_016178705.1). NCBI lineage: Bacteria > Pseudomonadati > Myxococcota > Myxococcia > Deltaproteobacteria bacterium. The sequence goes on along the minus strand of JACOST010000028.1, from coordinate 481,029 downwards.
CGGAAGCACCGTCGTCATGCCGGCGCTGCTGAGCTGCCCGCCGATGTTGCCGACCCCACGCGTCACGGAATCGAACGCGCTGATGGAGAACGCGCCGAGCGGCAAGTTGTCGAACATGTACGCGCCGCTGCTGTTGCTGAGCGCATAGGCGCTGAAGCTCTTGCCGGTGCGATCGCTGGTACCGGTCAAGGTGAGCACGGCGTTGGCGGCGGCGTGTACGCCGTCACTCAGGAATACCGAGCCGGTGACCGCGCCGGCCGGCTCGATGAGGATCTCAACGTTGTCGATGACCTCGCCGTCGGCGATCAGCATGCCACTGGCGTTGCCCGCCAGCCCGCTGCCGATCAACGACGCGGTAATCGTAAAACTGCCCGACGGAATGTCGCTGAAAACGAAGTGCCCGATCGCGTCGCTGAATCCGCTGAACGTCGTCTGCAGAAATTCCAGCTGCCCACTGCCGACTGCCGACTGCCCACTCCTTCGCGCCAAGGTCAGCGCCGCCGTCGTCGCTAGCGGACTGCCGAATGCATCGACGACGCGACCACGGATCGTTCCAGTACCGACGAAACGGATATCGACGACAACTTCTTGCAGATCAGTCGTCACGAGTCCCGCTTGCCTGCCGCCGTCGTCGCCGCCCTGCTCGCGCGCGGTGACCGTGAACGCATCCACCGGCACGCTGGGAAAGACGTAGCGGCCGTTGGCGTCCGCTTGGACGTTGAAGCGGGTCGTCCCGCTCTCGAGCAAGACACTCGCGAAGCCGACTGAGGTGACGCCGTCGGCGAGGTGCAGGGTGCCGACAACACGACCGCGCCCCGCGAGTACGATGTTGAGCGACACCGTTTCACCTTCGGCGGTGATGTGATTCGCGGCACTGCCGGTTGCGCCGCTGACGCCATCGGTCGCACGCACAGTGAAATCGCCTTGCGATACCCCGCCGATCGCGTAGCCACCATCAAGATTGCTGGTCGTCGTCAGCTTGCCCGGGCCGAAGAACGAGACATCGCGACTGAGCCCCTCGGGGCGCACGAGCAGCGATGAGGTCAACTCGACCTTGACACCCGCCACAGCATTGCCCGCCGGCCGCGCGACCGTGCCCGTAACGCTGCCGACTGGCAGCAGGAAGAGATCGACGGTCACGACCTCGGTCGCGAAGTTCATCGTGCCGGCGCCGCGGCCGATGCGCCCGGTACGCGGGTCGAGGAACTCGAGTGAGAAGCTACCGAGCGGGACGAACTCGAAGGTGTACGCTCCGTCACCGTCGCTGGTCGCGTAGGCGCCCGGACGGCCGCTCTGCACCAAGCGCACTTGCGCGAATGGGATCTTGGCCGTGCCGGTGGCGTCAAAGAGATTGCCGGTTACGGTCCCGAAGGCACCAACGGTCACCGTGATCTCCGCACGACCGAGGTCCTCGACGATCGCGCCGCCGGAACGCCCGCCGGTCAACGACGCCGGGTCTTGGGCGGTTACCGAAAACTCGCCTTCCGGAACCGCGGCGTAGTCAACCGTGCCGGTGCTATCGGTGATCAACGTCGAGAACAGCGGGAGCAGGAACGCGACCGGCGAGCCGCTGACCAACTGCACGCGCGCGTTGGGCACCGGATGGCCGGCGCCGTCGACGACGTGGACGGTGACGCTGCCCTGGCCGAGCAGGTTGACGTCGACCACCGTCTGGTCGCCGGTCAGGACGCTGCCGCGCACGACGCCGCGGTTGCCGGTGCGCGGATCACGCGCGCTGATGACGAACGCGCGCGGCGGCAACAGGTCGAACTCGAACCCGCCCGTGTTGTCTGTGAGCGTGCTGCGATCGTTCGGATTGCCGAACGCGCGCGCCTCGGCGTAGTGCACCTCGATGCCGTCGGCGGCAGGCTCGCCGTTGGCGAGGAACACGCGCCCGCGCACGACGCCGCTCTGGCCGAGCACCAGACAGTGCTCGGTCACCGCGCCGGCGGTGTCGAGCTTGCCGCTCACCGCGGCGGGCTCGCCGTTGAATGGGCTCAACGCTTCGACGCGATACGGGACCCCGACGGGAATCTGGATCGTGAAGCGGCCGGTGCAATTGGTGCCGCCACCGGCGCACTGCGCGGAACAACTCGTCGCGCCGACAAGTCGATCACTGGCGATGGTCGTCTTCTTTTCCTGCAGACGCCCGTAGCCGTCGAAGGCGTTTGCGGTCACGACGAGCTGCGCCGTACGTGGCGAGAAGCCATCGGGATCGAGCACCACGCCGGTGATCGTCACGAGCCCGCGGAACTGGAGGTTCTGCACCAGGATCTGACCCGGTACGTCGAGACGTGCGGGCTGTTCGACGCCATCGTGCCCATTGGTGGCGCGCAGCGCGTAATCACTGCGCAGCGGCAAGGCGGCAAAGCGGAACGCTCCACTGCTGTCCGTGGCGGTGCGCAGGAACCCGCCGGCGCCAAACCACAGAAACACGTCGACGCCGCGTAAGACGGCGCCGGTTGCGTCGCTGAGCGTGCCGCGAATCGTGCCGCGGCCTTCGAGCGTGATGACCACCGGCACCGTCACCCCGGGTGCGCTCACGTCGATCTCGACGAAGCCTTCGGCGCCGCTGGCGTCATCAGCGGCGCGGAGTTGCTGATGGCCGGTGCCGATGCGCGTAATCGTGAAGTTGCCGTTGGCGTCGGCGCGCACCAACGTCGTGCCGCCGACCACTTGTGCGTTCGGCGCCGGCGCGCCGTTGGCGAATACGACGCGGCCGACCACGGTGCTGGTGCCGGCGAGGATGAGGTTCGCCGGCGTCGTCTGACCGGCGACGACGGTGGTGTTGATGGTGACCTCTTCCGCGGTCTCGTCGCGTAGCGCCCGCACCTGCACCGCGCCCGGCGGCACGCCGAGCAAGCGGAAGTGGCCCGCGCGATCCGTGCGCGCCTCGGTCCCGAACCCCGCCACGTCATTGAGAACCGCGACGAGGACCCCTGCGCCCACGGGGTGCAGATCGCTGATGGCTGATGGCGTATCGCTGATAGCCGTCTCGTAAACGGTTCCTTCGACGATGCCCGTGTCACTGAAGAGCAGCACGCTGACCTCGGCCGTGGCGCCGGCGGTGGCCAAGCGCGCTGCCACCGATCCACTGCGCACGGCCAGCGTGGTGTCGTCCTTGATTGATGCTTCGACGAGCACGTTGCCGACCGCGATGTTGTTGGCGGTGAACCGCCCATCGGCATCGGCCCTGACCGTCACGTGGCTCTCATCAGTGTGGCTGGTGACGGTGACAGCGGCGTTAGGCACAGGCAGCCGCGTGGTCGCGTCGATCACGCTGCCGGTGACGCGGCCGAGCCCGAGCATGAGCAGATCGATGCGGCGCTGCTCGCCGTCCTGGAAGATGCGAGCGAAGCGCTGTGCACGCTGACCGGTGTCGGGGTCCTGCGCGATGACTCTGAACGGACCGACGTCGTCGACGCCAACGAAATCGAAGCGGTAGTGCCCGCCGGCGTCGGTGGCGGTCTGGGCGGTGACGATCTCGATGTCGAGGCCGGTGAGATCGTCGATGAATTTCTCGCGCAGTTCGACCGGGGCAAAGGCTATCGGTTCGCCGCTGCCGTTGCGCACGAAGCCCGAGACGATGCCGCCGTCGGGCTCGGGGAAATCCGCAACGATAGGCCGCGTGCAATCCGCCATCCCCGATCCGCAATCGAGCGAGTGTCCGTCCGGATCTTTCACGCCGCCGACCGTCAGTTGGTAGTTGAAGAAGCGCGACACCGACGAGTTGAAGTTAAGCAGCGCGATGCGGCGGCGCGGCAACAGCTTGGTCCGCTTCAACCGGTTGCCGGTCGGGCCGCTCTGGATTCTCTCTCCCCCCGGGAGAGGGTCAGGGCTGTACGCGAGCGCGACGCTGGCGTCGCGCAGCGAGTCGGGATCGATCTCCTCATTGAACAGCACCGCGATCACGCGGCCGCGCATGAGCGGATCGGACTCGGGGATTTGCCGTACGCCCTCGATGCGCGGCCCCGCGCTAAGATCGAAGGCGTACAGGTTGTTGAGTTCCACTTGCTGGTTGTTTGGCAATTGGAGCAGTGGCGGAGCGGCGGCGCCGGGCACAACGTGCAGCGTCGCCGTCTCGCCCGCTGCGAGCGCAACGTTCGAGTACAGCAACTGCCGGAACGTCCCACCGGCACCGGGCAGAACGATGGCGATGTCGGTGCCCGGTAGCGCCCCGCCCGCGTTCGGCGCGGTGATCGTCACGTCGTAAAACGCGCTCGAATCGCTGCGCCCGATCACCGCGAATTGTCCGCCCGACAATCCGAGCAGTGCGGCGCTGGGGATCTCGCGGACGGGCGACGCATGCGTCGCCCTTACTCCGGAGGCCCGTCTTCCGTGCTCGTCGGCGATGCTGATCGTGGCGTCACCCTCGACCGCCACCGAGACAAACGTCGGCCGATACTTCTCCGCGTCCGCAAACTCTCGCTGAAACTCAATCGCGGTGGCCGCAGGCGTCCCTGCCTGCGCATCTATGACCGCGCCCCAGGCGACCTCCAGATCATTCCCCGCGTACGTCGTTCGCATCACCTCATCGAATCCGACATCTATTCCGCAATCCGCATTCCGCACTCCGCAATTGGAGAGCCAATCCAGGAAGACATCGCCGACCGAGGTGACGTTCGGCTCACCGATGCGGATGCGCAGCCCGGCCTCGGTGAGTTGCTGCGCGCGCTGCTCAACTACCGCGCGATCGATACGCGTGCTGATCCCGATCGGCGCGCCCACCGGCGCGGTGGCGACGCTGTGCGCGAGGCCGAGCACGCGCATGGCGCTCTGGAAAAACGCCGGCGGCAGCGCGTTCACGTACGACGGCAGCACCAGCGACTCGGGCGACAGCGGAATCCCGCGGTCGCCGATGCCAGTGCGCAGGACGAACGATGCGCTCAGTCCGCCTTCGCCCGCAAAGCCGGTGGCGGTCACCTGCCCGTTCTTGCGTGCGATCAGTTTGAACTCGACGCTGCCCGCGTCATTGCGTTTGATCGTCGGGACAACGACCGTCCCCGGTCCCGGGTTTGTGGTTCCTGGTCCGCACGCTCCGCCTGCCGACTGCCCACTGCCTACTGCCGACTGCACTAAGGTCGCGCCGCTGATGTCCTTCGGGTCGAGCGACATCATCACGCAGTTCGCGTCGGCGTCGCCTGTGTTATGGATAGTGACGAACAGCGAGTAGGTCTCACCCGCGCGCACGACGCTAGGGTGATTGAAGGTGAGGGCGAACTTCGGATTGCGCACCAGCACCGTACCGACGGCCTTGCCCGTCAGCGGCACCGGGCCGATCGGCAAACCGAGCAGTTGCGCATTGATGGTGACTTCAAGGCGGTGCGTGCCTTCATGTCGACCTTCGACGATGAACTCGCCGTTCGCGTCTTGGCCAGGTCCGAAATCCGGCTTCCCGTCTGTCGTATTCCGAATTCCGGTTGTCCCCTCGCCCCCTGAGAGAGGGCTAGGGTGAGGGCTCCCCGTTCGCGCAAAGCCCAGTGGATCGTCATTCGAACCCGGCACCCCATCATTGCCCACCGGCAGGACGAGCTTCGCTGTCGCCGAAGTCACCACCAGATGGCTGCCGGGCGGCGCGACGTTGGAGACCAGCACGATGACTTGGAAGAACTGATTGAGGAAGGCGATGTTCCCTGGGATGACGATCACTGCCGGGATCGGCGGGATTGCGACGGGCTCGTCGAAGTCGTTCGGCGTTTCCAGCAAGAGACCTTTCACTTCGAGGTTCGGCACCTGGAGCTGCGGCAGCGTCGGCGGGAAAGAGAAGCCCGTAGTCGGGTCATCGGGCGCGGCCGGATCTTTCCCGAACGCGACATCCAAATTGATCGGGACCGGATTCGACTCGGTGCCGACGCCGAAGGTGAACTCGAAGGCGGTGAAGTTCGAGGAGTCGATGACGATGCCGCGGTCCTGAATCTCATCCAACGACAACGGCCGCGAAGAGACGGAGGTGACGATGATCTTATCGACGACGTTGATCGTCGCCACGGCGGCATCTGCCGGCATGACGAAGTTCCCATGCTCATCTTCCAGCCGGAGGTTGTCGACGACGTAGTTGCCGACAGTGAGCAGCGGCGGGATCCGAAGAATCTGTCCGGGGATTGTGCTCAATGTCACTGTCCCGATTGGCGCAGGCGTCTCCGCCTGCGATCCGATGCCTGGGCCGGATAGCTCACCCTTGACAACCAACCCGTCCAGCGCCGGATCACTGACGGCCGCGTCCGGATTCGCCGGATCGACCAACCTCGTGAGCAATCCACTCGCTTGATTCTTCGGGACGGTTTGCGTCGCGGGTGAGACCTGCAGTTGAGCGCCGATGATCTTCAGTTCGCCCGAAGCCAGCACCGACTGCGCGAACGATGCGGACGGCAACCACGCGATCAACGCGATCGCGGCTACCATCTGCGCGCTATGTGTCTTGGCTGCCTTCATCGGTGATTCTCAAACGCCTGAATCGTCTCTCCTAACGCTTGCAAGGGATTTCATCGTCAGGCGCCTCTCATTTCGCCATCCACGGCGCCGTAGGAAAGGGCGTCGGGGACGGTGTCCGGGCCGCGATTTGGCGAAAGTAGTCAGGCACGAACTGCAGCGTCTGCCCCCCATCGGTGGTCTTGTAGAGTCCCTCGTCGTAGGTCGTCACCCAGCCGTTGGTCGCGTCCGTGAAGGACACGCCGGATAGGTTCTTCGGAGTGTCGTAGCTGATGCGCGCCCAGGTCGAACCGTCCCATTTTAGGAGAAGAGCCCGCGGTGGTTGGGGTTCAGGTACCGGCGTGCCCGTCCCGTCGTAGCTCCGTAACCACGATCGCGTGAACCCATTGTCGGTACCGGCTGCCACGACCAAGTTCGAGCCTGCAGCCTGGACCTCGTGGATCTCGTCCTGCGCGTCTCCTTGGAGCGGAATGTGCGTATCCAGCCACGTCTGTCCTCGGTCACGGGACACGAAAACCGAGCCGTACTGCGACGCCAGCCCAACACAGAACCCGTCGGAGCGACAACTCAGGTCTCGCAACTGTGGCGAGTTCTGAACCGGGGCCCACGTCACGCCGCCATCGAGCGTCCGGTAAAGCCCGTTAAAGCCACGATTCTCTCCGCCGACGCCGATGCCTTCTTGGCTATCGAACATCCAGAATTGGTTGAACGGCGCCTCGCCCTTGGCCGCGAGGACAGGCGTCCAGGTCGCGCCCGCGTCGGTCGTCTTCAAGAAAATCCCTCGTTTCACCCACCCTTCCGTCTCCGTGCGGAAGAACAAGAAGCCGCTGAGTCGATCGCTGCCGCCAGTGCGGGGGTTCACAATCGCCGGCGTGACGATGTCAAGGGTGCGCCCCGCGTCCTTGCTGCGATACAGCTTTTGGCCGCGGCCGGTAAGAATCCACAGGTGTTGCGCGTCGGAAAAAAACACCCCGTCTATCCCGTCCACTGGGTAACTCGCGGGCGGGTCCAAGATGACCCGCCAGTTGGCGCCCCCATCGTCCGTGGCGATCACCGTCCCCGTGGGCCCGCTGTCGTACACAAAGCCGTGATTCGCGTCGAAGAACCTGACCTGCGTCATGAAGCGCTGGAGATCATCGGGCAGGTAGTGAGGGCTTTGGGCGCGCGCCGGCACGCACCAGGCGGCGACCAGCACCGCGGTGGCAATCGGCGCCCAGGGCGTCAGCGCGCGCCGGTTCCCGCGCGCGCGATGCTGGGCGCCTGGAGCGGGTTGAGGGTCACCAAACTCAGCCGCCGCTTGCAGCGCAACCCGCCGCCGATCAGCCTGCTGCATGCGCGCTGCGCGAGCGCGCGCGACCAACAACGTGAGGCCGCGGTCATTCGCGCCCTCAGAGCCTGAGATCGCGTGGATTTGGGTTCGGTGGTTCGTCATCTCTCTATTGCCGTCATCAACAAGTCAATACTCAAGCCTGATCCCACACGTTCCCGGACTCCGAACGTTCCCGACTGTCGCCGAGTTCTCATGATCTCATGATCTCATGATCTCAATCCTCATCAGCATCGTGGTCACGGCGTCGGAGGTGTTGGAATCACGAATGGCGTCGGGCTCGGCGTGAGCGCCGCGATCTGTTCGAAATAGTTCGCTACGTAGCTCAAGGTCTGGCCACCGTCCGTCGTCTTGTAGAGGCTGTAGTTGTGGTCAGGCCCGAAGAGGTCGTGCTCGCACGTGGCCTCTCCGATCAACCATCCATGCAGGGCATCGACAAAGTACATCGCGGTGACTAGCCGCGGCTGGTCGTAGGTGGTGCGCTTCCATGTTGCACCATCCCACTTCATCAAGAGTCCACGCTCTTGAGCGACGGGCGGGGGCGCAGGCTGCCCAGCATCCAAGTAAGGTTTCACATCCCGAGCGTAGCTATCGCCCTCATCACGACCCACTACGGCAACTGAACTCGGATCGATCGCCTGTATCGCGCTGAAATTGTCTTGGTCGGGCCGCAGCCATGGTAGGTTCAAGTCCTGCCACGTCGCGCCGTGATCGCGCGAGACGAATACTGAAAAGTCGTGATAAGGGCCCAGGCCCGCGCAGAATCCGCCTTTGGTGCAGCTCACGTGCGACATCGCGGGCGCGTTGGGCACTGCCGTCCACGTAGTACCGCCATCTGTCGTGCGCGCCGCACCCTTCGGTAAGTTAGTACTCGTGATCCCAATCCCCTCGTTCGCATCGAACATCCACATCTCGTCGACACTTCCGAGTGCCGGCGCTAGAGACATTGCGGACCACGTCGTGCCGCCGTCGGTGGTCTTCACCAGACTTGTACACGCGGCCCATCCGAGCTCATCAGTTACAAACTGGAGGCTGCCACACACATCTAGGCTGTCGGGTTGGCCGCGCAGGCGACCCGTACCAGAATACGTTGGCCTCGACACATCAAACCTGCGTCCCCCGTCGTTGGAACGATAGAGTGTGCCGCGAGTCGTCAACACCCAGAGCTTCTGAGAATCCGCCGCGTAGAGCGCCTCTACACCGATCGCCTTGTCGGACGCGCCACCCGGGAGATCCAAGACCAAGCGCCAGGTTGCACCGCCGTCTTCCGTCCCGATAATCGTTCCCCCGCCGAAAACGTACCCACCGGTCATGTCCAAGAATGAGGCCTTGTCAAAGCTCCGCTGAAGTTCCTGTGGGAGACATTTGAGCGGCTGGGCGTACCCCCGGCGAAGCGGCAGTCCAAGGACTACGAGGCTCGCGAGGGCAAGGTGTGATGCGCGTCTGGCTAGTGTGGCTGACATGCAGCGACTCCTGTTCCGCACTGGAGTGGGAAGCAACCATCTCCGGGAAACTTGTCTTCGAAATAGTACGTCAGCGGATCCGGGTTCGGTCCTTGACTCGGTGGCGTGTCGACTAACACATCCACGGCTCGGGCGTGCACTTTCTTATTGTCCGGCTGCCCTGTGTGCTCCGCCGCCAACGGAAATGGTGAGTAGTGATTGGAGCCCAGATTCGCGATCTGGCTTTGCAGCGCCACAACGCCGTCGCTAGTCGTATTGTCGAAGCCGGGACAGAAGTTCGCGCTACCGACGAGGAAGTTCCCGACGGAACTCGCTGATGGCGCCGTTGTAGCGATCGCATGCACTCTCACGGGATCGCTGTCAGCGGAGAACCGAGAATAGGTGGTGCTTCCCGTCGCCAGGTCGTAGATGGCGGCGCCCGCATCGCCGCGCTGGCGGGCGTCCGATGTCGCTCGATTGTAAACGTAGAGCCGTTCGGGATGAAAGGTCGGTAGATGCGCGAAGCACAGTTCTCGTACGTCTGGGCTGCACACATAGTGAGTGACGCCGTTCGCAAACGGACTGCCGCGTAACGGTGACCCGATGGTTACCACCCGCCCGAAATCGCCCTGCCAAAAGTTGTCGGGCCGCTGATACCGCGTCTTCTCGTCATCACGCCTCAACGTGATCGAACCGTACCCGCCTTCCCCGGTCGGCAACATCGGCGGTAGCGCTGGGACGGTACCGTCGGGATTGATGGACGAGTTTGCAGGGTAATGGATCGCTCGGGCGAGCGGTGCTGGTGCGGTGACGCCTGGTCCCGGCGGTGGACCCGCAATCGTGTCCGTCGTGTACCATCGAGCCAGCACTCCGCCAAGACTGTGCGCCAAGAGGTCGGGCTTCGTCATCGCGATCTTCTCGTCGGTTACTGCCTTCCGTCCTTGAGAATTGCTGCCCTTGGCCAGCGCTTGATCGCCGTGACCCGCTCGAAACTTCGCAGCTAGATCAGCCACCGCCGTTGGCAAAACATTGAAGACGGCATCGACTCCCGAGATATGGCGATTCGAGTAGTCCGGAAGGACAAACAAGATCCCGTTATCGCCCAACGTTTGCGGCAGGGTCGTCCCTTGAATCGCCGCGGCACTCGAAAACAACCCGTGCAGCACCAAGAGCGGCGGGCGGACCAGTCGCAGAGTCGTGCTCGATACCTCGATACCGTCCGCTTCAGCTGTGAGCTTCAGATCGACAGTCGCTGGTTGCGACGCTCCAGGTGTAAACGGAAGCAACGTCGGCGGAGTGTAGACCGCAACCGCGACGAGCCGGTTGGTCGGTGGGGGTCCAGGCTGCGTGTCGACGGTGAGCACCGTAGTCGCCGAACTCGGGAAGCCGTCAATCGATAGCGAGCCGAAGGGCGAGTGCTTGTCGTGATGATTCGAATAGAGCTGAGTCGTGGCGCTCAGCGTGAACTTGACGTGCTTCACATTGGAATCGCCCGGCAGCTCCTGTCGCAGGACGAGTCGACTCAGCCCATCGGCGACGGCGCCATCCATCGCGCGGGTCGCATCACCCAGCCTTGGGACATCATTGATCAGTGTCGTGACCAGATCGTTCGGGACGCTGCCTCCGGGTTGCATCGCCGCGGTGAACTTGTCTCGATACGATCGATACTGCGCGTCAATCATCGTGAACGTCGAGCACGCGGCGATGTCATTTGCAGAGGTGCTACCGTTGCTCCCAGCCAACGATCGGTGCGCGCGCGACGCCTGATGGCTCTGCCCATTGGGACAGTTCGTCGCGCCCGGCGAACAGGGCGTCACAGCAGACGACAAGATGACATGGTCCGTTGGCGATACCTGCACGAAATGCACTCCTCCCGCGCCGGTCGCCACCGCGGCGACCATCCCGCCCGCCCGGTCGCGATAGACCACCACCGCCGTGGCCCGCGCGCCGCCAAGATTCACTCTGCCGAGTACGCGGTCGTCGATGCCGTCATTGTCATCGTCTCGACTGCCGCCGGGTACGGACAGGTCGATGATCGCCAGACCTGTCGTGCCGTCGGCAACGAAGAGGAGTTGCGTGGCCGGGTCTTCAGCTATGCCGCGCGGCGTGCCCGGCGTCTTGATCTTGCCGATGCCGGAGGTGAGTCCCGGCGCGAGCGTCGCGCCGGTGTTGTCGAAGCCGGCGGGAAGCGGCGGGCCGACTTGCGGCGTGTTCGCGGCATTCACCGGGATCACGCACAGCGACGACGCTTCACAAGGCACCACCGCGAGATCTCGCGCTACTGTCATCGCCTGGGTGGGATCGAGCCGCGTCGGCCAGTGCTTTAACGCCCGCACCGCCAGCGGATGCCCACCGGGCGGCAGCGCCATGTCGTCGAAGGTCTTGCTCGTGTCGAGCCCGGGATCGAGCAGGACCAGTTTGTCCGCGGAGCCGTCTTGCTCCACCGCCACGACGAGTGACTTCGTCGTGTCCGGATCGCTCAGCGTATCCACCGCGCGAATCGGCACCGAGACGTTCGGGTCCGCCGTTCCATGGAATGTGCCACGTACTTGCACGTCCGTAAGCGGGCGCGCGTCCATCTCGCTGGGGACAAGGAGTTGGAGCCCGATGAACGGCTCGTTGGCCACGTACACCGCCGCGGTCCCGAACGACGCCACGGCCACCGGCAGCCCGACCTCCTTCGGCACCCACGCATAGAGGTGCGACAGATCCGTGTACCCGGTGGGCGGCGAGAGCGGCGAGTCCACCCCCGACAGCCGGTCCATCGCCTGATCCGACAAATTGAGCAGACGCGTCGCCACCGGCGTGATCGTCGGGAACGTCGACAGATCCCACAGCCGCCACGCGCCGAAGCGGTCCGGGCAGTTTGTTTGCCCGTTCTGATTCTGCGTGCAGCGGCCACCAGCGCCGTCGACGCTCATGAGGAATGGGCCGGGATAGGCCTGCGCGACGTTGATCGGCTGGACCGGTGGTCCCGCCGTAAACTTCAGCGCGCGATCCAGGCCCGACGTCGCCACCTCGGCCACGCGCGGCGGTGTCGTCGAGAGATCGGTCACATCATAGATCGCGACGCCGCGCTCGAAGTCGAGTTTGTACGCGTCGCCTTCGGCAACGGCGATGAGATCGGTGCACGGACTCACACCGGGTAGCGTCGTCGGATCGAGCCAGGCGATGTCGCGGGCATCGATATCGGGAATGGTGTGCAGCCGGACCGGCTTGAAGGTCGTGAACGTGATGGTGGTGGTCGGCAACGGATCGCCGCTCATGCTGTGGACGCCGCTCAGATCCAGCGTGTACGTCGTGTCGTAGTGCAGGCGAATCTCCGGCACGAAGGTGAGCGTCGTGTTGTGCGCCGACGGTTCGACGTGGCCGCGCACCGGGTTGCCGTTGGCGTCCTTGAGCACCAGCGGGGCCGGAATCTGCACCGGTTGCCCGAAAGTCACTTGCGGCGACGTGAGCGGATCGACGTTCTCGTCATTCGGTTGCACCGTACTGGTCTGTAGCACGGGCGGGGCGTGACTTGTGCTCAGGGTGCAGTTCGAGAAGCCGACGCCATTCACCGGCAGTGTGCACTGGCCGCCAGGCTGGTTCGGCGGCGGCGATGACGGGGCCGGTCCAGCGGAACAGCCACAGCCGTCATCCAAAACATGATCAGCCACATCGTACAGCGTAAGGCCGTTGATCGGCGTGTTGCACGGCACCGGGACCGTGTGGGTCACCGGTTCGCTGATGAAGATGGGGACGACGATGAGAACTTGGCCGAAGGTGCCGGCCACGAGCGCGGGCGTGACGTAGTCCTCAATGGCGGTCCAGCCCTTGAGGTACGCGATGCACTCCTTCGCGCGGATCAGTCCGAAGGTGCCGCCAATAGTGAGCCCTTGGAACAGACCCGGATCGGTGACGACGAGATGATTGGTCGCGTCGAAGTTGGCGGTGTCGATCGTGGTCAGCTCATAGCGTGGACGACCGGTCGCATCGGTGCGGAAGCTAATCACCTGCAGGGCGAGGTATTGATCGTCGGCCGTCGCATCGGCCGGTGCCGGGACCGACACATCGTAGTTGCGCTGCGCTTTGGTGTCGGGCGGATCGAGGTCGACCCGCACGCCGCTGAGGAGCTGGAAGTGTTGCCCCAAGTCGGGATTGGTGAGCGCGGCGAACTCGGGGTGGTTCGGATCGTCGAGCGCGAGCTTTCTCGCGATGGTTGGGTTCGCTTCGATCGGTGTCAGCGTGATGATGGTGGTGTCGGCGAACGCGCCGTCGGGAATCAGCGCTTGGTAGCGCAAATCGGCGGGGAAGCTGACGACACCGCCGGCTGAACCAATCGCCGTCGCGCCGGTGCGCTCGTCACGCATGTTGCCGGCGTCGAGCGTGACGGTGTTGCGCAGCACGTCTTCGACTTGCACCTTGATGCGGTCGCCGACGACCGCATCGAACACCGCGCAGAACGTGCCGGGCTGCGTCGTGTCGCAACGACCGGGGAAGAGCGTGTCGCAGAAGGCGCTACCACTGAAGCCGTCACGGTCAGTGGCGACGGCCGTGAACGTCTCGCCGGTCGCGTCGTTGAGAATCGTCACCGCGCTGCCCGGCAACGCGAGCTGCGCGCCGCCGCAGACGAAGACTCTTCCGGTCTGCCCGACGCTAAGGTTGTTGCCTTGATCGTCCGCCGGTAGCGACACGCGCAGCGTGTTCGGCGGCAAGGCGTCGGCGCGGAAGACGGCGGCAGTGGTGAAGTCGAAGACCAGGTTGTTCGTTGTTAGGTTGTTCGCTGTTAGGGGAGCGCCATGGAGATCGGTGATCGCGGTGCTGAGTTGGAGGCGATACAGCGTGTTCGGTGCCAGCAGATCGGTGGGCGTGATCAGCAACTGGGTGCCGTCAGTGCTCAATGAGAGACGCACGTGACTCGTGTTGGTGACTCGTGATTCGACGGAGAGGAGCTGGACACTGTCGGCAGTCAACGTCGCCGCATCGACCGGCTTCGAGAATCTCACCGTGATCGTGGCGCCGAGGCGGACGTTGCTGGCGTGGTTCGGCGGATCGATGGCAATGACTTCGGGACCAGTGGCGATGAGTTCGATGTCGGCGGAGAGGACGGGGATCGGGGACTGGGGATCGGGGATCGGCGTGGCGGAGACGGAACCGGAGAGATCGTGTTCGTGATCGCGAACCGTGATCGTGCTCGTCACGCCGACGAGAACCGGCAATGCGTAGCGGCCGCTCATATCGGTGATACTGATCACCGGGAACGGTGGACAGTCGGCGGTAGGCAGAGGGCAGTTCGGATACGCTTGAACCGCAACACCGCCGCGCGGCCCCGTCGCGTCAGCCACAGTGCCGGTGACCAGCGCGATGTCTGTGGGCAGCGCGAAGACCGCGTAGGTGCCGCTACCGGTCAGACCGTCGAGGCAGGCACTCAATCCTGGCGGACACGCGTCGAGCACGATGAGACCATTCTCGCTGTGCGCGAGCGCGGCGAAGATAAGCGCAGATCGCTGATCGCTTGTGGCTAAGCGCCCGAGCGCGAAACGTTGGCCGTCGGTCAGGGACGTGCCGAAGCTGAGTTGATACGCGGCGAGCGGATCGAGTGTACCGCTGACATCGAGTTGGAAGGCGCCGATCGGCGGATCGCACGCCCGGACGCCGGCGCCACCAGAGATACAGCCGACGTTCACCGGCAGGGATGCCGGTGCCACCGGACTCAGTGTGATCGCGGTCGGCCCGTTCACCGCGTTGGGCGGGATCACAAGGCGCACACCGCCGGGACCGCTCACCTCACCGCCGTTCGGGTCGATGAGATTCGCGCCGTTGCCCGACTGCGGCAGCCCGATCTCGATGTCGACACGGCCATCGCGCAGCTTACTCAACGCGAAGTCGCGGCTGGGAGTGAGTTGGAAGTATGCTCCGAGTGTTCCGGCCATAGGCGATCGGCGATCGGCCATCGGCGAAATTTGATAGCCGGACAGGTCTTGGCGTGAGCTAGTGCCGAGCACTCGGCTGCCATCGCGCAGGTCGTAGCGCTCGCGCAACGCGGCTTCGAGCAGCGTGCCGCTCGGCAGCTGCGCCGCGCTGTGCACCTGCGTCAGCACGATCGCGTGGCCGTTGGTGCCCGCCACGATCACCGGCGGATCGGCGACTATCGTGCCGCTATCGGCGTTGACCTGCGACGAATCGACGCCCTGGAGCGGCTGGCCTTGGATGGCCACTGGCGGAGCCGCCGGAGTGCTGTCAGCGACGAGAAACGCGATCTGGCTGATGGCTGATGCCTGATCGCTGATAGCCACTGCCAGAGAACTCGCATCGACCGTCGGAATCGGACCACCCAGCCACTGCTGTGTGGTGTCGTCCCAAACGGCGACGGTGATGGACGCGGGCGATACACTATCGAGGATCGCAAGTGGCACCCGCAAGGTACCAGCCCCCAACCCCTGAACCCCAGGCCCTGGAGCGACCGCAAAATCGATCCCGAGCAGGACGCTCCAGCCGAGCGGGGCGGGGTAGATGAGTCCCTGCGGGCTGAGCGGCGTGAGGCGAACCGCGGAAGGGGCTGGGGGTTCGGGGTTGGGGGTTACGGACTGGATCACCAATTCGATGGACGACGCAGTCACCGTGCCGCCGGCGCTGCCGATTTGCACCGGTACGTTGAGCGGAGTCAGGCGCGCGTCGCGGACGCGCGCGGCGCTGTGTGCGCTCAGCTCGACGCGACGCAGGTTGCGCGTGTAGCCCGGCTTGGCGAGTTCGATCAGCGTGTCCCCTGGCGGTAGCGGCGGCAGGTTGTAGCCACCATCGTGATTCGTGCTCGTGACTGGTGACTCGTCGGAGACGGCGCGCGCCGATGCACCTTCGAGTGGTTGCGCGATGCTATCGTCGAACACTCCGCCGACCGCCACACCGGGTCGTGGCGTGAAGGTCGCCGTGGCCGTCGCGGTGTCAGTCGGTGTGGGTGTTTCCGTTGCGGTGGCGGTGTCGGTCGCGGTGTGCGCCGCCGTCGGTGTATCGGTCGGGATTGGCGTGGAAGTGTCGATCGGCAACGGCGTCGGGGTGAAGGTCGGCCGTGGCGTC
Organism: Deltaproteobacteria bacterium; assembly: GCA_016178705.1. NCBI lineage: Bacteria > Pseudomonadati > Myxococcota > Myxococcia > Deltaproteobacteria bacterium. Next base: position 464,775 of record JACOST010000028.1, on the reverse strand, counting down.
TCGGTCGGGATCGGCGTGTCGGTCGGCAGAGGAGACGCGGTGTGCGTCGGTTGCGGCGTGAGCGTCGTCGTCAGCACCGGCGTCGCGGTATGCGGCGGCGGGGCCGTGGTGTCGGTCGGCGTGGCAAGCGTGGTCGGCGTCTCACTCAGGGTTGCGGTGGGTGTGTGCGTCGGCGTCGCCGTCGGCGTCAGCGTCGCGGTGTGCGTGGCAGTCGCCGCGCTGGTCGCGGTGATCGTCGGCGTGCCGGCGGGGAACGCGATCACCAGGCGCGGGCCGAAGCCGGCGGTGCCGTTTCGCGATGTGTACTTCACCAAGCCGGCGAGCTTCTCGTTGGTCTTCTTGACGATCCAGCCGAAGTCTTGTGTGCCGCTGCGGAACGCGTTGATGTCGGCGGTGACGTCGAACTGAATCCAACCCATCAGCCCGCGCGTGTGCAGCACGGTGGCAGAGGCGGTCGGTGCGAACGCCGCGCCCTCCCACTGGGTCGCACAGTCGGGTTGCGAGTTGCCGGTGTTGCTGTCGGACGCGCAATGCCACGTGGCGCCCAACTCCGACCAATCGCCGGTGAGCCGGTGCACGTCGACCGTGCGGCCATCCGGTCCCCAGTTGTGGCCGTTGCGCTCGATGTACAATTCGAGGATCGCCGAGGTCGCGGGGTTGGTGCCGAGCGCGCTCAAGATGGTGTTCGCATCGAAGCCTACCAGCGCGCGGTTACGGCCACTCGCCTTGACCCGCAGAAAGCTCTGCTCGCCCTGATTCTGATTGGGCGCGCCGTGGCGCAAGTACGTGTCTGCCGTGGCGGGGAGCGTAACGGTTTGCGCGGGCGTGCCGAGTAGCAGCACGAAGCCGCCGGTGGCGCTGGCGAGGTTGCCGGCGAGGTCGCGAATCAGCGTGGTGATCGTGTGCGTCCCGGCCGCCAGCGTCGGCGCAGTGCAGGTCGCCGCCGCCGGACCAACCGTGCAGCCGGCCGTGATGTCATTGCCATCGACATCGACGTGGAAGCTAGCGAGATTCAGGCCGCCAGCGTCGTCGTACGCGACGCTGATAGCGGGGTGCGTTTCGTTGATGATCACCGGCAGACTCGGGGCAGTGATGCTGAGGCGCGGCGCGATGTCGTCGGGCGCTGCCGGATCGAACACCAGCACCAGCCGCGGAGCGTGCGCGCCGGTGCCTTCGCGCGCCGTGTACGAGACTTGCCCGGAGTCACCCTCGTTTGTTTTCTTGATCAGCCAGCCGAAGTTCGCCGTGCCGTTGCGGAACGCGCGCACATCGGCAGTGATGTTGAACTGTATCCATCCCATCAACCCGTTGGTGTGTACGACGCCATCGGTCGCGGTCGCCTCGAAGGTCGCGCCACTCCACTGCGGATTGCAGTCGGGTTGCGAGTTGGTGCTGTCGGTGTCGTCGGGGCAATTCCAGGTTGCGCCCAACTCGCTCCACTCGTCATCGACGCGATACACGCCGACCGAGCGCCCGGCGGTACCCCAATTGTTGGCGTTGTCTTCGATGTAGACTTCCAGCGTAGCCGAGCTGAGGGGGGTATCGCCAAAGGTGTCGAACAGCGCCGCCTGATCGAACGTGAGCAGCGCGCGATTGTTGCCGCTGTCTTGAATGCGCAGGACGCTCTCCGCACCTTGGTTCTGGTTCGCGCTGCCCTGCCTGAGGTAAGTGTCCCAGCGCACCGGCAGCGTCACCGACGCCGGACCGCTGCCGAGAAACAACTCGAACTCGTAGCTGGTGCTGGCGAGGTTGCCGGCGATGTCGCGGATCTCGGCGGTGATCGCGTGGGTGCCGGCTGTCAGCGCCGCCGGCGTACACGTCGCCGTGCTCGCCGCCACCGCGCAGCCACCGACGGCGGCGCCATCCACCTTGACGAGCAGACTGCTGAGGTTGAGGCCCGAGCCACCATCGCTGTAGCTGACGCCGATGGTGGGGGTCGCGTTGTTGAACACCACCGGAAAGTCGGGTTGCGTGATCTGCACCGTCGGTGGGACTTGATCGATCTGCGGGCTCTCGACAACCAGGACCAGCCGTGGCGCGTTGCCGGCGGTGCCTTGGCGCGAGGTGTAGTCGACCTGACCGTTCTGACTCTCATCGGTCTTCTTGATCACCCAGCCGTAGTTGAGCGTACCGGTGAGAAAGGCGCGCACGTCGGCCGTGACGTCGAACTGAACCCAGCCGGTCAGAGTGTTCGCATGCAGTTTGCTGGCAGTGGCCGTTGTAGCGAAGCTGCCGCCGTTCCATTGAGACGAACAGTCAGCCGACGAGTTGCCAGTGTTGCTGTCGATGCGGCAGTTCCAAGTCGCACCGAGCTCGGTCCAGTCGGCGGTGAGCCGGAGCGCGTCGACGGAGCGGCCGGTGGTACCCCAGTTGTTGGCGTTGGTCTGGACGTACAATTCGAGGGTGGCGGAGGCGACCGTACCGCTGCCGACGGCGGTGGCAATGGCGGCCTGATCGAAGCGCACGAGGGCGCGGTTGTTCCCGCTTTGCTGGACGCGCAGAATGGTATCGCTACCTTGGTTCTGATTCGCGCTGCCGCTGCGGAGGTACGTGTCGCCGACGGGTGCGAGCGTCACAGTCTGGGCGCGGGCGATGGTGCTGATCGTGAGCGCCAAGCTGAGGGCGGTGAAGACAACCAGTCGTCTCGGCGTCACTAGCAACACTCGGAACCCCGCGCCCCTGACCATCCGGTGTTACGCGGCCGCTCGTCCTGTGTGTTGAGCGCCCGCACTGTTTTTGTGGTGACGCGAATTACTCCGAATCGTTCCTTGATGTCAAGACATTTCTCGGTTACTGTTCGTGGTGTCGACTGCGTGCATCATGCACTCGCATCACCTCCGCAGCTCGCTACGTAGCCGTTGGTCAACATGAACTGAGTGTGAACTGCTCGTCCAGCCAGCGCCACTGTCGCTTCATCTGCCCCCACTCTGCTACCAACTCTGTCATAGCGGGTTGAGCGTGCCGGAATTGCTACGAGAGTACGCGACCTGGGGCCGTGTCTCTCGCGTTCTTCGTCCCTGAAGCCGGCACACCGCGTGTCGTCGAGTGGGCCGTGGCAAGCTCAAGAGTTCGTGGCCGAATTCTCGACCGGCTTCGACTACAGATCGTCCATGTCGCCCGGCACCCATTGCCACAGGTCGAGTTGTCCCGTCCCCGGAGCCTCGCCGGTCGGCCACAGATAGACTGGCGACGACCGGGTCGGCATAAAGCCCGCCGCGCGGAAGAGTTGCCGATGATGCCAGTTGGGCGCGGCGGAGAACCTCAGGCACATGCAGCCCGCTGCACGCGCGATCTTGATCAGGTGGAGCAGCAACGCGCCAGCGAAGTGTGTGGGCGAACTCGGGGCCACGAACTCCATCAGCATCGCCCCCGACGCTTCGATCTTCAGTACCGAGTAGCCGACGAGCTCGCCGCCAACCGTCAGGCTGAAGGCCGCGTACGACATCGTGGGGTGGTCGAGATAGCGCCAATTCATGAACTCGGCATCGTGAGGAGACCAGAAGCCATGCCACGCCATGCACCGCTGCATCACTTCGTCGAAGCTTGAATCGAAGCGCCGCACCTCTTGGATTGCTACTCCCGGCTGAGCGCGCACAAACATTTTGCGCCAGAGATCGAACGCGGCATCCGCGACCATTCCGGCAGCCGCGCCCGCGAACCCCGGCCATGAACGCGTGGTCAAAAACTCTTTGGTGTTGAGCAATAGGATGCTTCGCGGCACCGGCCCCAGCATGCGCTTACTGCGCCCACGCTTGACACCGGCTGCGCGCGCGATGTCGTTGGGCCAGCTCATCCCCACGCTATGGCTTATCCATGCGTGGGAGCGCGCCACTTCGCCGCGCAGCGCATCGATGCCGAGCCGTTGCCATCCCTTGGCGGTAACCGTGTCGCCCTCGAGGTCACCTTCCACCGGTTGCGTCCCGCGCGCCATCGGCCACGGCCAAGAGGATGTATTCCCGACCATCTGCCCGCTGGCCCTGTCGATCGCCACCAGACAGCGCGCCGTGCCGCAGGGGTTGCGCCGGTAGAGCCAATCGTAGGCCGCGCGCGACCGCTTGATGCCAAACGTCTCGTCGACCAAGTCATAGATGGCGTCGAACTCCTGCGGCCGCGCGCGCCGAACGTCGAAGCGCGGATGGGTCGACTCGCGGGGTGCCGGAGCGTGCAGCCACTCGGCGAAGCGGTCGACGCGCCGCGAGGTGAATGGCGCTGATGCAATTTCCGTCATGCCAGGCTCAACCTTGGTCTGACACAAGCGGATTCACCGCGGAGCACGCCGAGCGCGCCGAGATACGAATCCGCGGACCCAAGTGATCAAACCGAAGTCCATGTTTGATGAGCTTCGCGAACTCACTCGTTGTGTTCTTATGATGACGTCCGGTCTGCGATCTCCGCGTTCTCGGCGGTGAGTTTTCCTTCGAATCAAGATCAACTGCGTTTTCCGGCTTGGTTTGGGTACCCCGCATTGGTACTGTCTACAACGTATGCTGTCCGACGGCGATGGTTGAGGAGGAGTCCATGTTCAATGCCCGCCAGAGTCTGCTCTTGATCACAGCAATTGTGTTCAGCTTGCTGGTCTCCCGCGCTGGCTCGGCGTCCACGCTCACTGTCGTTTCGATGAGTCCGACGCGGCTCGCCAGCGCGGCGAAGAACACGGCGGTGACGATCACCTTTGATCAAGCCCTCCTCCCGAGCACGATCACTGCATCCTCGTTCCGAGTCTTCGGCAAGCAGAGCGGCGTCGCTTCTGGACCGTTCACATTCTCCAACGCCAATCAGTCGGTGACCTTGACACCCGGCCGGCCGTTCGCCGCCGGCGAAGTCGTCATCGTCAATCTGTCGCATACGATCACCGCCGCCGATTCGTCGCCACTGCGCAGCGCCGGCTTCGCATATCAGTTCCGCATTCAGACGCAGCCCTCGTCGCGCACGTTCACGCAGATCCAGCAGATGTCGAACCGCACCAATCCGTCGGTTCACACGCAAATCTATGGTGCCATGGCCGCCGACCTGAATGGCGATGGCTACGTTGATCTCACAACGGTCAACGAGGACAGCGCCGATCTGCGCGTCTTCGTCAATCGCGCCGATGGCAGCGGGCAGTTCGGCGGCGTCCTGACGCCGCCCTTCCACATCGGCATCGAGTCGAGTCCCAACGAGTCCGGCGATTTCAACGGCGATGGCGTGGTCGACATTGTGATCTCCGCCACCACTAGCAACAGCGTGTGGCTGGTTCGCGGCAAGGGCGATGGGGGTTGGGCATCGTCGCAGTCGCGGCCGGTCGGCATGGAGCCCCACGGCATCGCCGCGCTCGACGTCGATGGCGACGGCGATTGGGATGTCGTGAACGCGAATCACACCTCCAACAATTTGTCGCTGATGATCAACAACGGCGGCATGCTCAGCGCCCCGACTTTCTTCGACAGCGGCGAGGACGGCGAGTATGCGCTGACCTCCGGCGACATGAACAACGACGGCATCTCCGACCTGATCGTCGGCGCGCAGGACGGCCAAACGATCGTCGTGCTTCTCGGCAATGGTAGCGGCACGTTCACGGCGCAGACGCCACAGAGCGCCGGCGGCCTGGCGTGGAAGCTGACCGTCGGCGACGTCAACGGCGACGGCAAGCTCGATGTGGCGACCGCCAACGGCGACAGCGGCAACGCGGCGATCTTGCTCGGCAACGGTGACGGCACACTGCAAGCGCCGACCGTACTCACAACCGCGCCGCACGTCGTCGGCTCCGCACTCGGCGATCTCGACGGCGATGGCGATCTCGACTGGGTCGTGTCGAGTTACGGCGGCGGCCTGTGGCACATCTTGATCAACGATGGAGCCGGGAACTTCACGTTCGATCCGGACATCCCCGCCATCTCGAATCCTTCGTGCGCCATTCTGCTCGACATCGACAACGACGGCGACCTCGATCTCGCGCTTACGGACGAGATCGCCGACATCGTGAAGATCATGCAGAACGACAGCGGACCGCCGCCTGCCTGCCCTCCGGTACCAGACACCTGCCGCGGGCCGGCCGTCAGCGGCAAGGGTCTCCTCCTGCTCATCGATCGGTCGCCGGACACCAGCGACCTGTTCTTGTGGCAGTGGCTCAAGGGCACGGCGACACCGAAGGCCGACTTCGGCGACCCGCTGACGACCGACACGTACTTCCTCTGCCTCTACGACAACAACACCCTCGTCTCCGATGCGGCGGTACCGGCCGGCAACACATGCGGTGCGAAACCGTGCTGGAAGGACAATCCCACGAACTTCGCCTACTCGAATCCGAAACGCACGCCCGCCGGCGTGCTGTCGCTGCATTTGAACGAAGGGCTCGCCGATGGCCAGGCCAGCATCACACTCCTCGGCAGAGGAGCGAACCTCGGCATGCCCGACGTCAGCGCGTTGACCGGCCCGATTGACGTACAGCTACGCAAGAGCAGCGGTGGAATCTGTTGGGGCGCTCACTACAGCGCCCCCTTCCTCAAGCATCAGGGTGGTTTGCTGTTGGATCGCCCCGACTAAAAGCCCGTTGAAGAACCCCGCATGCTTCGAGACGCGCCTATCGGCGCTCCTCAGCATGAGCGGTTCTTCCCTTGTGCCACAACACTTTCCCGCTCGTCCTGAGGAGGCGCGAAGCGCCGTCTCGAAGGGCGCCGCTCTTCTTCAACGGGCTGCTAAGCGTGAGGCAACCCCGACTGGAGACGCAGGCGGGACGCCTGCGCTACCCGGATTTCCTTGAATTTCAAAATCCCCGGTAGGGTGGGCGTCCCACCCGTCTCGTTTCTTCGACACCACAAAACCTTTGACGGAGCGGTGGCCGTTCGTTTACAAGAGCTGCCTTGACTCGCTCACGATCACCTCTCGCTCCAACCGCCGCGCTGCGCACCGCGCTGCTCGGCTCACTGCTGGTGATCGCAGCGAGCACGCGAGCCGCAGGTCAGAGCCCGACTGCGACGCCCGGCATGTGTACCGGAGATTGCGATCACAACAATCAGGTGACCGTCGACGAATTGGTGATCGGCGTCAACATCGCGCTGCGCGGTCCGCAAGTCGGTGATTGCCAGGCGTTCGACACGAACATGGACACGGAAGTCACGGTCGAAGAACTCGTCGTGGCCGTGAACTATGCCCTCAACACTTGCCCAACCGCGTCGCCAACTCCGCAGCCGACGGCAACGCCGGAGGAGCCGTGCCCGCAACGCAACCCGTTGCGCAACGTCTACTTCGGCGACCTGCACGTCCACACGATGAACTCGTTCGACGCATACTTTTGGGATCTCCGCCGAACGCCGGCCGACGCGTATCGCTTTGCCCGCGGGGAGCCGGCCGCATTGCCGCCGCTCGACGTGAATGGAATCGGTACACGCACGGTCCGCCTCGAACGGCCGCTCGATTTCACCGCGGTGACCGATCACTCGGAATTTTTGGGCGAGATCAGCACCTGCACCACGCCGGGCTCGCCCACCTATGATTCGGCGAGCTGCAAACTGTTTCGCACCGGCGTCAGCGACGCGTATCAAACCTTCGGCGCTCGACTGATTTCGTCACGGCCGACCCGTTTCCGCGATCTCTGCGGTGCGGACAACAAGGTCTGCCTCGACGCCGCGGCAACGGTGTGGGACCGTGTACAAGACGCGGCCAACGCGGCCTACGATCGCTGCCGCTTCACTTCGTTTGTTGCCTACGAGTACTCCCGCAGCCCCGGCGGCAGCACGATGCATCGCAATGTGATCTTCCGCAACGAACACGTGCCGTTCCCGATCTCCGCATTCGAGGAGGCGACGCCGCAGGGTCTGTGGCGGGATTTGCAGACCACCTGCCTCGATGCCGGCAACGGCTGCGACGTGCTGGCGATCCCGCACAACTCGAACGAGAGCAATGGCCGCACGTTCATGGTGGAGCGCCCCGGCACCCAGAGTCTCGACGAGCAACGCGCGCAGGCATTGTTTCGCAATCGCATCGAACCGCTGGTTGAGATCTATCAGCACAAGGGCGATTCGGAATGCATGAATGGCCTGTCGGGCATGCTCGGCGCACCGGACGAACAGTGCACGTTCGAAAAACGCCGACAGCCGCCGTTCGACGATTGCGGCGATGGGACCGGCGCCCTCGGGGCCGTCGATCTGGGGTGCGTGTCAAGGCTCGATTTTGTGCGCGGGACGTTGCTCACGGGACTCAAGGAACAAGAACGACTCGGCGCGAATCCGTATCGTCTCGGCGTCATCGGCAGCACCGACACGCACAATGCGATCCCCGGCTTTACGGAGGAGTCGTCCTTCGTCGGGCATCAGGGTTCCAATGATGCGGAAGCCGGGCAACTGTTGGGAGCCTATGCCGGATCGTACGGCAATCTGACCTACAGCCCTGGCGGCTTGGCCGCGGTGTGGGCGGAGGAGAACTCTCGCTCCAGCATCTTCGATGCGCTGCGGCGCCGCGAGACCTTTGCCACCAGCGGCACCCGCCTCAGCGTGCGCGTCTTTGGCGGATGGAACCTGCCCGAGAACTTGTGCCAGTATCCCAACCTCATCCAGACCGGCTACGATCACGGCGTGCCGATGGGCGGTGTATTGCCGCCCCCACCGACGGGGATCACGGCGCCATCGTTCGTCATCACCGCGCTGCGCGACCCCGGCACCACCGAACGACCCGGCGCGCCGCTGCAGCGGCTTCAGATCGTCAAAGGATGGATCGACAACGGCGACGCTCACTACATGGTCTATGATGTCGCCGGTGACGCTAACAATGGCGCAACAGTCGATCTCGCAACGTGCGCGCTGCATGGCCCGGGCGCCGACTCGTTGTGCACGGTGTGGAGCGACCCCGACTTCAACCCCATCCTCCAGGCCTACTACTACGTCCGCGTACTAGAGAACCCGACCTGCCGGTGGAATACCTGGCTGTGCAACCGATTGCCGGCGGAGCAGCGGCTGCCCACGTGTGACGATCCAACGGTCCCGACGACCGTGCAAGAGCGTGCTTGGGCATCGCCGATCTGGTACGTGCCCGGGTGAGAAGCTGAGCACGTCGCCGACCTCGCGAGATTGAAGGAGGCGCGACACCGCGCCGTTCCCCGACTTGCCTTCGCCGGCGTATCCATCGTAGCTTCCGCTCGCCCGCCCCGTATTGATCGGGACGGCATGAGAAACCGCCAGCATGGAACCCAATGGCCTACTGGTATCGAACCCCATCCTCTTGGCAGCGATGGGGTTTCCGGCGAAGTATCGATCAAAACGGGATCCCTTTCTGCTGCTGCTACTAGTCGGGGTGGCGGCGCAGGCGCTGGCGATCGCCCGGTACGCGTACGGCGACCAGAGTCACTTCAGCAATCGTTCTCTCATGCCGGCGGTGGCGCTGTTGGCACCGCACATTGTGCTCGTCATTGAGGGCGGGGCGCGGCGGTTGCTGGCGCAGGCGACGCGATGAGGGGGCAGTGCTGGCGCGGCCTGCCCCTGATTCTCACCAGCATTCCCGTCTTGCTGCTCACACCATTTCCGACCCAGGACGGGCCCGCTCACCTGTACGCCGGGCATGTCATCAGGCATCTCGGCAGCGTTCACTACCCGGCCATCGATCACGCGTTTGAATGGTCCGCGTCAGCGCTGTCAACCTGGACAGTGCATGAGACCGTTTCGCTCCTGCTCGGCGCAATGCCGTCGCTGTGGGTTGAGACGTTCCTCGTTCTCGCGTTTGTCGGGGGCCTATTCTGGCATTTCCTCTTCGTCGCCGAAGACACCGAAGCCTGCTTCTTTCCACAGTGTGCGCTGCCGCTGTTCGCAATGAGCTTTGTCCTGCGCATGGGGTTTTACAGCTTCTGTCTGAGCATGCCCGTGGCGCTACACACCATCGCCCTGTGGACGCGTGACGATGTGGGTCTCAACGCGCGGCGCCTCCTCGTCGCCGGGTGTCTCTTGGCCATCCTCCCGTTCCTTCACATCCTGACGGCGGGGTGGACATTTGTACTCTTGGGTGCCGCGTCGATCGCATCGGCAATCAGCGAGCGACGCGTGAGCCTGCGCGAGTTCGGGATACTGGCGGTGTCGTCGCTGCCTCTACTCGCCGTCGCGGCCCGGTATCCAGAGGCGTCGACCGCATACACGTGGGAGCGGATCGGGGTCAGGGTAGCCGGGCTCATGGCCGGCGGGGCGTTCGCCGGGGAAGGGGCGCTGTGGTGGAGTGCCCTGCCATCACTTGCGTTGCTCACGCTGGGCGCGTTGTTTCTGCGCGATGAACAGCGCAATGCCTTCGGCGCGGGCCGCGCGGCTCGGCGCCGCCTCGTAGTGGTGGTTGTGGCCCTGTTACTGGCGCTACTCATGCCGGAGGATGGAGCGGGCGGCGCGTACATTGGCGTACGCTGCAATCTGCTCTTCTTCCTGCTGCTCCTTGTCGTGCTGAAAACCTGGCGTCTCCCAGCGCGTCTTGATGCGGCGCTGGCGCTGACGTTTCTGGCTTTCTCGCTGGTACACTTATCCCGCCTGTACGTAGTGCTGCGACCGGCCAGCATGGCCGAGCGCGAGATCAGCGACAGTGCGGCGCTACTGCACGATCACACGAAAGCTCTGGTGGTGACCGCAGGCGACTGGATGGAGGTCGGCACCCCGACGCTGGCGACACAGACTCGTCCACTGTTGCACGCTGGCGACCTGCTGGGAGTTGGAGCTGACCGGACCATCTTGAGCTTCTACGAGGGCGAGCTGTCGTATTTCCCCGTCAACTTCAAGCGCACCGCCAGCCCATTTGGCGCGCTTTTCGATCGTACGCTGTATGGTTGGACTGCCCCTGGAGTGCGATGGGCGGCGGTGCCCACCTGGCAGGGAGGCGTCGACTATGTCGGAGTGTGGGACGAACCGCACCTGCTACAATCAGCCGACGGAGCGCGGTTCAAAGCGATGCTGTGCGCGCACTACGAGGAAGTGTACCGGTCGGCGTCGCGACCGTGGGTGATCTATCATCTCGTGAAGGGAGAGAGTGGCACCTACCCGGCGCCCGCGATTTGTGGGGGATGATGCCGTCGGCAACTCCACCCCTACCAACGCGAGCCGGAGTAGAAATGACCATCGGTGATCACTTCCTCTATGGATCTCGGCGCGCGGCGCTGACTCGGGGCAAGGTGGCGGACTGTTGCACCTTCTGGGACTTTCATTCACAAGACCTAAACGGGTGTAATCGGGAGACGGAGGATCTCATATGAATCGCGCGCGGTGTCTGTGTGGAGATGTTACCTGGGAGGCCGACGGCCCGTTCGGGTGGATGTCGCACTGCCACTGCTCACGGTGCCGAAAGGCGCACGGCGCGGCGTTCGCCACCTACATTGCGGCGCCGGCGGCGGGCTTCAAAATGCGCGGCAGCGAGCACGTTCGGCGCTGGGATTCGGCGCCGGGTTTCGCGCGTTGCTTCTGCGGTCGGTGTGGATCGGTGGTGCCGGGCGATGCGTTGGATGGAGCCGTCTTTGTTCCCGCCGGCAATTTCGAAGACGATCCCGGCGTCCGCGCACTCGCGCACATCTTCGTCGCGTCGAAGGCGCCGTGGTTCGAGATCGACGACAGCGTGCCGTGCTTCGACGCGTATCCGCCCGGCATCGACGCGGCGATATTGCCGGACCGTCCGCCGCTCGACCCGCCCGGGAGCCCGCGCGGCAGCTGCCTCTGCGGCAGCGTCGCGTACGTCGTCGAGGGCACACCGATTCGCTGCATGAACTGCCACTGCAGCCGTTGCCGCCGAGCGCGGTCCGCTGCGTACGCGTCCAACCTCTTCGTCGGCAGCGACGGCCTGCGCTTCACCCGCGGCGAAGATCTCTTGATGTCGTACAAAGTCCCCGACGCGCAGCGGTTCACGCATCTCTTCTGTCGGACGTGCGGTTCGAGCATGCCGCGAATCGATCGTGACCGGGGAATAGCGGTGGTGCCGATGGGCGGTCTGGACGACGACCCCGGCATGCATCCGCAAGCACACATCTTCGTCGGTTCTATGGCGCCGTGGTACACGATCGCCGACGACCTGCCGCAGCACGCGGAATATCCACCCGTGGTGTAGTCCATGGACTTCATCGTCAATAGAAATGATCTGCGTCAGACTGCGTTCGTGCCTGGGCGCGACACTGGCGACGTTGCACTCGAGGCCGGGCAGCTCTTGCTGCGCATCGATCGCTTCGCCCTCACCGCGAACAACATCACGTATGGCGCGGTCGGCGACCTCATCGGTTACTGGTCCTTCTTTCCCACGCAAGAAGGTTGGGGGCGCATCCCCGTGTGGGGCTTCGGCGACATCGTGCGCTCGCGCCACGATGGCCTGCAGCCAGGCGAGCGCATCTTCGGTTACTTTCCGATGTCGACGTACCTCGTCGTACAGGCGGACCGCGTTTCCGCCGCGGGCTTCATCGACGCCGCGCCACATCGCGCCAGCCTGCCGCCCATTTACAACCAGTACACGCGCGTCGCGGCTGACCCGGGCTACGATCGCGCCCATGAAGCACAGCTCGCGCTCTTCCGTCCGCTCTTCACCACATCGTTCCTGCTCGACGACTTCCTCGCCGAGAGCGCATTCTTCGGCGCGCGCTCGGTCATTCTATCCAGCGCATCGAGCAAGACCGCCCTTGGCCTTGCCTTCCTGCTGTCACACGCGCGACGCGAGCAGTGCGACGTCGTGGGCCTGACCTCGCCGTCGAACAAGTCATTCGTCGAGCGCACCGGTTACTACGACCGTGTGGTTGCTTACGACGACCTGCGGTCACTCTCCAGCCAGACGCCGGCGGTATTCGTCGACTTCGCCGGCAACGCGACGGTGGTGAGTGCGGTGCATCACGCGCTCGGCGACAGTCTCAGGTACAGCTGCTCGGTGGGCGTCACGCACTGGGAGAAAATGGCGCCGGGCGGGGAATTGCCGGGGCCGACCCCGATTCTGTTTTTCGCGCCCGATCACGCGAGAAGGCGCAGCGGCGACTGGGGCATGGCCGGGTTGCAAACGCGCGTCGGCGAGGCGATGCGAAGATTCCTCGACTCCGCCGCGCGCTGGCTGCGCGTCGTCGAGGGCCACGGCCAAGCTGCGGTCGAGTCCGTCTATCGAGCGGCGCTCGACGGCAAGATAGAGCCGTCCGAAGGACACGTGCTGTCGCTATAGAGTACACTCGCGGCCATGATTGACGACGCGCGCCGCAATCGTAAGGCTTGGGATCGTCTGAGCAACGACTTTGCTGTCAGCGGTCGACGGAACTGGCAGCAGAACGCGTCGGCGCACTGGGGAATCTGGCACGTCGAGGAGCGCGAGCTGCAAGTGCTCGGCGATGTGTCTGGGAAGGATGTTCTGGAACACGGCTGCGGCAACGCCTACTTCTCGTCGTGGCTGGCGCGGCGCGGCGCCCGCGTGGTCGGCCTCGACAACTCTCCGGGTCAACTCGCGCACGCGCGGGCTTTTCAACGCGAGTTTGGCGTGGAGTTTCCTCTCGTTCTCGCCGACGGCGCGCAGGTACCGCTCGCCAACGAGAGCTTCGATATCGTGTTCAATGAATACGGAGCCGCGCTGTGGGTGGAGCCCGAGCGCATGGTGGCGGAAGCGGTGCGGCTGCTGCGGCCCGGCGGCCTGCTGGCCTTTCTGACCAACAGCGCCATCATTCAACTGTGTTGGCCGATGGAAGCGGAGAGCGCGGGAACGAGCCTGGTGTGCGATTACTTCGGCATGCACCGCAGTCACAACCCAGCCGATGGCTCGGTGGAGTTTCATCTCCCACACGGGGAATGGATTCGCTTGCTGCGTCGTTACGGCTTCGTCGTCGAAGACCTCATCGAGATTCGTCCGCCTGAAGGCGCAACTTCCGGATGGAAGTTCGTATCGTTGGAGTGGGCACGACGCTGGCCGTGCGAAGAAATCTGGAAGGCACGGAAATTATGAAAGCTGTCGTTCTCGTATGCTACGGCGCGGCTGATCAGGCTTTCGAGGTTCGCGAGTTGCCGACGCCGGAACCGGGGCCGGGACAGGTACGAATCGCGGTCGAGGCGTTCGGCCTCAACTACGCCGACGTCTCGGCGCGACAGGGGACGTACCAAGAGGCGCCGCCGATCCCGTGCGTGATCGGGTACGAAGTGGTGGGCCGCATCGACGCGTTGGGAACCGGCGCCACCAGCCCGCAAGTGGGGACGCGGGTCACAGGGTTCACGCGCTTCGGTGGCTACGCCACTCATGCGGTGACCGATGCGCGCGCGGTGGCGACAATACCCGACACAATGGACGCCGGCGTCGCCGCCGCCTTACCGACCCAGTACGGCACCGCGTATCACTGCGCGGAAGAAATGACCCGACTGCATCCGGGAGATCATGTTCTCGTACACGCCGCGGCGGGCGGCGTCGGCACCGCACTGGTCCAACTCTGCAAGCGACGCGGCTGCATCGTCTACGGCACAGCGGGCTCGGCGGACAAGCTGACGTACCTGCGCGGTCTCGGCGTCGATCACCCGATCAACTACCGCAGCAGCGATTTCGTCGAGGTCGTTCGGCAAATTCGCGGTAGCGACGGCCTCGATGTTATTTTCGATTCGCTCGGCGGCGCCTCGGTGCGCAAAGGATTGCAACTGCTGGCGGCAGGCGGACGACTGGTCTGCCTCGGCGCCGCGTCGCGCGGAGCCGGCCGGCCGCAGATCCTCCACGATCTACCGTTCGCGCTGTCCTTCGGCTTTCAGCATCCCATCGGGTTGATGATCAACTCGAAATCGATCATCGGCGTCAACATGCTCCGTCTATCGGACCAGCGACCGCTGGCGCTGCAGCGCTGCCTCGAAGCCGTCGTCCGCCTTGCACTCGATGGCGAGGTTCAGCCGACGGTGGGTGGTCGCTTCACGGTCGACGAGATCGCCAAGGCTCACGCATTTCTCGAAAGCCGCGGATCGACCGGCAAGGTGGTCGTTACGTGGAAGCCCTAGCGTCTGGAGGCTGAGTGAAAATGTGTCTCCGCAAGTGTCGAGCACGGCGGTGGTCGTTCGACTAGAGAGACGAGAAGGGAGGATTCGCATGATCTATGTGCTGATGATTTACGCCAATGAGGCGGATTGGACCACGAAGAGCCAGGAAGAGATGGCGCCAATCATGCGCGAGCACGAGCGCTTGGAGCAAGATCTTCGGAAGGCAGGTAAGTACAAGGGATGCGGCGGCTTGGCGCCGAGCAGCGCCGCCACTACCGTGCGCCTCGGCGAAGGTAGGCCGCTCATTACGGACGGGCCGTACGCCGAAACTAAGGAACAATTTGGTGGCTACTATTTGGTCGACGCCAAGGATCTCGACGAGGCGCTGTCGTTCGCCGCGCGCATACCGGGCATGGGCAAACGCGCGGTCGAGGTTCGTCCGGTCCTCGACTTCCGCACGTGAGGCCACCGAGTCATTCGTAGGCCACTTCGCTCAGCGGCGTCGCGCCAGCAGATCGGCGCAGAAGTAGCGCACGGTCTGATTGAGTACGTGAGCTTGTTCCCATTGTAGGAAGTGGCCGCACCGGCTGAGGCGAAATGGCCCGATGTGTTCCGGAAACACACGCGCGGCCATTTCGTCGAAGTCGGGATAGATGACGTGGTCGTCGGGGCCGAACAGAATCAACGTCGGGATCGTATTCTTGCCCCACAGCGGCGGCTCGGACTGCGGCCGCGTCCCCATCGCCGACTCGTAGTTGCCCCAGCCGGCGCGCAGCTTCGCCGGATCGGCAAACGGCTCGCTGAGAAAGGTCACTGCCGCCGACGTGAAGGTGCCCGGCGACGCCCAGAAGCGATGGCCATAGAACGCCGCGATGTAGTCGCGCCGCAAGAGTTCAGTGGAGAGCTCGGCGAGTAAGCTGTCGGCCCCGGTTCCCTGGCGGAGATAGTAGTCGGCGGCTTCCATTGCCGGCCGCGTGCGCAAGCCTCGGTGCTCTTCGCGCAGATAGGGCAACGGTGAGTTGAACACCACTTGCCGCACGACGAAGCCGGGGAACCGCATCCCCAGGTCTTGCAGAATCGCGCCGCCCAGATCGCCGCCCACCACCACGATCTGTTGGTGACCAAGTCCGTCATGCACCAGCGCGTAGAGATCGCGCGCGTGTGCGGCCAGATCGAAGAAGCCGTCGGCGGGAATGTCACTGTCGCCGAAGCCGCGCAGATCCGGCGCGATCACCTCGAAGCCGGCCGCCACCAGCGGCGCGATGTTGCGGTACCAGATGCGTTTGGTTTCCGGCCAGCCGTGGATCAGCAACAGCGGAAAGCCGCCGATGCCGGCGCGGACGAAGCGCATGGTGAAACCGCGTACGCTCGCCTGTTCGATCGGAAACGCATCGGCACGGAGCAGTTCGGCGTCGGCCATCTCGAACTCCTTCTGTGCCACTCTAGGGTCTGCAGGGGTGGGGGTTCAAGAGGTCAAGGGTTGCACCCACGAACCGAGTTGCTATGGATGCTGCGATTTATTTCTCAGGAGGTGCATGATGAAGTGGTTCGTTGTCATTGCCGGGGCTCTCTGTGTGAGCCTCGCCGGGTCCGGCGCGTTTGCCGGAGAAGGGAAAAATCCTGTGGTTCTCGTCTCGACATCAATGGGCGACATCAAAATCGAATTGGACGAAGTGAAGGCACCCATCACGGTGAAGAACTTCCTCGCCTACGTGAACAGCAAGTTCTACGACGGGACCGTGTTCCATCGCGTCATCCCCGGCTTCATGATTCAGGGCGGCGGCTTCGACCAGGAGATGCGCCAGAAGCCCACCAACGCGCCGATCAAAAACGAGGCCGACAACGGCTTGAAGAACGATGAAGGAACCATCGCCATGGCGCGCACCGGCGATCCCGACAGCGCCACGGCGCAGTTCTTCATCAATGTCGTCAACAACGACAACCTCACCCGCCCCAAACCCGATGGCCATGGCTACGCCGTCTTCGGCAAGGTCATCGCCGGACTCGACGTGGTCCACAAGATCGAGAAAGTCGCCACCACCACGAAGATCCCGCACCAGAACGTGCCGGCCGAGCCGGTCATCATCAAGAGCATTGCGGTGGTGAAGTAGGATCGTGGATCGTGATCGTGACTCGTGTTCGTTGGGGATCATTTTTGATCTCGACGGCGTGATCATCGACTCTGAGGGGTTGCAGTATCGGGCCTACTGCCGGGTACTGCAGCCCTTCGGCGTTCAGGTCACGCGCGAGGAATACGGTCGCGAATGGATCGCCGGCGGTCGCGGGCCAGAGTATGCGGTCAAGAAATACAATCTGCCGATGGCGCCCGACCAGCTCCGGGCGCTGAAGAATCCGGTGTATCAAGAACTCCTGCACAGCGAGGTCACGTTGATGCCCGGCGCCGTCGCGGCGTTGGCGCGACTCGGCACGACGTTTCCGATCGCACTCGCCACCAACTCTAAGCGCGACGAGGTCGACTATGTGATGGACCGATTCGAACTGCGCGGCTACTTCGCGGCGATCGTGACGCGCGAGGACTACGTTGGGGCCAAGCCCGAGCCCGCCGCCTTTCTCACCGCCGCGGCGCGACTCGGCCTTCCACCTGACCGCTGTGTGGTGATCGAGGACGCGCACAAGGGCGTGGTGGCGGCCCACCGCGCTGGCTGCTTGTGCATCGCCGTGCCGCACGATTTTACTATCGACAACGACTTCACGTTGGCAACGCGTGTTGTCAAATCGCTGGATGAGATCTCTGTGGATCTCATCGAGTCGTTGGTTCTCACTCGCTAGTGACAGATAGTCCGCATAGGGACCCTACGAGAATCGCAAGGCGTAGGGGCGATGCTTGCCTCGCCCTCCGTCTTCTCCCGGCCAACGCATCACCGCGCGGGCGACGCATGCGTCGCCCCTACACGGAGAGGAACATCCAGTCGCACGATCACGTCCGCAGCGCGGAGCGCAGCTCGCGGGCGAGGACGTCGACGGTGCCGCGCGTGCCGCCGGCTTGCTTCATGCGCCACTCGCCTTCGGTTTCGAAGCGCGCATCGCCGACGTACTCGTGCCACGGCGCGATGGCGTCGTGAATCGAGGCCGCCTCATACGGATCGCCGCCGTTGTGCCGAATCGTCGACAACACGTCGGGCACCAGCCGCAGGAACGCGCGCAGCGCGGTCGCAGTCTTGATGCTGTAGCGCTTGCTGCTCCAGGCTTTATTGAACACGCGCGCGATCTGTTTGAAGTACGTCAAGAAGAAGCGCGGCGCGTTCTCGTGAAACACTTCCGCCTGGCGACCGCCGAAGGCGTCGAGCGCGGTGAACACCCCCTTCAACTCGTCGGCAAGCGGCGCTTGCGCCACCCGGCCGTGGCCGACGCCGAACAGTTTGATATCGCCGTGCAACGGCGAATCCTTGTTCTCCGACAACACGCGAATGATGTCGTGACTCGCGGCCAACGCCTTGTCTGGATAGAGGCGACGGCCCGACAAGCTGATCAAGTGCGATGGGTTCAACTTGGTGTGCTTGGCGTTGATGGTAACGAACAACTCGACCACCTGATCCGGCGTCAGCCGATCGAAGATGATCGCCGGCACTTGCACGTTCTCCAGCGGCCGTTGCTCGGCGAGCTGATGAATCGCCAGCAAGCGATGTTGGCCGTCGAGCGCGCGCAGCGATCCCGACTCGGGCGGCAACTGCAGGACGCCAAGAATGCGGTGGGAGCTGACCGGCACGAACTCGAGCCGGCGCTCCGACGTGAGCAGCACCGCGCCTGGCACGGCGGGCAGACTGCCGGATTCGGAGCATTGCACGTAGTAGTCCATCAGCTCGGCAATCTTCTTCTGAATCAGCGGGCGCTGGTAGGCCTCCTCGCTGTGGGCGATCTTGCTCTCCAATACATCCCAGTTGATCTTGCCGGCGCGTCCAGCTTTGACCGGCCGCTTGCCGGCGGTGCGACCGTCGCCGGTGTAGCTGAGCACTTCGAAGCGGACGAGCTTCTGCACGTCGCTGACACCCAAGATCGCTTGATAGAACTCGACGCCGAACTGATGCAGTCGCATTGCCGGTACGGTGATCATCCCTGCCCTCCGTGATTCGTCACTCGCTCGCGATCCCGTTCCCGCTTCCGTGGGCTACTTGCTCGGCTTGTCCGATGCGTCCGTCTTGGCCGTCGGCGTCGCCTCGGCCGCACTCGGTGTCGTCTTCTTGGTCGTCGCCGTAGCCACCGGCGTGGCCTTCGTCGCCGTGGCTGCTGGCGTCGTTGCGGCCTTTGCCTTCGTAGCCGTTGCCGCACTCGTCGCTACTGCCGTCGGCACCGCCTGCAATTGCGCGTTGTGAGGTTCGGCTGGCGCCGCTTCCAAACGCTCGCCTGGCGCGGCTTCCAGTCGCGGCTCTACTCGGCCAGCCGCTCCGGGCTGACCCGCTTGCGCCGGCGGCGGCACCTGCGACCCGTTGCCGACCTGCGGCATCGATCCAGGTGCGACCGGAGCCGGTTGGCCTACCTGCGGCATCGCTGGTTCGAGTCGTTGCGCGCTCCCCGTTCCTGCACCGCCGCCGGTATTGCCGCCACCCACCATGATCGAACCACTCGCACCGGACGCTGGCAATCGATGTCCTTTCGAGTCGGAGGCAATGATCCCAGTGTTCTGCAGCAAACTGCTTCCAGGCGGCGCATTCGCCGCGATTCCAAATGTACACTCGTACAGTAGCCCAGGTGGAATCGCATTCAGATTGGCCGCATGGAAGAGAATATTGCGGACGCAGGTGCCGCGCACGACGCTCGTGCCGAGTTGCTTTTCGGTATCCGACCCGGGTCCAATGTCCGGATTGATCTTGCACGCTCCGAACGTCAACACGCTCGGATCGAAGCAGACATCATTCTGCATTCCGACGACTTGCTCGCCGGGCCCGGCGCTCATTGCCACGACGACATCGACGGTGGCACCGGGCATGCCCGGCGCCGACTCGACATCGATCGTCACCGCCGCAGCCACGCTGCAGAGAGCGGCCCACACCATGGCCACAGCCAGCAAACCCCGAGGCATCCTTACCGAGCGCATGCACATGTCCTCCGTACGAGATGACAGCGAGTCCTACACGCTTGAGAAACAGATGTCGACAGCGACGGCCGCGTCGGGCGTCTGCTGTCGGACCTAGCCGCCCGACATCTCTTCGAAGATCAGGCTCGCCGCCTCCGACATTACTTCCTGCAAGATGTCGCGCAGATTTTTCTCGGGGGTTTCGAGTTTCCCAACCAGCGAGGTCAGCACTACGAAGTAGCGCTCCTTGGTTTCCACTTGCATCGCCGGCAGCCGCTGCTCCATCGCGGCCATGAACCGCGCGTGGACCGCGCGGATGTCGTCTTCGAGTCCCTTGATGACGTCTGGGTTCACTGCGTGCCCTCCTGGGTGATGTCCCTGTATAGATTGCACCGAACGATGATTCCAAGCTAGTAGACCGCGACTTTGCGACCTGCGGGAAGGGGAGGCATGAGGTTGACCGGGCACACATCACGCACGTCGATGGCGCTGCTGGCGGGCTGTGTTTCCGCGCTGACGTTGAGCGCGCCAACCGCGTGGGCGCTGCGCACCACAGTGGGTGGGCGCACGATCGAGTTGGACGGCGCGGCCGAGATCCGCGAAGTCTTCGAGACCAACCGCGCTACCGGCCACGATCGAACGCTCGAGACGCTGCGCGTGCGCGGAGCCGCTCAATTGACTGATTGGCTCCACCTCGACACCAGCACCGTCGGCGTCAACGGCGGGCCGACGTTTCAAGCCACGAAGTCCGGCACGTTCAACCTCAACGATACTTTCCAGGACGTGTCGCCAGCGGTCGAGTTTGAAGAGGCGTACCTCGATGCACACTTCGAGGCGTTCGATCTGCAAGTCGGCAAGCAGAAATTCGCGTGGGGCAAGCTCGACCGTCAGCAACCCAATGACCTGATCAATCCCGAACGCTTCGTCGATCCGCTGTTGCAAGAAGAAGACGAGCGCAAGATCGGCGTACCGGCGATACAGGGCTCGTACTCCCTACCCGCGCGCGACTGGCTGCCGGACGACAGCCGCTTCACGGTGGTGTACGCGCCGATCTACGTCCCGTATCGCTTTCCCAATCCCGGTGAGCGCTGGTTTCCTCCGGCGGCCACACCGGCGGATGTCTTCTCCGTACCGGCGGGGCTGTTCGAGTTAGGCGGTCATCCCAATCCGGCGTTCAGCGTGCCGGTGCGCTTGCAGGCGATCAACGCCGCCCCACCGGCGCGGCAGTTTCAAAATAGCGACTGGGCCGCGCGCTGGTCGGGCGTTGTCCGCGGCGCCGACGTTGCACTCTATTACTACCACGGCTTCGACCCGACGCCGGCGTTCAGCGCCGCGGCGATCGCGTTCGCTCCGCCCGATCCGACTCAACTCCCCAACGGCATCACCGCGGAGACATTGCTGTCGCCGGTGTTTCGCACCATCGATGCCTACGGCACCGACGCGGCGTACACGTGGGGCGGTTTTACTTTTCGCGGCGAGGGCGCCTACGTCAGCGGCCGTCCCTTCAGCCGCGACCTGCGCTTCCTCGTCAGTAACCCGAGTGTGCTCGCGCCGCAGATCAAAGCCGGCTTGATCGCCTTCGCGCACGGCATACCGGAAGTGCCGATCGACCTCGGGACGTCGTTCGTGGTTCACGATGCGGTCGAGTGGGGAGCCGGTGCCGACTATGCGGTCGACGGCTACTTCCTGTTGCTGCAGGCGAACCAGACCGACGTGCTGCACAACGACATCGACCTGCTTATCAAGAATGTCGACACCCGCTTGCTGGCCAACCTGCGCAAGAATTTCCTCAGCGACGATCTGCAGGCGCAGCTCATCGGCGTCTACGGCATTGAGAGCGACTACTCGATCCTGTTGCCGCGGCTGACCTACCGGATCACCGACGCGATCGACGCGCGCGTCGGCTATCTCTTCATCGCCGGTCGCAGCCAATCGGTCGGCGGCCAGTACAAGCGCAATGACGAAGGCTATCTGCGGTTGCGCTACGTGTTCTGAGTTGCTCAGGCCGCCGTGAAGGTAGTGCCGGCATCTGACTGCATGCCACCATTCGTGCTATCCCAGCGGAACTCCTTCGTGCCATTGTAGGAGTAGCTTCGGCCCTGGAAGCCTTCGTTTGAGCTCCCCAAATTCGAAATGACAGATAGCCCCCCTGGGTAGACTTCAACGTGAACGGTATCCGAAACCATCAATCCCGGGAGAGTGGTCGAGGTCGCTGGTCCGTCCAACGACTCTGACGCATAGACTTGATACGTCGCGTAGTACGCCTCCTCCGACGTCGCCGCGTTGCGCAGATCCGAGTTGGCCCTCGCATCGAATCCCCGCTGGCGGTACGCGGTGAACTGCGGGATGGCGACGGCGGCCAAGATACCGATGATGGCGACTACGACCAGTAACTCGATCAACGTGAACCCTTTGGATGATACCGACAGTTTCACAATTCCCTCCCTTGCAGGCCGTTGAGGCTATCTACGCTTGCGCCACGTGGTCAGAGGGCTCAGGTCTGGGGGGAAGCTGGCTGCATGCCACCGTTCGTACTGTCCCAGTTGAACTGCATGGTACCGTTGAAGGAGTAGCTATAGCCGCTGAAGCCGTCGGTGTTCCCCACAGGGTACACAGCAACGTGAACGGTATCCGAGATCGCTAGTCCTGGCAGAGTCGTCGCAGTCGCTGGTCCGTTCAAATCCTCGGACACATAGACGCGATACGTCGCGTAGTACGCCTCCTCCGACGTCGCCGCGTTGCGCAGATCAGAGTTGGCTCGCGCATCGAAGCCGCGCTGACGGTAGGCGGTGAACTGCGGGATAGCGACGGCAGCCAGAATGCCGATGATGGCGACCACGACCAGCAACTCAATCAGCGTGAACCCCTTCGATGACACCGGCAGTTTCAATATCCCCTCATTCATCGCACTCGCCTCGCAAAGCACGAAGCACGCCATGATTGCGTTCGGCAAAGCTCTCTTGGGTTTGAGGCGCGCCGCAAACGGCGCGCCTCGAACCTCGTCAGGAACTCAGCACACGGTGCCGCAAAGCGGCAACCACAGCCGACGTGGAATGTCGTTCAATCGCAGCGAAGCGCATAGCACCTTCTTTGATCCGGTCCTTCTTAAGGTGTCGGAGCGTCAGGCGCAGCGCGACAACTCTTCGGTTGTCACGAATCGAGTGATCGATAGCGTCCAGCGCGCAGATTGCGGCGCACTTGCCAGACTTCGCGCAGCACTTCGAGATAACTCGTCGCCTTCAGCTTGCTGTCGGGTTGGTCCACCCAGCGCACGGGCAGTTCTTTGATGCGAAAGCCCAGCGCGCGCGCCACCGCGAGGATTTCCACGTCGAAGCCCCAGCGGTCGATGGTGAGCAGCGGGAACACGCGCTCCACGCACGCCGCGGTCACCATCTTGAAACCCGTCTGGGTGTCGTGAATGCCGGGCACGGCCAACAGTTGGATGACCCGATTGCCGAGCTTACCGGCCAGCTCGCGGTACCAGGCCTGATGCACGTGCACGTCGGCACCCGGCACGTCGCGCGAGCCGATCACGACATCGAAGCCAGCCTCGATGGCCGGCCAGAATGTTTCGACGTGATCGATCGTCGTCGAGTTGTCGGCGTCCATGAACAAGCGATGGGAGCCGCGCGCCGCCAACATGCCGCGGCGAACCGCGGCACCTTTACCGTGATTGCGCTGGTCGGGTTGTTCGATCACTTCGATTGGCAACGCGGTGCCGGCGGCGCGCGTGCGCACGAGGTTGGCGGTGCCGTCCTGGCAACCGTCGTCGACGACGAGGACTTCCGCGGCGTACGACTGGCGCGCGAGATAACTCACAACATCGTCGAGCGTGCGCGGCAATCGCCGCGCTTCGTTGTACGCCGGGATGACGACGGAGAGGTGCGGTGCGGAGGGACTAGGCATAAGTAGAAGAGCGCGTGGGGCGCTCTCTTTCTCATGCGCGCTTACGACTTGAACGTCGTGCGCGCTTGCGACAACACGACGTTGCCCTTCTGCGTCTCCGCTTGCACGATCGACTCGCCTTTGCCGGTCACCCACATCTTCGTGATGATCACGTCACCGAAGTAGACCTGATCGGCGAAGCGGGCCTCGAACGACTTGAAGCGCGCCGGATCGCCACCGCACAGCGCGCGCAGGATCGCACGGCCGACGATGCCGTAGGTACACAGCCCGTGCATGAACGGCTTCTGGAAGCCGGCCATCGTGGCGAAGTCGGGATCGATGTGGATCGGGTTGCGGTCGCCGGACAGACGATAGATCGCGCCCTGCTCCGGCCGCGTCGGCTCTTCGATCACATGATCGGGTTTGCGCTCGGGCACCACGTTCACGCCCTGTGTCGACGGGCCCCGCTCGCCGCCAAAGCCGCCGGCGCCGCGAATGAACAGCGTCGCCTTCGTAGTCAGCAAGAGACCCTGATCGTCCTCGACGATGCCTTCGGAACCGATCACCGCGGCCTTGCCCTTGTCCCACACTTCACTGACGCGGCCGGTGACGCGCACGCTGGCGTCGGGCGGAATCTCCCGATGCAACGTGATCGATTGCTCGCCGTGCAACAGCATGGCGAGATCGATGTCGACGTTCGAGACCAGGCCGCCCATCGAGAACATGCCGGGAATCACCGCAAAGGTCGGCAACACTTTGGGACCTTTGCCTTCATAGACGAACTCCAGTTCGCCCTCCGGCTTGGCCCCGACCCCGACCGCATACAGCATCACGTCCTTCGAATCCCACTTGAAGGGAACCGGCTCGAACGTCATGCCAACCAGATCACTTGAGATTGCTTTGCCCATGGGCGCTCCTTGTCAGGAAAGTTCGCGCTCAAGTCAAGCCCCGGACGATCGCTCGATCATGGAGAATCACGAAAGCACGAGGGGACGACACCACGAAACGAGAGATGGGCTTGTCGAACGTGCGCTATCTTCGTGCTTTCAACCTCTCGTGATGTCGTGATGCTCCTGATCTACAGGCAGCCTTCCAGCGCGAAGTTCACGGCCATCATGATCTCATCGATCGTGATGTGGCCGTCGTGATCCATGTCGCCGTTGCTGCACGCCGACACGGAGCCGTTGTCGAGGGCCGTGTTCACCAGGGTCACTAGTTCGTCGACCGTCACTTGCCCATCTTCATGACAGTCGCCGGCGCAGACCTGCTCGATCTCGAACACGCCCCGACCGTACGTTCCGGCGTAGAGCTTCATGGACTTGGTGGGATCGATGGCGAGTGCAAAGGCAGCATAGAGGATTGGGTCGGCGTTCACAGCGTGCCAACTGGCGGCGCCGTCGGTGCTCTTGAACACGCGCCCGCCCGTCCCGACATAAAGCGTGCTGGGGGTAACAGGATCAACGGCGAGCGCGAAGCGGAAGGGATCTACCAAGCCAGCGCTGGCTGGGTGCCAGGTTGTGGCGCCGTCGGTGGTCTTGAAGACACCGCCATACCCCGTCGTTGCGTACAACGTGCTGGGCGTGACAGGATCGATGGCAAGCACGGAGACCCCGAAGTCTGTTCTGATGAGGTGGGTCAGACCGCTGTTCACGGCGTACCAGTTGGCGGCACCGTCCGTACTCTTGAACACGCCTCCCCTGAGTGTTCCAACGTAGAGCGTGGTGGGCGTGTTCGGGTCGATCGCGAGCGACTCGACGCTATCAACCGCAAACATTTCGCCGGTGACATCGTGCCAGCTACGGGCACCGTCGCTGCTCTTGAACAGGCCACCGTACCCCGCCCCGGCGTAGAGCACACTGGGCGTGGCGGGATCGATGGCGAGCACGGAGACGGCTGCATTGTCGATCAGGCCGGTGCTGGCATCGCGCCAGGTGCTGGCGCCGTCGGTGCTTTTGAAGACACCGGCCGCCGCGGCGTAGAGCGTGCTCGGCGTGGTTGGATCAACGGCGAGGGCGTTAACGAAGTCAGCGATCAGGCCTGTGTCTTGCCAACTCGCGGCACCATCCGTACTCTTGAAGACGCCGACGTGCGACGTTCCCGCGTACAGTGTAGTGGGCGTAGCCGGATCGATAGCTAGCGCGTTGACGACAACACCTGGAGGCAGACCCACACTGGCAGCGTCCCAGCTAGCGGCACCATCGGCGCTCTTGAACACGCCCCGATAGTCCGTCCCGGCGTAGAGCGTCCCGGGCAAGGCGGGATCGATGGCGAACGTGTTGACAATAGTGTTCGTGGGAAGGCCGGTGCTGACAGCCTGCCAGCTAGCGGCACCGTCCGTGGTCTTGAACACGCCACCACCGGAACCGTCGGAGACGAAGGAGCCGGTCGCGGCGTAGAGGGCGCTAGGCGTGCCGGGATCAATGACGAGTGCGTTGAGGATGGACTCGGGAGGCAGGGCAGCGCCGAACGCCTGCCAACTGGTGGCGCCGTCGGTGGTCTTGAACACACCGCTGTACTGTGTCCCGGCGTAGAGTGTGCCGGGTGTGGTTGGATCGATGGCGAGTACGTTCGCGATAGTGTTGGGGGGCAGGCCAACGTTACCAGCCTGCCAGGTGGCGGCGCCATCGGTGCTCTTGTACACGCCGCCCGGCGGCCCACCGTAATCCGACAGCGCGGCGGCGTAGAGCGTGGAGGGAGTAGTGGGATCGATCGCAAGCGCGGCGATTCGCGGACTCGGCAGGCCGGTGTTGGCAGCCCGCCAGATGGTGCCACGATCCGTGCTCTTGAACACCCCGGCGGCCGTCGCAGCGTAGAGCGCTGGGCGTAGTGGGATCAATCGCGATGGCGACGACGCCAGCATCGGGCAGGCCCGTGTTCACCGCATACCAGTTGGTGGCGCTGTCGGTGCTCTTGAACACGCCCCGATCAAGCGTAGCGGCATACAGCGTGCCGGGTGTGCTCGGGTCGATCGCCAGCGCGTCGACGGAAGTGTCAGGTGGCAGGCCCGTGTCCCGCCAACTCTTGGCGCCGTCGATGCTCTTGAAGACGCCGCCACCAAGGGCGTCACCGCTGATGGCGATGAAACCCGTCGCAGCGTAGAGCGTGCTCGGCGTGGTCGGATCGATGGCGAGCGCGTGGATAGACCCGCCCCCTGGCCCGTGACTCGTCCAAACATTTGTACCGGCCGGAGCGGTGCGCGCGCTCGCGACGAAAACCATGGCGCACATAAGTGCCGAAGACATCCACGATGCGGGCGAGGCTGACCCGGGCCGAAACGTTGGAACGCGCCATCGTTTCGATCTTCGCTCATCCGTATTGTTCAGAGCGCGCCACATCGGAGCCCGTGATAGTGGAAGCTGCTTCGGAATGGAAACAAGTTGAGAGGGGCGTACGTAGCTGAGCGAGAGACCTTGCAACGCGCCGCGCTCTTGCACTACGGAGGTCTCCACACGAAGGGAGGCGGCGACATGGAGCTATGGCAACTGAGCGCACGCGAAGGCATCCGCGACACGCTGGCGCGCTACGCGCACTGCGCCGACAGCGGGCGCTTCGCTGAGTTGGTGGAACTGTTCACCGAAGATGGCGTGCTGGAGATCGATGGCCGTGCGCCGCTCGCGGGGCGCGCGGCGATTCTCACCTTTCTCACCAGCACCAAGACCAGCCTCGCCACCGGCGAGACCCAGCCGTTCATCCGCCATCACCTCTCCAGCATCCGAATCGACATCGCGAACACCGACACCGCCAGCGCGGCGAGCTACTTCCTCGCCATCACTCATCGTGGTCCGGACCACTGGGGGCGCTACCGCGATCAACTCGTGCAGGTTGGCGAACGCTGGCTGTTTCGTCATCGCCGCGTGCGCGTCGATGGCCGCGCGCCGCAAGGCTGGTCAGCAACACGGACCGATTCGTTGTAGGGAGTCGCACGAACACAGATCGGCGCTCACTACTTCCCCGCTCGGCTCGGCTGTGGGATGATCGATGGAATACGGAGGGTGAGCGTCATGCAATGGAATCCGATCCTGGCCAACGTCGTGCGCGGCGTCACTCGCCTCCACGCCACGCTCTACCGCGTGGTGGGAGGCAAAGGGCTGCTGGGCAAGAACACGCTGATTGTTACCACTCGCGGACGCAAGACCGGACGCGAAGTGCCGACACCGCTGCTCTACATCGCCGAGGGCGAGCGGCTCTACATCGTCGCGTCGTTCGGCGGTAGCGACACGCCACCGCATTGGTACCGCAATCTGCTCGTCCACCCAGACGTGAAGGTCGAACTCGGCGGAGCGACCCGTGGCTACCGCGCGCGCTCGCTCAACCCGGAAGAAGCCGCACCGCTGTGGCCGAAGCTGAAGGCGATGTACCCGCCCTACGATTCGTATCAGAAGAAGACGACCCGGGTGATTCCGATCGTCGAGCTCAGCCCGCTGTGAACGTGTCGACGCCAGTGCAAGCGGTGCTGTTCGATGCCGCCGGCACGTTGCTCCGGCTGCGCGAGCCGGTTGGCGACACCTATGCGCGGCTGGCGCGAACGTTTGGCGTGAACACAACGGCAAACCGCATCGAGCCAGCGTTCCGCGCTGCCTGGCAGCAGATGCCGCCGATGCTGTTCCCCAGTGCGTCGCCCGAGCGCATCATAGAACTGGAACGGGCGTGGTGGCGCAAAGTGGTGGCGACGACGTTCCGCATCGCCGACGAGTCGGCGGAGTTTTCCGACTTCGAGCAATACTTCAATCTGCTCTTCGCCCACTTCGCGCAGCCGTCGAGCTGGCAGGTCATTCCCGACGCGGTCGAGGTGCTCGCCGCTTTGCGCGGGCGCGGGCTACGCACGGGAATTGTCTCGAACTTCGACCATCGCTTGAAGTCTATCCTCGACGGCCTTGGTCTGCGCGCGCTGCTCGATGTGCTCGTACTGCCGGCGGATGCCGGTGCGCTAAAACCCGATGCGCGAATCTTTCGCGTCGCCCTCTCTCAGCTCGATGTCGTCGAGTCCGAAGCGGCGTACGTCGGCGACGACGCTGAGCACGACATCGCCGGTGCGCGCGCCGCCGGCCTGCGCGCGATCGACGTTGCCACGCTCAAGCCGTTCACCGCGCTCCTCCACACACTCGGAGTCGCCGCCCGCGGGTAGTGGGTGGTCAGTTTGAGCTGGAAACTGACCTGGACTATTCTTGCGCTCAATGGCGCGGCGATTCCTCGCAGTGATCGTAGTGGCGATGATTCCCTGGCTTCGGGTTGTGCCCTTGGCGGCCCAGACGGCACCGTGTTGCGCCGGTGACTGCAATGACGACGTCCAGGTTACGGTTGATGAATTGGTTTTGCTGGTCGATATCGCACGCGGACTCAAGCCGCTGAGTGCCTGCCCGAACCTCGCGAGCTGTGATCCGTGCAGCGGGTGGCACCTCAGTGGTGTAGTGTGCGACGCCACTCTCTTCGTTTTCCCCAACGCGCTAGAGGGCTGTCCAAAATAACCGCGCATCGCCCCCGAACCACCTTCCCTTTTCGCCACCGCTCTGCTTCTCTACCGCGATGCTGCGGGCGGTGATCTTCGATTGCGATGGCGTGCTGTTCGACTCGTGGCGCGCCAACGTCGCCTACTACAATGCCGTGCTGCGCCAGATGGATCTGCCGCCGCTCTCCGCCGAGTGGGAGAAGCGCGCGCACTTCATGGCGTCGTCGCAAGTGTTCGATCAGTTGTTCGCCGACGATCCCGCCACGTTGCAGCAGGCGCGGCAGATTGCGCGCGCGATCGACTACGGTCCGTTCTATGACCTGATGGAACCGGCACCGGGATTGTATCCGCTGTTGGCATCGTTGAAGCGATCGTATCGTCTAGCGATGGCGAGCAATCGCGGCACGACCGTGCAGGAAGTCATGCGACGCTTCAAGCTCGACGCCTATCTCGACCTTGCGGTGGGCGTGCTCGATGTCGCGCGGCCGAAGCCGCATCCGGACATGATCGAGAAATGTCTCTCCCACTTCGACGTGGCACCCGGTGCTGCGGTCTACGTCGGCGATGCCGAGAGCGATCTCGCCGCCGCCACGGCGGCCGGTGTACACTTCGTCGGAGTCGGCGACACGCCGTGGACGACGCGGCGCGTGCAACAGTTGCACGAGTTACGAAATCAGCTCGCCGACCTCACGGCGAGCCGTTGACGTACATCGTCCGGACGTACTCGCGCAGCATGCGCTCGGCAGTGAAGCGCGGAATGAGCGACCGCATGGCGGCCTTCACGCGCTGCAGCCACCCGCGCGGGATGCCGTCGGCATCGCGCGTGTAGAAGAGCGGCAGCACTTGGTGTTCGAGCAACTCGAAGAGCGCCCGCGCGTCGTGCTCGTCTTGTGTATGCGGATCGGCGTCTGGCGTCGCGATCGCCCAGCCGTTCTCGCCGTCGTAGGCTTCCGCCCACCAGCCGTCGAGCACGCTGAGATTCAGCCCGCCGTTCATGGCAACCTTCATCCCGCTGGTGCCGCTGGCTTCGAGCGGCGGGCGCGGGAGATTCAGCCACACGTCGACGCCCGCCACGATCCGCGGCGCCATGTGGAGATCGTAGTCTTCGAGAAACACCACGCGGCTCGACACCAGTGGTGCGTGCTTCAACTCGAAGCGTCCGCGTAAGGCTTCCTTGGCTTCCTGATCCTGCGGATGCGCCTTACCGGCCAACACCACCTGCAGCGGCGTCGGGCGATCGGCGAGCAAGTGCAGCAGTCCGTTGTCGGGTAGACGCGCGAGCAGGTAGAGGCGCTTGTACGCCACCACGCGGCGCGCGAAGCCGACGGTCAGCACGGCGGGATCGAACACCCGCGCCGCCGCCTCGACGTAGTCCGACGGCTCGCCACGGCCGAGCCGGTCGCGCACCGATTGCTCGCGCACGTAGTCCACCAATCGCTCGCGCAAGGCGCAGCGCACCGCCCACAGCTCGTCGTCCGGAATCGCCGCGACGCGCTCCCACAGCGCCGCGTCGGGAGCGGACCGCCGCCACTCTTCTCCGAGATGCCGATCGAGCAACTCTTGCATCGGCCCCGCCATCCACGTGCTGACGTGCACACCGTTGGTGACATGGCCGATCGGCACACCTTCGACCGACCGATCCGGCCACAACGGCTGCCACATGCTGCGCGCCACTTCACCGTGACGGCGCGACACGCCGTTCGACGCGCGGCTGGTCCGCAGCGCCAGCGGCGTAATGCTGGCCGGCTCGCTTTCGTTGCCTGGAGACAAACGCCCGAGATCGTAGAACGTGGGGCGCGGGACGCCGAGCTGATCGATGAAGTCGCCCAGCACCGGCTCCAGTTCATCGCGACCGTATCCCTCATTGCCGGCGGCGACAGGAGTGTGCGTAGTAAAGACGGTCTCGCGGCGTACAGCAGCAAGTGCTTCTCCAAATGGCCGCCCACTCGCCAGCGAGCGCCGCAAGCGCTCGAAGCTGCCGAACGCTGCGTGTCCCTCGTTGAGATGAACCAACGACGGCTCGATCCCCATGGCGGCGAGCGCGCGCACGCCGCCGATGCCGAGCACGGCGTACTGTGCCAGGCGGGTGCAACGGTCGCCGATGTAGAGGCGTGAGGTGATCCAGCGATCGATGACGTGGTTGTCCTCACGGTCGGTATCGAGCAAGTACAATCGCGTGCGCCCGGCATCGACGCGCCAGATCTGGATGCGGACCCGGCGATCGCGAATCGTCACCTCGACGGTCAACGGTTCTTGATCCGGCCCGGTGACGAGCACCGCGGGCAGGCGCGCGAAGTCGGTGGGGGTCCAGTACTCGTGCTGCCAGCCCTGCGTATCGAGTCGCTGATGAAAATAACCTTCGCGATAGAGCAAGCCCACACCGATCATCGGCAGCGCGAGGTCGGAGGCCGCCTTGAGCATATCGCCGGCGAGCACACCGAGACCGCCGCCGTAGAGCGGCAGCGAGCAGTGAATGCCGAACTCGGAACAGAAGTAGGCGATTGGGTGCGCGGTTGCGATCCCGAAATCGGCATCGGGTCGCTGCGCGTCGGCGTCGACTCGCGCGGCGAAGTGTTCGACGCGTTCGACAAACTCAGCATCGCGCGCCAACTCGTTTAGGCGACGCGGCGGCGCGGCTTCGAGCACGGCGCGTGGGTTGCATCCGCTGTGACGCCAGCCGGCGGGATCGATGTCATGGAACAACGAGCCGCCGCCGACCATCCACGCCCAGCGGTAGTTGTAGACCAAGCGCGCCAACGGCAGCAGCGGTCCTGGCAACCGCTCGGCCAACTCGGTGATCGCGCGCGCGCGGTCGCGCCGCCCATCCTTGGGTTCGAGCTCGGTAGTAGTATTCGCGGCAGCCTTCGCTTCCATACAATGCCGTTGATTACAGCGCCGGAGTGCGCCTCGCAAGGTATCGAGTCACTCGCAGCCCCTCAGTCGCTACCGTGGGGTCTGGCGTTTTTCGCGCATCCTGCTAACCAACGAGCAACACGGCTCAGGCGAAAGCGAGGACGCACTATGGCGCGCGATGTGCTCACCGTCACCGATCAGCGGACCGGCAAGCAGTACGAACTCCGGATCGAACACGGGGCAATCCGAGCGACTGACTTGTCCGCCATCAAGGTCTCCACAGATGACCCGGGCCTCGTCTCGTACGATCCGGCGTTCACCAACACCGCCCCGTGCAAGAGCCGCATCAGTTTCATCGACGGCGAGAAGGGGACGCTGCACTACCGCGGCTACGCCATCGAAGACCTCGCGGCGCGCAGCAATTTCCTCGAAACGGCCTACCTCATCGTCAAGGGCGAGCTGCCCGATTCGCGCCACTTCGCGATGTGGAAGCAGAACATCACCGTCCACTCGATGGTGCACGAGAACGTCAAGAAGTTCATGGACGGCTTTCGCTACGACGCCGAGCCGCTCGGCGTGCTGGTCGGCACGGTCGGCGCGCTATCGACCTTCTATCCCGACGCGAAGAATGTCGTCGATCTCGAGTCGCGCCGGCTGCAAACGCGCCGCCTCATCGGCAAGCTGCCGACCTTGGCGGCCTTCGCCTATCGCCGCACACGCGGCCTGCCCTACATCTATCCCGACAACGACTTGAGCTACACCGGGAACTTTCTCTCGATGCTGTTTCGTATGACCGAGCTGCAGTACCAGCCCGATCCGGTGTTCGAGCACGCCCTCGACGTGATGTTCATCCTGCATGCCGACCACGAAGTGGCGACCTCGACCAACGCGTTGCGCTGTGTGGCGAGTTCACAGGCCGATCCCTTTTCCGCCGTGGCCGCCGGTGTGGCGGCTCTCTACGGCCCGCGCTACGGCGGCGCCAGTGAGCGGGTGATCGCGCTGCTCGAAGAAATCGGCTCGGTCGCGAAAGTCCCGGCGTTCATCAAGCAAGTAAAGGACGGCCGCGAGCTGTTCGGCTTCGGCCACCCGGTCTATCGCAGCTACGATCCGCGCGCCAAGATCGCCAAGCAACTGGCGATCGAAGTCGCGCTCTCGACCCGCAAGAGTCCGCTGATCGACATCGCGCTCGAACTGGAACGCGTCGCGCTGCAGGACGACTACTTCATGTCGCGCCGGCTGTACCCCAATCTCGAATTCTTCTCCGGACTGGTCTACCAAGCGATGGGGCTACCGATCACCATGTTCCCAGTGTTGTTCGCGATCGCGCGCACGGCTGGGTGGATGGCGCACTGGGCCGAATTGGTGCGCGACCCCGAACAGTCGATCGCCCGCCCGCGCCAGATCTATCTCGGCGAAGGCCCGCGCGCGTTCGTAGCGATCGAGCAGCGCCAGGCGCCATCGATGCGTGAGGACGCCGTCAGCGAGAAGATCTGACGCGCCCTACTCTCGATTGAAATACACGCCGCGCAGCCAGCGCGCGCCGGTGAAACCGGTGCGCGCGTGCAGCATCCGGTAGTTGTCGTAGAGCAGGAAGTCGCCGGCCCGCAGCAGAAAGCGATACTGGTGGCGCGGGTCGTTCACAATCTCCGCGAAGCGGTTGTAGGCGCGGTACCATTCTTCCATCTGCTCGAACGGCACCCGATGCGGCGCCATGGTGAAGTAACTCGAACGGATGCGCACGATCGTCTCGCCGTCGATCTCGATGACCGGCGAGACCACCAGCCGCTCGAACTTCTTCTGCTGGCGATGGAAACGCACCCCGATGCGCGTCAACAACTCGAAGGCATGCGCATCGAGATTGCGGAGGTACCGCGCCGCCTGCCAGGCATCGACGACGACGTTCTCACCGCCACTCTCGGCCGGCTGCATGCAGTGCAACATCTGATAGCGCGGCGGTTGGTCGAGAAACGGCTGATCGGTATGGAGATCCACCGGTGCGTCGGTGTAGCCGAGCTGATCGGTGTTGTCGTTGGTGGTGTTGTCGGTCCGCAGATCCTCGATACGGCCGAAGTGCGTGCCGATCACCTGCAAGCCGCGTTGCGCGAAATCATCGATGATCGCTTCGGTATCGTTGCCACGACCGCGCACGATGATCGCACCAAAACATCGCACGGCATCATCACAGCGATCGAGCGCCGCCGCGCCAAGCGCCGCGAAGTCAACCTCGATTGCGCCGAGATCGCTCGACGGCGGGAGCACGTCCTCACGGTTTAGTGCATACGCGTGCGTATGCAACCACGGCAGCGCGAACACACTGCGATGTCCGTCCGCATCGTTCCAGCGCGCAGTGACCTCGGTCGCGTCGGCGTTCAGCGAAACGGATTCCGGTCGAATCGCCATCGGCACATTCGACGAGCAGATGATGCGTTCCCCGGTTTGCGGATGACGGCAGCACTCGCAGTTGTGGCGGAGCCAGAAATAGTGGAAGTCGGCATGTGTGCCGTCAGCGAAGCGGACACGCAGAAACGAATCGCGGGGTTCGATGCCGACGGCGGCCATGCGATGCCTGCCTAGCTGGAACTGGCGACGCGCGCAAAGGTTGCGCATCACGTCCACAGTTTCTCGGTGGAGAGACCGCGCACCTCTACGAAACGCAGAGGCCGCCGAATACACTCCGCAGCGCCTCATTGGTATCGCAGCCCCTTGCCGTTCACGTGTGCCCTCAGCGTGAGGCCGACTCGGAAGGCAGCGCCGATTGCCGAGCGCAGCGGGCGCGAAAGAGCGCGCGAGAGAAAACCGCGCCGTCGGTTTTCTCTCGCTCCGCGTCGATCGCATGAAGCTGAGTGCGCAAATCTCTCGAACCATCCGTGGCGGGGCTTCACCCCTGCACCCTGCGAGGAGAGCACCAGCGGCCTGGTTCTCTCCTCGCGCTCCACTCTCCGGCCGCGGAGCCGGGCAATGGGTTGCGTCCTTGTGAGTCCGGCCACGCCCGTCGATCATGCTACTGCGCAACGAACGGGTTACGCGAGGATGCGCGTGCGCGATCAACCGATGGCCTCTGCGAAGATGTCGGGAAGATCCTACGTGTGTTCCCCGTTCGTGTCGGATGCCCGGCAAGAGGGAAATCGAAGACAGGTCTTCGGAGGAACGTGCGGCGATGGATCTACAACGCACCGAGGCCACCGGTGGTGTTCAGAAGCGCATCATTGGCATCGCAGCGCGTTGTCGTTCCCGTCTGACTGCGGCGGCCGACTCGGAAAGCAGCGCCAATAGCCGAGCGCAGCGGGCGCGAAAGAGAGCGCGAGAGAAAACCGCGCCGTCGGTTTTCTCTCGCTCCGGGTCGAACGTGACTAAGCGCGGGATACTTGGGATAGCGGGAGGGATCGATCGGGTCGGCTGCGCCGGACGATCAATCGGTCGAATGCCTACCACGCCACCGTGGCCAGAAACGCCGACACCAAACTCACCGTCGATTCGGAATTGTCGCCGGCGGCCAGGTGACCGGCGTTGTGAACCGTCGCCAAGCGTGCGTTCGGAATCAATGCAGCGACTTCCTCCGCACCTTCGCGCGACAGCACGTCACTGGCGGAGCCGCGCAGGATCAGCACCGGGCAGCGCAGCTTGGCGCAGTCGTCGTCGAGTCCGTCGATGACGTGGCTCCAGTTGCGGCCGGCTTGATCCCCTTCGGCGCGCAGACGGCGGTTGTAGCCGTGTTTCCATACCCAGCGGCCGTCGCTGCGCTGGCGCAGGTTGCGGCTCAGACGCTCGGGACGTACCGCCTTGCGGTGCGGAAGATAGGGGGCAATTTCGGCGGCGGCTTCAGCGAGCGACGCAAACGATTCGTGCGCGCGCATGAACTCCATGATCTTCATCACGCCCTGCTCTTCGAGCTTGTGCCCGACGTCGATCAGCACAATGGCGCTGACGTTGTCGCGGTGCACCGCCGCGTAGGTGATCGAGACGATGCCGCCGAGCGACGCCCCGATCATGGCGAAGCGTCGCAAGCCAAAGTGCGTGCACAGCCCGGGAAGCGTCGCCGCAATCGCGTGGCGACCGGCCTCGGACATCGGATCGGAATCACCATGATCGGGCAGATCCGGCGCCAATACGTGATACCGTTCGCACAACGCGGCGCCGAGTTCTTCGTACATGTACGCCGTCTGTCCGCCACCGTGCAGCGCCAACACCGCCGGCGCTCCGGCGGGGCCCCATTCGAGATAGTGAACCTGCCGGTCATCGATGAGCGTAAAACCGCTGCGCCCGCCGCGCGGCACATCGTGACGCGGAACCTCGGGATGGGTGACGGCTTCGGGTGTCATCCTACTTTCTCGCATCGCATCTCATTTCTTCTGCACGCAGCGAGATAGTGGCTAGCATGATCGCTGTGGACGGACCAGCGCCCTATCGCAGAACGCCGCGTTCGCTATCCGTGCGCGCCTCGCATTGACAACAAAGTTTCCCTTCCGCTAGGGCTGAATCGATCGCGTTGAGGGAGCGCACGAGACAGAGACCATGCCAGCGACGACCCGCGCCATCGTGCAAACCGGCCCCCGGCAACTCGAACTGCGCGAGTTGCCGATTCCCGCCATCGACGACGACAGCGCGCTGCTGCGCGTCGAGGCTTGTGGCATCTGCGGCAGCGATGTCGAGCAGTACACCGGCACGCTGCCCGCGCGCTGGCCGTTGATTCCGGGCCACGAACCGCTCGGCATCATCGAGCAGATCGGCGACCGCGCCGCCAAGCGTTGGGGAGTCAACGCCGGCGATCGCGTCGCGGTCGAGGTGCTCATCCCGTGCGGGCACTGCCGCGCGTGCATCGACGGCCGCTATCAAGTCTGCCGGGGACGCGGCGCCGGCATGTTTGGCTACTCGTACGTGCCGCTGTCGCATCCACCGGGGTTGTGGGGAGCCTACGCTGACTACATGTACCTCGACCCGCACTCGCTCGTGCATCCGATGCGCAAGGAGACTCCCGCCAGCATCGCCGTCATGTTCAACCCGCTCGGTGCCGGCTTTCGATGGGCGGTGGAGATTCCCGACGCCGGTCCGGGCGACATCGTGCTGATCCTCGGTCCTGGGCAACGCGGTCTGGCGAGCGTGATCGCCGCGCGTGCCGCCGGCGTGGACCAGATCATCGTCACCGGCCTGGGGCGCGACGCCGCGAAGCTCGCCCTGGCGCGCGAACTCGGCGCCGATCACACCATCGACATCGAAGCCGAGGACGCGCGCCGGCACGTGCGCGAGCTGACCAACGGCCACGGCGCCGACGTGATCGTGGAGGTTTCCGCCTACGCCCCGGAGCCGGTCGCCGAAGCGCTGTACTATGCCGCAATGGGGGCGCGCGTCGTGCTTGCCGGGGTCAAGGGCTTCAAACCCGTGCCCGACTTCATCAGCGACCTGATCGTCGCCAAAGAGATCACGATCAAGGGTGCGTTTGGCGTCACCAGCAAGTCGTATCGGTCCGCGATTCGGTTGATCGAGTCGGGCCGCATCCCGGTGGCCAAGATGCACACGCACGACTTCGAACTCGCCGGCGCCGAGCGCGCAATCCAAATGCTCGCCGGCGAAGTGCCCGGCGAATCGAGCATTCACTCTTGCCTACTACCCAATCGGCCATAGCGAAACGAGGATTGTGGTTACCCATGCCAACCATCACTGAAATCGCATCGGACATCTTCCGCATCTCGACGTTCGTTCCGGAGTTCAACCTCCAGTTCAATCAGTTCCTTGTGCGTGACGACGAGCCGTTGCTGTTCCACACCGGCATGAAGGGGATGTTTCCGGTCGTCCGCGAAGGCGTTGCGTCACTGATCGATCCCGCGCGGCTGCGCTGGATCGGATTCAGTCACTTCGAATCGGACGAGTGCGGCGCGCTGAACGAGTGGCTCGCGCTCGCGCCACAGGCGCAAGCGATGTGTACGCTGGTCGGCGCTCTCGTCAGCGTCAACGACTTCGCGATTCGGCCGGCGCACGCCATGGAGCATCACGAGACCTTCACGACCGGGCGGAAGCGTTTCCGTTTCCTCAAGACGCCGCACGTGCCGCACTGTTGGGAAGCGTCGCTGCTGTTCGAGGAGACCACCGGCACGTTGCTGTGCTCGGATCTCTTCACCCACGGCGGCGACGTGGAAGCGGTCACCACGGCCGATGTGGTCGAGCGCGCCCGCCGCGGCCTTGAGCAAGACGAGGCGGGGCCTCTCGCCAATGCCTATCCGTTCACGCCGCACACGGAGCGCATCCTCAACGAGATCGCCGACCTCAAACCGCGCACCCTCGCGCTCATGCACGGATCGAGTTTTGTCGGCGACGGCGAACGCGCGCTGCGCGATTTGGCCGCGACGTTGCGCGAGGTGCTCGGCCTCGTTGCGTAGGAGTGTGCGTGCGCGTTGACCCCGGTGGGCATACCCTGCGCGTGCAAGGCAGCGGCGCCGAACCGTTGCATTTCGTCTGCTTGCACGGACTCGCCGATGCGCTCGATATCTGGGACCAACTTGCACCCGCCCTCGCACAGCGCAGACGCGTCGCGTGCGATAGACTGAATCAATGTCGAACCTGACCGCCGCGCGGGCCACTCCGCCGCGTCGGATCGCCGAGTGGGCCTTCGCGTTGAGCTATCTGCTGTGGCTCAGCCAGGCACTCGATCTCGTCCTCACGCATTTCATTGGGCGCACGCCGGGGCGTTCGGTCGGCCTCGGCGGATCGATTGCGGTGATCCTGCTTCTCGCGCTCGATCCGCCGGCGTTGCGATCGGTCGTCAAATGCGTCTGGCCCGTGCTTCTGATCCCACTACTCGCGCTCAGCTCGCTGCTGTGGTCGGCGGACGTTGACCTGACATTGCGGGCAACCGAGATGCTGACGGCCTCAACGCTGTTCGGTCTCTTTCTCGCGCTCCGTTTCAGCTATCGTCAACAGATCGAGTTGGTGACGCTGACATTGGCGATCGCCGGCATCGCCAGCGCCGCCGTGGCGGTGTTCTTCCCCCGCTATGGAGTGATGACGGGCGTGCACGCCGGTGCGTGGCAGGGCGTGTTCGCCCACAAAAACGTGTTCGGCGGCGTGATCGCGCTCGCCCCGCCCGCGTGCACGCTGCTGGCGCTTGCGGCACGCAAGCGGACGCTGGCTTTGATCGGTCTGGTTGTCTCTATGGGACTGGTTGTGATGTCGCGGTCGCGCACGGCGCTGGTGGTCGCAGTCGTCTGTGTTACCGGAGCAGCGCTACTGGCTGCGCTGCAACGCCTTCCCCGTCAACGGCGGACAAGCGGATTCATCGTCGCCACGGCTGTAGTGGTGCTCGTTGCCGCCGTCGCCGCCTATCAGGTCGACGCGATACTGAGCTGGCTCGGCAGCGACCGCACGCTCAATCGCCGCACCGACATTTGGGGCGCGTTGTTTGATCAAGTCCGCACGCGCCCATGGCTCGGTGACGGCTACGCCGCGTTCTGGCGGCCCGACCACCACGGATCTCGAAATCTCCTTGCTGTGTACCTGGGCAACCCCGGCCATGGGCACAATGGGTTCTTGGATCTCACGTTGGACCTCGGCGTCGTTGGCCTCGCCGCCTTCATCATTCCGTACGGCTGGTGCCTATGGCGCAGCTTTCGCCTGGCACTGGCGAACCGCGCGCCCCTCGACTTGTGGTCGATCACGTTTCTCATCTTCTTTGCTTTGCGCAATTTCACCGAGAGCGATCTCGTACAGTACGACATCGGCTGGGTACTCTACATCGCCGTGGCGCTGAGTCTGCGGTTCGAAGGGCTGGCGGCGCAACCGCCCGGCCGAGCGCCGCTGTCCCCTTGACAGGGGTGCATAGGGGCCGTCATATGAGCGCGAGTGGGGGGGCGAGGCGATGTCGGCGACGGTCACGAGCACTAACGGCGAATCGTTTCGATCCGAGGACGGCCCTGACGCACTGATGGAGCCACATCGACAAACCGAACTTGCCCTGCCGCGCGCGATCTTGCGCGACGCAACCGCGTTCAAGCGTCTCCTCGACATCGGCATCGCGGCGGTCCTGCTGATGGCCCTGTTGCCGATTGGTCTGCTGGTCGCGCTCGCGATCAAGCTCGCCGACGGTGGGCCAGTGATCTTCTGGCAGCGTCGGGTCGGGCAAGCCGGCTGCACGTTTTGGTTTCCCAAGTTTCGCTCCATGCACGTCGGCGCCGAGCACATGCATGACATCATGGTGAGCGAGCAGGACGATCAGGACGCGATCACGTTCAAAATGCGGCACGACCCGCGCATGACGCCGATTGGGCGCATCATCCGCACACTCAGTCTCGACGAACTGCCGCAGTTGTGGTGCGTGATGAAGGGCGACATGTCGATGGTCGGCCCACGTCCGCCATTGCCAAAGGAAGTCGCGCGGTACACCCCGCTAGCGCATCGCCGGCTGGAAGTACGGCCGGGATTGACCGGGCTCTGGCAGGTCAGCGGGCGCAGCACGATTCCGTTTGCGCATCAGCTCGCACTCGACCTCGAATACATCGACAACCACAGTCTAGCGCTCGATCTCAAACTGTTGCTGCTCACGGTTCCCGCTGTGTTGTCCTGCCGCGGCGCCTGGTAGCCGCGCGCGCCGCCAGGCGGACGACCACCACCGAGACGACAAACTGGCATGCCTTACCGGCGACTCGCGCCGTTCATCGTCCCCTATACACGATTCGAGTTACCGAGCTGGGGACGGTTGTTCGCTTGGGTTGGAGGGAGCGACGATTCCGCCTGGGCTGATGCCACGAGTCGCACGTGCCGCGGTAAGTGGCACGGCTATCGGATGGAACTGCGACTCTCGAATTGGTCAGAACGACAAACATACTTTCTCGGCCGCTACTACGATCTGCCCGCCCAACTGGTGCTGCGATTGTACCTCAAGCCGGGCGATCGTTTCGTCGATGTCGGCGCCAACATCGGCATGATCACGCTATTGGCTGCGCGCTTGGTTGCTCCCGCTGGCACCGTCGACGCCGTCGAGCCAAATCCCGAATGCTGTGACCGTCTTGACCGATGCCTCGAGTTGAACGCGATCCGTCACGTGCGCGTCCATCGCGTCGGCTTCGCCGACAGCGCGATGCAGCTGACACTCAGTGTGCTGACGTCGCATTCTGGGTTGGGAACACTGGCGAGGGTCCCTGAGCCCGACCAGCATCTGGTCTCCGCGCGTTTCACCGTGCCGGTGGTTTGCGGCGACGAGGTGATCGAAACGGACGCGGCACCCGTGACCGCCATCAAGATCGACGCCGAGGGGTTCGAATGTCGCGTTCTGCGTGGCATGGCGCGCACGTTGGCGCGCTGGCATCCGCTCGTGATCACCGAGGTCGTACCCGCGTGGCTACAACGGGCGGGATCGACGCCGCTCGAGTTGTTCGACCTCATGCACGGCCACAGATATCGCGGCTACGCTCTATCGACGCACCGCAATTTCGTTCGCCATCGCCTGCGGCTCGCTTCGGTCGCCGACCCAACTGGGTTGCCGGCAAATGACGTGCTCTGGATTCACGCGCGGGACCCACGCCACTCCATATTGAGCCCCTTCATGGCGTGACGGCTCTATCGTGGGGCGCGCCCGGGAGCCAGGAGACCGGTGTCGGATCGTGCCCGCTCTGCAACGCCTGCAGAGTGGTCTTCAGTGCGCTACCCCAACTGCGAACCGGATCGCAAAATTGCGCTCCCACGACCATGCACGCGCGCCGCGTGCGCTCGTAGAGTTCGTGATCGTCGCACAGACCCACGATGGCGTCGGCGTACGCGATGATGTCGCCCGGCGGCACTTCCACTACGCCATCGCCGACGTAGCGTACCGCAGGGCACACTGCCGAAGTGACGACCGGACATCCGCTCAGCATTGCTTCAGCGACCACTCGAGGAAACCCTTCGCTGAACTCGGTTGTGGTAGGGACAACGACGACATGAGCACTCCCGTACGTCGCCGCCATCTCAATCTCGTCGCGGTACCCGTGACAACGGAACGTGGCCTCCATCTTCGCCGTGACCACCGCGGAGCGTAGAGCGCCGAGTTGCGAGCCGCCGCCCCATACATCAAAAGTGATGTCAGTCCGCCCTCGCGTCATCAGCTCCCGGGCGACCTCGAGCAAATCGAAGACGCCTTTGTTGCGCTCGATGCGTCCAACAAACACCACGCGAAACGGAGGGCGCGCTGGCCGCGTGCGCGCCGTCCCTTCAAATTTCTCAGACCGGAACGACGGCAAGAAGGCTACAATCGGGCGATGACGGCCGCGCGTAAGCTGCGCGACCTGTCGATCCGCGTCGTCGGAGATGCTCAGAATCGCGAAGGCATGGCGGGCGAACAGCCGTCGCCCCAGTCGCTTGATCACCCGGTGCGAGAGCTTCATCCGCCCATACTTGCACCACAAGACTTCGTGCAACGATGGAATCACCTGCACGCCACAGAGACGAAAGAGCGACAGCATGAACCAGTACGTCCCCATCGGCACCACCGCCACGGAGGCGCGAAAGCGGAGCGCGGTGGTGAGCATCTGCAGTCCGTACGACACCCGACCGAAGTGAAAGCGCGCTCCCCGCGTTGACTCGAAGGGATTGGGCCGATGCTCGACGGTGAAGTGCTCGTCACGGACGAGGTCTGGCTTGACGCAGCAAGCCAGCACGTAGGCCGGTGCGTTCAGCTCGCGACAGATCTCGAAAAACTGCTGTGCGTAGGCCCACGAGAGATAGGATGGATCGTCGCGATCCTGCTTCCAACAACGGAAGGTGTTGGCCACATCACCCGGGCCGGCGGCGTAGAAAATTCGCAGTGGTTGATCCTGCCTCATGATCCTGCCTCATCGCTTGACCCCGGTCGCTCGCGCGCCGCATGCTGTGGCCGGCATGCGATTGTGTATAGCGTTGACTCGCCAGCGATGACAAAGCGAATGCGCCCGCTGCACTGAACCTCGTCTCCCGGCTCGCCATGCGCATCGCCTTCGTTCTTCCCGGACTCCACTGCGTCGCGCGGGGCGCAGAGACTGCCTTCGAGGCGCTGGCCCGCGCCCTCGTTCGCGAGACAGCGTGCGAGGTCACGCTGTTCGGCTCCGGGCACGCGCGCCCGGCTGAACCGTATCGCTTCGTCCACGTGCCCTGCTTCGCTCGCGAGCGCTTTGAACGTTTCCCTTCGCTGCCGATGTTTCGCGGCGACGTCGGCTACGAAGAGTTCAGCTTTGCCGTCGCCCTGCTGCGCAGCTACAACCCCGCCGCGTACGACGTGAGCGTTACCTGCTCGTATCCGTTCGTGAACTGGGTGTTGCGGGCGCGGACGAGCGCGCGCCAGCGGCCGGCGCACCTATTCGTCACGCAAAACGGCGACTGGCCGTGTCAGACGGACAACCGCGAGTTTCGCTACTTCTCTTGCGATGGCCTGGTGTGTACCAGTCCCGAGTACTTCGACCGCAATCGCGCGCGATGGTTCAGTACGCTGATTCCCAACGGCGTCGATCCGGAGCAATTCCGGCCGGGTCCGCACGACCGAACCCGCTTCGGCATTCCGCTCGACCGCAAGGTGGCGCTGATGGTGAGCGGATTGATCCCTGCCAAGCGCGTCCTCGACGGCATCCGCTGCGCCGCACAGATTCCGAACTTGCACCTGGTGGTCGCGGGCGACGGCTGGCAGCGGCGCGACATCGATGCCTGTGCGGCGCAGCTCATGCCGGGTCGGTTTCAGCGTCTGACGGTGCCGCACACCGATATGCCAGCACTGTATCGCAGCGCGGACCTGCTGCTGCACATGAGCCTGGACGAACCGTTCGGCAGCACACAGGTCGAGGCATTCGCCTGCGGACTGCAGGTGGTCGCACACGACCGACAGTTGACTCGCTGGTTGTTCGATGCGGACGCCGTCCTGGTCGATGTGTTGCGTGACGAGGCCGTCATCCGCGGGATGACGCAAGCGCTCGGCAGCCGCGTCGCCGCCTCCGCGGCCCAAGCGTTCGCTCGACGCTTCGCTTGGTCGGCGATCGCGCACGACTACTACAAGTTCGTCGCCGAGGTCGTCGAGCGGCGCCACAGCCGCGCCACCACCGCGCCAACGAACAACCGCAGCGTATAGGGGAGGTCATCCACGAGGTAGCGCTTCGCCAATCGCGATGGTTCCTGCCGCAAGCGGTGCAGCCATTCCAGCCCGGCACGTTGCATCCACAGCGGCGCGCGACGCACATCACCTGAGAGAAAACTGAAGCTGATGCCGACGCCGACGAACCACGTGCACGGCAGCGCCGGGGCAAGCTGCGCGATCAGTTGGTCTTGCTTGGGCTTGCCCAGCGCAACGTACACGATATCCGGTGCGGCGTCGGTCACCGCCGCGATGACGCGCGCCAGCTCGTGCGGGTCGTGTTCGAAGCCCAGTGCGGGACACCGCGTGCCGGCCACG
Organism: Deltaproteobacteria bacterium; assembly: GCA_016178705.1. Lineage (NCBI taxonomy): Bacteria > Pseudomonadati > Myxococcota > Myxococcia > Deltaproteobacteria bacterium. The sequence continues at coordinate 420,301 of JACOST010000028.1, read as the reverse complement.
CGGAGTGTGGGATGACGACCGCGCAAGACGTTGGCCGCGGACTCGGCGGTACCCAGCGCGCCGCCGAGCAAGAATATCGATCGGCCTTGTTGCGCCGCGGCGGCGGTCAGACTTGAGATGAGGTTCGACCCGGGGATGCGCTCCGGCAGCGGCGTCCCTTGGATACGGCTCGCGAAGATCAGCGGCATTCCGTCGGCAACAACGAGCGACCCCTGAGCGCACAACTCGGCATAGGCGGTGTCGCGCGCGCAGCGGTGCAGGTGATCCACGTTGGCCGTGACCAACCATCCGCCGCGCCCGGCATCCAGCTCGCCGAGCACGTGGGCAATACACTGGCGTTCAGTGATCGCGTGCACCGCCACGCCACCGATCCGCACCACGGCAAATGGCGCCGCACACTCGGACACATCGCCGGCTTGTGCGGGTCGCAGCCAGCGAGTCTGTGGACGCCGCAGAAACGCCAGATACAGCGGAATCTTTCGCAGCACGTAGAACGGCGCAGTGAGCATCGCGGCGGCCGAGATAGTCTCACGCCCGAAACCCGCCCAGGCCACGCCGACCGCCGCCAATAGCAGCATCCCCCCGAGCAGGGTCGCGAAGTTGCTCGTTTCAAGCGCGCTGCCTGCACCAGTGACCGCACCCCACAGTAGGAACAAGAGCGAGAGTGGGGGCACGCACAAATCGAGCGCCAACGCGAACAGAGCAGGCCGTCGCTCGCGCAATGCCGTACGTACCAATCGCGGACCGAATGTACGGATCACGTCCAGGTGTCCATGCTCCCATCGCTTGCGCTGGGCCCGTCGTCGCTCGCGATCGTTCGCGAGCTGCCCGACAATCCGCGCTTCATCGCAATAGGACGCAAGGTGACCCGACAGCGCGAGCTGAACCGTCAGCACGAGATCTTCAGCGGCGTCGCCGGCGGCGAGCGATGCCGCTCGAATCACCCGCCACGGAAACGCCATGCCCGAACCCGCCAGCAGACACGGGAAGCCGATGCGCTGTCGCCCGCGCGCCCGCACCAGGTTCTTCACCAGGAAAGCAAGGGCGGACACATCGCCGCCCTCTTCCATGTTGACCGGCGCGGTTACGAGATTCGACGCCTGTACCGGCTGCTGCGAGCCGGAGACAGCACGCGCGAGAACGTCGACGCTGCCGGGAGCCACGATGCAGTCAGCGTCGATCATGACGACGACTTCGGGAGGGTCGCGGTCCAACCAGCGCACTCCCAGATCGAGTGCGTAGCCCTTGCCGTAGTGATCGAGGTCGTGACGTTCGAGCACCAATGCACCGGCTCTGCGGGCGATCTCGGCGGTGTCGTCGTCACAATTGTCGGCGATCACGATCAGGCGGTCGCCCGGCACGAGTTGCGCGACCAGCGAGGCAAGACAGGCACCGATCCCCGCCGCTTCGTTGCGCGCCGGCACCAGGACCGCGAGCCGTGGGCGCGCTGACGAGGGGTCGCGTCGCGCGGAGCGAAGGGGCAGCAGCGCGGCCATGCACTCGACGAAGACCACCGTGATGGGGGTGAGGAGCACCAGCGAAGCAGCGAAGACGATCGCGTCCAAGAGCCACGTCATTGCCGCCGCTCATGTGGGTCGCGTAGCCTTGGATTGCCGTCCGCCGCGCGCAGCAGGCCGATCAACGTAACCGCTGCCAACTCTGCATTGTGCAGACGGGCGACCCGCGCCGCACCGTTGCGGCCCATTTGCTCCAACTCTTCCGTCGGCGTCCGCAATGCCGCGTGCATCGCGGTCACCAACGCGTCCACGGATCCTGGCGACACCAACCAACCACAGGTGCCGGTCTCGACCAGCTCGGCAACACCCGCCACGTCCGTGCAAATCACCGGTCGACCGACCGCCAGTGCCTCCATCAAGACCACCGGCAGTCCTTCAGCCAGACTCGGTAGGATCAACGCACGCGCGCCAACGATGTGCTGACGCACCTCGGCACCCGTCGCCCATCCGACGAGCGTGACGCGTTCCCGCAGGCCGAGGGCGTGAATGCGCGATTCGATCTGGTGACGTGCCGGACCATCGCCAACGAGCACGAGATCGCAGGCCTCATTGGCACTTGCCAGACGAGCAACCGCGTCGAGCAATTGTAACTGCCCCTTGCGGTGGCAGAGCTGCCCGACGCATACCAGTTTCGGCGCGCGCGGCACCGGCGTGGGCACCTGCGATAGGAACATCGCGTCGAGACCGCAGCGTACCACGTGAATGCGCGTCGCATGCTCGGGCGCGCACCACCGCGACAGCTCGCGACGCCCGAACTCGCTCACAGTGATCACGAAAGCGGCGGAGGCAACTTTGTCAGCAAGCGCGAGGTGAGGGGCCCGCTCGAACTCCTCGGGCCCGTGCACAGTGAAACTGTAGGGCGGGCCTCCGAGGACGCGACACAACAACGCCACCGCGGCGGGGTTGGTGCCGAAGTGCGCGTGCACGTGCGTGACGTACGCCGCGGCACACCATCGCAGCAGCGTACAGGCCTCAATGACGTACGCCAGATGACGAATCACGCCGCGATCCGATGTCCATCCGATCCGCATTGCTAGCGTTGTCGCCGCGGCGAACGCGGCCGGGCGTTCGACCGCCACCCGCAGGGCGGTGGCGAGCAGCGCCGGCACCCCGCGCGCGAGCACCACACGCGTGCGTGCGGCTTCGCCGTGATCGGCGGCATCACACACCTCCTCGCCAGCCGGCCGAAGCGACACGCGCACGACCTCGACCTCGTGGCGCTCGAGTGCCGCAATCTCACGTCGGATGAAGGTGTGCGTCACCATCGGATACTGATTGACGAGATACGCAATTTTCACAGCGGCTCCGGAAGTTGAGACTCAAGCGCGCGGCACAACGGTCAGACGCGGCGAGCGGCGCAGCCGCTCACGGACAAAGCGCAGTTGGCCGATTGCCTCCGGGAATTTTCCCGCCACGCAGAACAGCGCATACAGCCCCGCAGTCGATGGTAAAAGTCCGTGTCGCCGCATGCGACGGTAGATGCGTACGGCGATGGCGGGATAGCCAGCAAGAAACAGTACGCTCGCACCGTGCGTTGGCATCACGGTCGCCAGGGTGAGCAACGGCAGCGCGACGCCCCAGAACCAGATGCTACGGCTCTCGTGCACCCAATGGCGCTCAGGCGCTCGACCATGCATGGCGGCGCCCTGCGCGAAGGCGTAGCCTGTACGCTGGGTCCGGCGCCACCACTGATCGAAGCGAATCATCGCCGCATCGTGAACCGACATCTCGCCATCGATGCGCCGGATGATCCAGCCCCGCGCGCGCAGGCGGACGCAGAGCTCCGGTTCCTCGCCCGCGATCAGCGACGCCGTATATCCGCCGACTTCGCGGAGTGCAGCACGGCGCATCAACGCATCGCCACCGCAGGCTTTGACGTCGCCGATGGGCGAGTCCCACTCGATGTCGCAGAGCGTGTTGTAAATCGAGGCACCGGGAGAGCGTTCGCGCCGCCGTCCGCACACCACCGCCACACGCGGTGCGGTTGTGAACTCAGCCAACGCCCGCTCGATCCAACCGCTCACCAATTCGCAATCGCCGTCGATGAACTGGATGAACTCGATCGCCGGATCGAGGGTGAGGAGACGAGCCGTTCCGGCATTGCGCGCGCGTGCCGCAGTGAACGGTGCGCTGGCGTCGAGAACGACGACATCAACGCCCAGCTCGCGCGCCAGTCGAACACTATCGTCGGCCGAGCCGGAGTCGACGTACACCGCGAACGGCACCCGTCCGACCACGGAGACGAGGCAGCGGCGCAGACGCTCGCCTTCGTTGCGGCCGATGATCACTGCGCCGACGGTGCTCATGAGCGTGTGATGTCGGGAGCGGCGCGGCGACGTCCGCCGAAAATACTGTGCCGCAGAAAATCGATGAGGAAGTACGGCGGATCCGCATCCGGTTTGCGCTGCACCACGCGCCGCATGCGCCACAGCAAGAACGTGAACGCGAAACCCACGTCGGCGAGCACGCGGTAGGCTACCCCGAAGTGCTTCTCGAAATAGTGGCGCCGCGCGTCGAACCAACACGCGGGGCGGCGCTGCGTCCTACCTCCTACCCTCCGCGGACCTGAGGCTTGTCCGACCAGATGGATGATGCGACTTTGCGGCACGTACCAGCAGGGAAACCCGGCGTCGGCCGCGCGCCGGCAGAAATCGACATCTTCGAAGCAGAGGAAGAAGCCTTCGTCCAGCAAGCCGACGCGTTGGAAGACTTCGCGGCGCACCAACATGCACGCGCCTGCTACCCAATCGGTACGGCTCGGCTGCGTCGGCGGCAGCGGCGCAACGACGAAGGCCGCCAGCAGCTTCGACAGGTATCCGAGCCGCATGCCGGCTTCGATCTCGCTCACAACGGTGGGAAAGCGAAAGGCGGCTCGCAACGGCGCTCCCGATACATCCTCCTGGCCGCTGCCCGCAATGCCTACGTCGGGGTGCAGCTCCATGAACTCCAGTAGCGCGTCGATCGCACCCGGTTGCACGATGGTGTCCGGATTGAGCAGAAACACGTAGCGCGGCGGATCGGACGAGGCCAAGAGAGAGCGGAGGACAAGGTTGTTGCCAACCGCAAATCCGCCGTTGAGCGAGGCGGACTGGAACTGCACCCACCTGCCCCACCCGTTCGCCGCAATCGCGTCCGGGATGCGCGCCGTCGAGCCATCGCCCGAGGCGTTGTCGACGACGAACACGCGATCGCGGTTGGCGTCACATTGGCCGACCAGCGACGCCAAGCAATCGACCGTGAGTTCGGGCGTGCGATAGTTCACGATGATCACTGCTAAGCGCATCGAGTGCTCAAGCTGCATCCGGTCCGCGGCCGAGGTCCACGAGTCCGCCCGCGGCGAGCATGAAGATCGGGTTCACCATGGCGTTGAAGCAACTGTCGATGGTGTACAGGACGACGACGATCGCGAGCACGGCGGCCGATGCGACCGCGGGCTCCGTCCATCGCTCAAGCGGATAGCGGAACCAGAACCACGCAGGTGGCAACACAAGCACGGTCATCACGCCGATCAATCCAACCAATCCGCTATCGCCGAACGCGATGATCCACAAACTATCGCGGATCGTACCCACCTGACCCGGCTCAGCCTCAATCGCGGCGCGGCCCCAACGACCCCATCCCAATAGCGGCTGTTGCTGCGCCTTGTCGACGATCGCTCGCTCGCTGATGAGCCGGTATTCGACCGACTGCGCGCGATCGAGGTTCAGCACTGCGGCAATCGGCGGCACGAGCTGCACGCCGGACCAGAGACCTGTGGCGCGCGCCAACACATACGTCGGCGCCATCGCCAGGAGGCAAACAACCGGCAGAGGCTTGAGTAACGTGAGGCGATGCTGCAAAACGCAACCCAACACCACGCTCCCGAGCAGCAACAAAGTCCAGGCGTTGACCGAACGCGTCAGCAGCGTCGCCACGAGCAAGCCCGCCAACAAGAACTGCGCTCGAATACCTGCGACTCGACTCAACGTACCGGTTAACCACAGCCACGCACCGGTGAGCGTCGTGGCCGTCATCCACAGCGCGACGGCCAAGCCGCTCGACATGAACACTGCCGGCCGCCAGCCGCTGAATCGCCACGCCTTCCACAATGCATAGTGCTGATCGCCGTACACAAGCGCATGCAGCCGGGGGCCGATGAAGACTTCGATCAGGCACAGCGGGACGTACACCAAGCCGCCGATCAACATACCGCGCGCCAGCTCGCTCAACGCCACGAGATCGCCGAAGTACATCCGACCGATCGCGTAGGGCACGCCCCATGTCACGCTCTGCTCGAACACGGCTGACAGACCATCGTACGCGCCCAGGTCGTTGCTCATCGACGAGGCAAACGGACAGAGGCACCAGACGATCATCGCCACGTCGACCATCCGCGGTCGCAGTGTCAGTACACGGGTGGAGTCGAACACGATCGCACCGAAGAGCGGGGCGAGACAGACCGCGAACATCTTCGTGTAGTCGGGCAAACCGAGGATCGGATAGCTTGCGTTGGGCAGGAACAGCCAGCCGATGACGAAGCTGGCGATAACGGCGCGTCGTGCCGGCAGGAAACGGAAGAGGACCAATGCAAACGGAATCCAACCGAAGAGCGCAAGCGCCGCAGGCAGCGTCACCCCACGACCATAGGCCAAGGCAGCGATCCGGCACAACCCACGTACAACCGATGACGGGCGGACGGTTGCAGCGCACGCGATAGTCGGGCTAAGAGCGGCGACAACTTGCTCATGTCATCCCTATTCGACACGCACCTAAATCCGCTCGACCGCGAGCGGCTGCGCGCGGACTTCCAAGCCGCCCGGCCGTTCCACTTCATTTGTGTCGATGGATTGCTGCGCGCCGAGTTCGCTGAGCAAGTGGCGCGTGCCTACCCGACATTTGCGGAAGCGCGTCGAGTCGGGAAGACGTTCGCCACCGTCAACGAGCGCGGCAAGGTACAGATCAGCGATCCCCAGCACTTTCCCGAACCGATCCGCACGTTGCACGAAATCCTTGCCGCCCCCGAGTTTCTCGCCACGCTGTCTCACATCACCGACATTCCGGCCTTGCTAGCGGATGAACAGCTCGCCGGTGGCGGTATGCATCTGATGGCGGCCAACTCACGCCTCGACCTCCACGCCGATTTCAACATCATCCCGCGTCGCGGGTTGTATCGGCGTCTGAACATCCTGCTGTTCTTGAATCGCGACTGGCCCGCCGCGTGGGGCGGCGGCTTGCAACTGTGGGATGCCACGGTGACGCACTGCGACCGCGAGGTCGCGCCGATCCTCAACCGCTGCGTGCTTTTCGAGACCACAGCGCCGGGTTTTCATGGCGTCTCGAAGGTCGGCTGTCCCGAGGCAATGACGCGAAACTCGTTCGCGGCGTACTACTACACGACCCAACCGCCGCCAGACTGGACGGGCCCGGCCTACTCTACCGAATTTCGCGCACGGCCAGACGAATGGCTCAAAGGTCTCATCCTCATGCCGGCAGAAACGATTGGCAATCAGGCCATCGAGCTAGCGCGCCGCGCGAAAAGGCGTTTGGGGCAAATCGTCCGGGGACTCTGAACGACAGTTCGAGCATTGCCATGCTAGCGATCCGCGATTGCGATCCCCATCCGACGCATGCAAAGAGAAGCGGGCGAGAGCCTTGAGCATGGCCACACGACGAATAGTCTATCCGGGTGCCGTTGACGCCGACGGTCACATCCTCGAACCGCCGGACTTGTGGGAGCAGTATCTGGAACCCCGGTACCGCGATCGCGCCTTGCGGCTGCGCACTGATGACGAAGGACTCGAGTATCTCGAGATCAATGGCGCGCCGTCGAAACTGACCCGGCGCGGATCGCCCGGCATGCTCGGCGGCATGGGCAAGCGCAGCGAGCAGATCGCTCCTAACCCGCAGCGGACATATCTACGCAGTGCGCCGTTCGGTTCGATGAACGCAACGGAGCGGTTGCAATTGCTCGATGCGGAGGGGCTCGAGGGCGCCTTCCTCTATCCGACCATCGAGCTGCTGTGGGAAGCCGAGTGCGACGACGTCGAAATCTCCCAAGCCTACTGCCGCGCCTACAATCGCTGGATCGCCGACTTCTGCCGCGACTCGGGCGGTCGATTGATCCCGATCGCCCATCTTTCGCTCGGCGATCCAGTTGCCGCAGCGCACGAACTCGCACGCGCGGTGAAGGACGGCTGCCGTGGTGCGTGGGTGGCGCCGTTCGCGATCACCAAGAAGCCGCACGGTCATCCGGATCACGATGCGCTGTTCGCCGCGGCGCAAGACCTCGACGTGCCGCTCGGCATTCATCCAACCTTCGAGCCACGGCATGCGTTCTCCGGCCGCTTCGACATGCAGTACATTCGGCGCGCGCAGTTCTACCTCAACATGCTGGCCGGCGAAGGGGTGCGCCACGCCTTCACGACGCTGTTTCAGTTCGGCGTCTTCGATCGCTTCCCGCGCCTCAAGATCATCATCCTCGAATCGGGCGCCGGCTGGATCGGCTATTGGCTCGATCGCATGGACGCCATCGCCAAGGTTCCCAACGCGGCGCTGCCGCTGACGCACAAGCCTAGCGACTACTTCCGCCGACAGTGTTGGATCTCGGCCGATCCGGAGGAGTCGACCATCCCTGCTCTGATGGATCTGGTCGGCGCCGACCGCTTTTTCTGGGCCTCCGACTACCCGCACCCCGATCACACCGGCGACTACATCGCCGAGTTGGAGGACCTCGCCGGCAAACTCGCGCCCAGTGCCCGCGCGCAGTTGCTGGGCGAAAACGTGCGGCGATGCTACGGCATGGCCGTGTAACGCGCATAGGAGAATTGTGATGACTGCGATACGACGCCTCGCCTATGACGGTGCGGTAGATGCCGACGGCCACATCCTCGAACCGCCGGATTTGTGGGAAACCTATCTCGAGCCGCGCTATCGCGAGCGCGCCTTGCGCTTTCGCCGCGACAGCAACGGTCTGGAGCGTCTCGAAATCAACGGCGCCGCATCCAAGGTCGTCGGCGGCGGCATGCTGAGCTTGCTCGGTGGCATGGGTCGGCAGCTCGCCGATGTCTTGCCGTCAGCCGAGCACACCTACGTCGGCGGCGCCTCGTTCGGAGCGATGAACGCGCGCGAGCGGCTGCAGCGCTTGGATCAGGAAAATTTGGCGGCGGCCTTCATCTATCCCACGCTCGGCGTGCTGTGGGAGGCGGAGTGCACCGACGCCGAGATCGCGCAGGCCTACACCCGAGCCTACAACCGCTGGATCGTCGACTTCTGCGCCGACAGCGGCGGGCGGCTGATTCCGATCGCGCATCTCTCGCTCGGCGATCCGCAGGCGGCGGCGATCGAACTGCAGCGCGCGGTACGCGCCGGCGCGCGCGGCGGCTGGGTCGCGCCGTTCACGATGACCAAGCGCCCGCACGGGCACCCGGATCACGATGTCCTGTTCGCCGCGGCGCAAGATCTCGACGTGCCGCTGGCGATCCATCCAACCTTTGAACCCAAGTGGGCCACGCCGGGACGCTTCGACAATCTCCAGGGCAATCACTTCTTTCTCAATGTGACCGCGGCCGACGCCGTGCGCCACGCCTTCACCACGTTGTTTCAGTTCGCCGTTTTCGATCGCTTCCCGCGGCTCAAGATCATCATCCTCGAGTCCGGTGCGGGCTGGATCGGCTATTGGCTCGACCGCATGGACGGCTACGCCTCGTCGCTGCTCGGCGGCGCCGTGCCGCTGAAGGAGAAGCCGAGCGCCTACTTCCGCCGCCAGTGCTGGATCTCGTGCGATCCCGACGAGACCACGATCCCGGCATTGATGGACCTCTTCGGCACCGACCGTTTCTTCTGGGCCTCCGACTTCCCGCACCCCGATCACACCGGCGACTACATCGCCGAGTTGGAGGACCTCGCCGGCAAGTGCGCACCAACCGCGCGGGCAAAGTTGTTGGGCGAGAACGTGCGCAAGGTGTACGGCGTACCGAGCTGACGTGAACGCAAGCGGGAAGACATTCCCTCTCCCGCATCACCAGCGGGAGAGGGTGAGGGTGAGGGCTTCCTTCGGCGTGACCCTGCTGACGACCGCGCTGCTCACCATGTCGGCGGCCGCGCAGACCACGTTCGAAAAGGACGGCAACATCTTCTTCACTGACGCGACGGGACAAACTAAGCAGCTCACGTCGTCAGGCAAAGACGCGGCGCCAACTCTGTCGCCCGACAAGAAGTATGTGACATTCATCCGCACGTTAGACGGCCCGAAGATATGGACCGGGCGAGATGATGCCTATCCGCAAGAGATTTGGATCATCAGCAGCGACGGAAGGGGAGCGCGACGGCTCGTGGCTAGCCCCACCAAACCGGGTCAGGAGAGTTCGCTGGCCAGTTTCTCCAATCCCCAGTTCGCGTTCGACGGGCGCTCGGTATTCTTCATGACTAACTGTGCAGCGGTTTCCAATTGCATCTACAACGTGGACGTGACCACCGGTCGGGTGAAGCCGCTCGGCGGTGGCAATATGCTCGATGTCATCCACGAAGGAAACTGCCGCGGGTGTCTGATCGTGATCAAGCACAAGTACTTCCTCGCAGGCGGTTCATACGATTGGTACTGGCTCCTGACATCAAACGGGATGGAGATCGACCCGATTGTAGACTACTCGGAAAACGCTGAGACCGAGTTGCAGCGCTTCAAGGCGGAGACTTGCCAATTCCGAGCGCCGCGCGACTGCCGCCCGCACGCCGTAAGGAGTAGGCACAAGTGAAGCGCGCATCGGTCATCTCGTTGTCGAAGCCCTCACCCACACCCTCTCCCGCTGGTGATGCGGGAGAGGGCTTCGCATTGCGTGCACCAGCTTTCGTCGGACACTCGGAGATTGCATCGTGAATCCCGATTGGCGCGATAGCTTCCGCGACAAGCTCGTCACCGCCGATGAGGCCGCGCGGCGCGTGAAGGACGGCGACTTCGTGCGCTTTCCGATGGGCCCCGTTCCGGTGACGCTGCTCAACGCGTTGGCGCGCCGTCGCGATGAGTTGCACGGGGTGCGCGTGCTGCAAGGTGCGACGCGGCATCCGCATCCGTGGGCGAACGGCGAGCCCGGGTGGGAGGAGCACATTCAGTTCGTCACCGACTTCATCTCGGTGCTGGTGCGGCCGTCGATCGAGGCCCGCCGCGGCGACTTTGCCGTCGTCGACTACGGTCTCGGCTCCAAGGTTCTGCGCGGCGGTCGCCGCGACGGATTCTCGGCGGACGTGTTCATGGCGCCGGTTTCCCAGCCCGACGCACGCGGCTTCGTCAGTTTCGGCTACTCGCTGTGGCACTCCAAACCGTTGCTGCGCGCGGCCAAGCTCAGCATCGCCGAAGTCGGCGGCAAGGGACTGCGCACTCGCGGCGACAATTTCATCCATCTGTCCGAGTTCGATCTCCTGGTCGAGAAACAGGAGCGCCAAATCGCGCTGACCGTGCCGGAGCTGACAGCGGAGCGCCAGGAGGTCACCGAAGTCATCGGCGCCTACGTGTCGACGCTGATCAACGATGGCGACACGCTGCAAATCGGCACGGGAACTCTGTCGTCGTGCATGGGTAGCTATCTCACCGAGAAGCACGACCTCGGCATCGATTCAGAAATTCTCGTCGCCTCGGCGGTCGAGTTGATCAAAGCCGGGGCCGTGACCGGCAAGTACAAGACGTACCATCCCGGAGTGACCACCGCGTCGTTCATCGTACCCGGCGCCGATATGGACTACTGCGCCGACAATCCGCGCATCGCGCTCTACGAGATCGAGTGGGTCAACAACCTGCCGCGCATCAGCGGCATCAAGAACTTGGTCGCGATCAATCAGGCCTCGATGATCGACCTCACCGGACAAGTGGCGTCCGAGTCGATCGGTTCGCAGATGTACACCGGTCCGGGCGGTCAACTGGTATGGACGATGGGCGCGCTCTACTCGGACGGTGGCCGCGCGATTCACGTGCTGCCATCGACCACGCGCGGCGGCCGCGTGTCGCGCATCGTGGCGCAACTCGATCCCGGAACGGTCGTCACCGTGCCGCGCACCTTCGTCGACTTCGTCGTCACCGAGCACGGCATCACCAACCTGCAAGGTCTGACACAGCGCGAGCGCGCGCTGGCGCTGATCGAGATCGCTCATCCCGATTTCCGCGAACAGTTGCACGCGGCAGCCCGGCGGTTGTTCTGGCCCTAGAATCAGTAGGCAGTCGGCAGGGGGCAGTCGGCAGTTCGGATCTTCTCCCGTTGCCCGTTGCCCATGTCCCCTGCCTACTGCCCCCTGCCAACTATCCAACGCGGCAGATACACATCCTCCACCTGCTGAAACACCACGCGTACCGGTTCGCCGATGCGGATCGTTGCCGGGTCGATCTCGTTGATCGCACCATCGGGACGCGCGATCAGGTTGCCGACGAGCCGTAGCTTCGGGTCTTCGTCGAGCGCCACCGTGATCACGTTGTACGGGGCGAGCGCCTGATACGCCGGCAACAGCGGCGGATGCGCGATCACGAACGACCAGATCGTGCCGCATCCCGACAGTTTGTCCCATCGGTGCTGCAGCGAACGACACGCGGGGCACATCGGGCGCGGCGGAATTCGGCGCTGGCCGCATGCCGCGCAGGTTTGCACCAACAGTTCTCCGCGCGCTGTGCCTCTCCAAAAATCCGCGGCGTCGTCGTCATCTGGATCAGGAAGAAGAAAGGCGCTTTCCATCGTTCACCTCCGTAACAGCAACGCACTGGTCGGGACTCCCTCGCCGCTGGTCACCAAACAGGACTCGGCTCCGTCGACCTGGCTCGTCGACGTGCCGCGCATCTGCCGGACGCCTTCCAACACCAAATTGAATCCGTGCACGTAGGCCTCCGACATGCCACCACCGGCGGTGTTGGTGGGCAGGCGTCCGTTCGGCCATTCGAGCGCGCCGTCGTTGGTGAACGCCGCCCCTTCGCCGCGACCACAGAAGCCGTAGCCTTCGAGGGAGAGCGGAATCAACGGGCTGAAGGCGTCGTAGAGTTGGGCGACACGGACATCGCGCGGCGCGAAGTCACTGTGCTGCCACAGCAGTCGCGCGCACGCCCATGAGGGGCCGAGCAGCGGATCGTCGGTGAAATAGTTCGTCATCACCTGGTGCTGGCGCGGAATGCTCTGCGCGAAGGCGTGGAGGTAAACGGGGCGCTGCTTGAGATCCTTGGCGCGCGCCGCCGACACGAGCACGACCGCGAGCGCGCCGTCGGTTTCGAGGCAGTTATCGAACAGGCACAGCGGCTCGGAGATCCAGCGCGCCTTCATGTAGTCGGCGCGCGTCATCGGCTTCTCGTGCATCGTCGCGTTGGGGTTGCGGTTGGCGTGCTTGCGAAATGCCAGTGCCACATTGGCGAGGTGGTCGCGCGTGCACCCGAACTCGTGCATGTAGCGGCGCGCCAGCATGGCAACCTCGTCCACCGGTCGCAGCAAGCCGAACGGGCGGGTCCATTGGTTCGACCCGCCGAGCCGCGCGTTGACGTTGGCCCACGGGCGGCTGCCCTTCGCCGAGCGCTTGCGGGCGCGCCACGCCACCGCGACGTTACACTGCCCGGTGGCGACCGCCATCGCCGCGTGTCCGACCGCGCCGCAGCCGGCGCCACCGCCGTAGCCGATCTCGCCGAAGTAGGTGATGTCGCCGAGGCCGACGTTGCGCGCCACTTCCACCTCGCGCCCGCTCTCCATCGAAAACATCGCCAGACCATCGACTTCCGATGGCGCGAGTCCGGCATCATCGAGCGCCAGCGAGATGGCCTGACACGCCAGCGATAGTTCGCTGGCATCGAGTCCTTTGCCGAATGCCGTCTGCCCGATTCCAACAATCGCCGTCCGGTCTTTGATCGTGGATGTCATGTCGGCCTCCGCATCGCAGCGCAGCTTGGCAAATCCGGCGATGAGATGGAACTGCCTATATGGACAGAGGGCGCACGCCGTGCGCCCCCTACAACTCGCAGGGGCGGGGCCGTAGGGGCCGCGCTTGCCCGGCCCGGCGGGGGCGCAGCGAGCAGCGCCCCTACCCAGACTTCGCGCTTCGTGACTTCGTGGTGAAGATTGGCCCGATGCAGGATAAACAACACTGTTGTTGATTACGCCTTGCACCTCGACTACACAGGATGGCATGGCTCAGGTGGTTCGGCTCGGCGCGCGCCGGCGACGCGATCCGGAAGGCACGTACGAAGAGATCGTGGCTGCGGCGCGGGCGATGATGGCGGAACGCGGCCCCGAAGCGTTGACGGTCTCCGACGTCGCCCATCGCGCCGGCGTCAACCGCACCACCGCGTATCAACACTTCCGCACCCGCGACGATCTCGTCGGTGCGGTGATGGCGCGGCTGGCCGACGAGACCAGCCGCATGCTCACCGCCGACATCGCGCCCGGCGACCGCATCGATCACATGGTCGAGTATTTCTTGCAGCATCCCGAGATCGCGCGGCTGTGGATGTTCCAGATGCTGGCGAACATCCAGTTGCCGAACCGCGTCGGCTGGACGCGCTATATGAAGGCGATGCAGACGTTGGCAAGCAGCGATCGCACGCAACCTGGCATCGATCCCGAGATGCTGGGTCACATTTTACTTGCGGCCATTCTGGTGTGGTCGCTGCGTGGACGGAGTGGAACCAAAGATGAGGGCGGCAGCGCGGCGGCAACACGCCGCTTCACCCGTGAATTGAAGCGCCTGCTGCTCTATGGCGTCATGTGCCCCGAGCGCTGGCCGGAGATGGCCGCAGCGGTCAAGAAACCGACCGCTGGCCGTCGGCAGATAACCCTCCGCGCTCGTCGCCTCGGGGTAAACATTGGAAGGAGCAAACCATGAGTGCCAAGCTCAGCTACACCTATGACGAGATTGTCGCCGAATGCGACTTCGCCTCGCGCATCCGCCGCGGCGAGGTGCTGTTCCATGGCGGCCTCGATCAACAGGGCCGCTACGTCCCGCCACGTTCGCGGCATCGGCTCGACGCGATCAAGGCGTGGACTGAACAACTCGCCGCGCAGGGGCATCCGACGCAAGTCATTCGCTTCGAACAGCTCGATCTGCGCTTCTTCCCTAACGTAGCGCAGACGAAAGTGTTGCTCCGCCACGGCGCGCGCAGCGCAATGACGCGTATCCTCACGCTCATTGGCATCACCGAGGGGTTCGGCAACGACGGCCTCCGCGGACTGCCGCGTCCAGACTGGCAACCGCTCTTCAAGGAGTCGATCGAGAACACCTGCCTGGCGCATCTCTCCAAAGGTCTGCTCGACGCTCACGGCAACGACGAGGCGGGCAGCGCGACCGAAGCGGGGCACGACCAGATGTGGTACGCGATCCGCGACGCCGCGTTGAACAATCCGCCCGTGACGCCCGACATGTACGAGAATCTGCCGATCGCTCCGCCGCCGGGTTACTCGGGTCCGGCCAAGCCGTCACCCGACGCGATCGGCGTCGGCGAGATGAAGTTCCTCTTCCCCACTCTCAATCCGATGTTCGAGCTGCTGCTGTCAGTCTTCACGCAACTGTTGGTGATCGAGTTGCTCGCCTACGGCACCTTTGCCTGGGCGAAGGAAGTGTTGAGCGATCCCGACTGCTCCGCCGCGCCCGACTTCGCGCCGCGAATGGTCGACTACATCACCGCCGACGAGACCATCCACGTCAGCTACCTGCAGTGCGCGCTGGCGGAGACCCGCGCCCGCACCGTGATCGATCAAGACGGCAAAGAGATTCCCGGTGCGACGGTGATCGATGCGATCTGCAACAAGATCCTGAACAACCCAGGCGCCGGTCCGCGCCGCGATCGCATGCTCAACTATCGCATGAATCAGATTCGCACCGAGTTGGCCGCGCGGACAGACGGCGCGCAGATCCTCGCCGAGTTCGCGCAGCTCGGACCGGTACCAGGATGATTGCGGACTTTAGATTGCGGATTGGGGATTGCGGAATGTTCCGAATGCGGAATGGCGATTGCGGATTGTGGAATTGAGATGGAGAGAACCGCGTTGCCCCGATTGACCGAATCCGAGTCACGAGCACGAGTCACGAACACGCTTCACGACTAACGACTCCCGACTCACGCTTCACGACTCACGACCATGCACGATCTCACCCCCATCCTCATCGGCGCCGGACAGTACACTCAGAAGGACGTCGATACGGCGCAGGCGAAGGAGCCGCTGCTGACGATGGCCGAGTGCGCGCGCCGCGCGGCGGCCGACGCCAGCGCGGACGAACGGCTGCTGGCCACACTCGACAACGTTTCGGTGGTCAACATCTTCGGCTGGCACTACGGCAATCCGCCGCGCGCGCTGGCGGAGCAGCTCGGCGCCCATCCCAGCCGCGAGATCTACACGTCGCTCGGCGGCAACACGCCGCAATGGTTGGTGAACGAGACGGCGGCGCAAATCGCCGCGGGCAAGACGCGACTGGCGCTGCTCGCCGGTTCTGAAGCCGTGTACACCGTCGCCCGCGCCCGGCGCGCCGGGATCACATTGCCGTGGTCGTCCGGTGCTGAAGGTACGCCGACGATCGTCGGCGATGCGCGCCAGGGCACCAACGACTACGAGACCACGCACGGCCTGATGTTGCCGACGACGATCTATCCGGCGTTCGAGAACGCGTTGCGCGCGCACTACGGCCTGAGTCTGGCGCAACATCGCGCGCGCCTGGGCGATCTGTGTAGCCGCTTCACCGAAGTGGCGGCCGCCAATCCGTATGCATGGTTCCCGCAACGGCGCAGCGCCGAGGAGATCACCACGGTCACGCCGCAGAACCGCATGATCGGCTTTCCGTATCCCAAGTACATGAACGCGATCCTGGACGTCGATCAATCGGCCGCGGTGCTGATGACCTCGGTCGGTCACGCGCGCGCGCTCGGCATCGATCCATCGCGCTGGGTGTATCTCTGGGGTTGCGGCGATGCGCACGATCACTGGTTCGTCTCCGAGCGCGTGAATTACTTCACCTCGCCGGCGATTCGCATGGCGGGACAGAAGGCACTGGCGATGGCTGGACTCGGCATCGACAACATCGACTACTTCGATCTCTACAGTTGTTTTCCCAGCGCCATGCAACTCGGGCGCGACATGCTCGGGATTCCCTTGGCTGATCCGCGCCCGCTGACGGTCACCGGCGGCCTGCCCTACCACGGCGGTCCGGGCAACAACTTCGTCATGCACTCGATCGCGACGATGATGGCCAAGCTGCGCGCAAAGCCTGACAGCAAAGGGTTAGTCACGGGTCTGGGCTGGTACGTCACCAAGCACTCGGCGGGCATTTACAGCGCGACGCCGCCCGATCGTCCGTTCGTGCGCGAAGATCCAAAGAACTATCAAGCGCAGATTGACGCCGAACCGCATCCGGCGCTGGCTACCGAGCCGAGCGGCAACGGCACGATCGAAACCTACACGGTCGCGCATGACCGCGACGGCAATCCGATTCGCGGCATCATCATCGGCCGTCTCGCCGACGGCCGCCGCTTCCTCGCCAACACACCAGCCGACCTCGCCACCCTCGAATCGTTGATGGCAAGCGAAGGGGTCGGTCGCCGCGGTACCGTCTCGTCCGCGAATGGATCGAATCTGTTTGAACTGCAGTAGGCAGTAGAGAGAGGGCACTAGACAGACGCCTGAGTCGGAACGTCGCGCTGGACTTGGGGTGCTGAGGGCAGTACACCCCGACGTGTGAAGTTCAGCGAGCTGGTGCGCCTGTTGGAGCAGCACGGCTTTCGCCTCCTGCGCGAGAAGGGATCTATCCGGTACTACGCGAAGCCTGGGTTGACTGGTTTGGTGCGCATCGACTACCACGGAGCCAAAGAGGTGCCGACCGGTACCTGTGCCGCGATCTTGAAGGCGGCAGGCATCACACAGGGGAGGTGACATGATCGACCTCAAGTACTCGCTGGTGATCGAAGCCACGGAAGACCCCAACTTCTTCGGATTCTATTCTCCCGATCTGACTGGATTCACCGGCGTTGGGCATTCCATCGAAGACTGCTTGTACAAGGCGCGCTGGGGCGTCGAAGAGCACGTTCAGTTGCTCCGTGAGCAAGGGCTTGCGATCCCGTCCGCCAATCCAGACCCGAGCGTTGTCATCAAGAACGAGAAGCGCGCCCAAGCGGCGGCCTGACCCCGCGGCGCTTGGCACCGAGCATAGGAGGAGGTTCTCATGGCCCACACGATCATCTCCGCGGACTCGCACATTACTGAACCACCGGACACCTACAGCAAACACATCGATCCCGCGTTTCGCGATCGCGCACCGCACCTGGTGCGCGCCGATAACGGCGGCGATCTGTTCGTGATCCCCGGCATGTCGCGGCCGATCCCGATGGGTCTGGTCGCCGCGGCCGGCAAGCGGCCGGAGGACATTTCGCTCGTCGGCCGTTTCGAAGACTGGCACCGCGGCGGTTGGGATCCGCACGCGCGCCTGGCCGATCAGGATCGCGACGGCGTCAATGCCGAGATTCTCTATCCCACCATCGGCATGCCGCTCTGCAATCACGAGGACCTCGACTACAAGAAGGCCTGCTTCGACGCCTACAACTTGTGGATCGCCGAGTATTGCAGCGCCCATCCCGACCGCCTCCTCGGCATCGGCCAGACCGCGATGCGCACGCCGCAAGACGGCGTCGCCGACCTGCGGCGCATCAAGGACCTCGGCCTCAAGGGAGTGATGCTGCCGGGACAACCCGGCCAAGCCGACTACGACAGTGAGATCTACGGCGAGTTTTGGGACGCTGCGATCGATCTCGCCCTGCCGCTGTCGTTTCATATCCTCACCACTCGCAATGCGCGCGACGTGCGCGGCCCGGTGCTCAACCACGCGGTGACGATCATTCGCGCCAATCAGGACATCATCGCGATGCTCATCTATGGGGGAGTGTTCGATCGCCATCCGAAGCTGAAGATCATCTGCGTCGAAGCCGATGCCGGCTGGGTGCCGCATTACATGTACCGCATGGACCACTACTACACCCGTCATCGACACTCGCTGCACGGCAAGGAACTCCAGAAGCTCCCCAGCGACTACATGCGCGAGAACATCTACCTCACGTTCCAAGACGATTGGGTCGCGTTCCGCATGCTCGACATGGTCAATCCGCACCGCCTGATGTGGGCCAACGATTTCCCGCACAGCGATTCCACCTGGCCGTGGTCGCAGGACGTGCTGAAGGAGCACGCGTCCCGGCTCAGCGAAGAGCATCGCCGCCTCATCCTGCACGACAACGTCGCGGAGCTGTACGGGTTGAATGACTGAAACCGCCGATGAACGCCGATCTCTGGACGGCTTGACCGAGCGGATCATCGGGTGTGCCTATGCGGTCGCGAATGGGCTGGGATTTGGATTCTTGGAGAAGGTATACGAGAACGCGCTCGCCCATGATTTGCGAAAGAACGGGATCCAAGTCGACCAACAGTGGCCCCTTCAAGTTCGCTACGACGGCGCCGTCGTGGGCGAGTATGTCGCAGATCTGTTGGTCGAGGGAATCGTCGTAGTTGAGTTGAAGGTCGCAAAGGTTTTGGACGCCATTCATGTGGCTCAATGCTTGAACTATCTGAAGGCAACCTCCCTGCACGTTGCCCTGCTGATCAACTTCGGTGCTCCGCGAGTTGAAGTGAAACGAATCATGAATCAGTTCTGATCGGCGTCCATCGGCGTGCATCGGCGGTTTCGAATTGGAGAAGAAATGGAACTCGATCTGAAAATCACCAACGGCACGATCATCGACGGCACCGGCTCGCCCGGTTTCGTCGGCGATGTCGGCGTTCGCGGCGGTAAGGTTGTTGCCCTCGGGCGTGTCGACGGCGGCGCGGCGCAGACGATCGACGCGCGCGATCGCGTCGTTGCGCCCGGATTCGTCGACATCCACACCCACTACGATGCGCAGGTGCTGTGGGATCGCATGCTGACGATCTCACCGTGGCACGGGGTCACGACGGTGGTGATGGGCAATTGCGGCTTCGGCGTCGCGCCGACGCGGCCGGCGCATCGCGGACTAATTCTGCGGACGTTGGAGAAGGTCGAGGGCATGAGCCTCGAAGCGCTCGAAGCCGGCATCGGCGGCGAGTGGCCGTTCGAGACCTTCCCGCAGTACCTCGATGCGATCGAGCGGCGCGGCATGGCGATCAACGTCGGCGTATTGATCGGCCACACGCCGGTGCGCTTGTACGTGATGGGCGAGGCCGCCACCGAACGCGCGGCGACCGCTGACGAGATCGCGCAGATGCGCGCGATCGTCCGCGCTGGAATCGACGCCGGCGCGGTCGGCTTTGCCACCTCGAAGGCACCTTCGCATGTCGGCTATGGCGGTCGGCCGGTGCCCAGCCGTGTGGCGGAGTTCGACGAAATCAAAACCATTGCCGGCGCGCTCGCCGACGCTGGCCGCGGCGTCGTGCAGGCCACCGTTGGACCCGGCCTGTTCTTCGGCGAATTCGCCGAACTGGCGCGCGAGATCAAACGGCCGGTGACGTGGACCGCCCTGCTCGCCGGCATGCTCGGACCCGGTTCGCATCGCATGTTGCTCGATCGCTCGATCGAGTTGGTCCGCGAAGGCTTGCCGATCATTCCGCAGGTGAGCTGCCGGCCGCTGATGTTCGACTTCGACTTCAAAGAGCCCTTCGCCTTCGAGAGTCTGCCGGCGTTCAAACCCATCTCGGCCGCCGACTTCGCGGGGAAGATGCGGCTGTATCGCGACCCGGCCTTCCGCCAGACGGTGAAGGACACCTTTGCCTCGAGCATGGCCGGACCGTTTACCGGCGCGTGCAGTCGGATGGAGATTTCGTCCAGCCCGAACCGTCCCGAACTGGAGGACCGCACGGTCGCCGATGTGGCCCGTGCGGCGGGCATCGATGCGGTCGATTGCATGCTCGATCTTGCGGTCGAAACCGATCTGAAGGCCCGCTTCCGCATGGCGGTGATGAACAACAACGACGACGAAGTCGCGGAGCTGCTGAGCGACGAGCGTACTGTGTTGGGATTGTCCGACGCCGGCGCGCACGCGAGCCAGTTGTGCGATGCCTGCTTCTCGACCCATCTGCTCGGTCATTGGGTGCGCGAGAAGAAAGTCCTGACGCTAGAGCGCGCGGTGCAGATGCTCACCTCGCGCCCCGCCGAGGTGTTCGGTATCAGCGATCGCGGCCGCCTGGCGGTTGGTGTGCCCGCCGATGTAGTGGTGTTCGATTCCACGACGGTCGGTGCCAGTAAGCTGCGGCGCGTGCGCGACATGCCGGCTGGCGCCGATCGATTGGTCGCCGACGCCACCGGCATCGACGCAGTGATCGTCAACGGACGCATCATCCGCCGCAACGGGACCGATGCGGTGGATCCAAACGGATCGCTGCCCGGCAAGTTGCTGCGCAACGGCGCGGCGCGCGAACGATAGTGACTTCCCTCTCCCGGATGGGAGAGGGTCAGGGTGAGGGCGAAGAGATGACGAGGCGCGTGTTTGATCACCCTCACCCCAGCCCTCTCCCATCCGGGAGAGGGAGAATTAAGGAAGGACCATGCGATGGCGCAACAATTCGAACACTTCGATCAACGCATTGCCGACGGGCTGATCAAAGCCAACAGCGCGATCACTGGGCTTCCGCAATTTCTGGGCGCCCAGATCACCGCGGTGACCGCAGGGCATCTCACCGCAACGGTGTCTGTGCGTCCCGACCTCATCACGCCACTCGGCACGTTGCACGGCGGCGTGATGGCGGCGCTGGTCGACCACGTCCTCGGCTGCGTGATGTATCCGCTGATGCCGCGCGGCTACTGGGCGGCGACCACCGAGTTCAAAGTGAACTACCTGGCGGCGGTCCGGACTGGTGCGATCATCGCCGAGGCCACCGTGTTGGCGATGACCAAACGCACCGCTGTTGTCCGCATCGATGTCACCAACGAAGGCCAGCTCGCCTGCATCGCGCAGGGCACCGTTTTGATCGTGGCGCCGAAAGCCAACGGGTGACAGAAAAAGGATCAAGGCAGAGGCGCAGAGGAGGAAGAAAGCATCAGCGGGAAGGTTTCAAATCGGCTGAACGAGCTGGTTCCGACTCGCCTTACCGAATCGCCTTCTCCTCCTTCTCAGCGTCTCTGTGTCTCTGCGTTGAAACTCTTTCCCTGATCGACACTAGCGACCCGCCAGTTGCAGTCGACGTCGCAAGTCCTCGCTGAGCGTGCCGCTACAGAGTTCTTCCACCGGCCCCGTCATCACCAGGTTGAGCTTGGCATCGACATCAATCACGAGGTCGCCGCCTTCCATGTGCACGCTGACCCGATCGTCAACCAGTCCGCGGTCGCGGCACGCCGCGGCAATCGCGCACGAGCTTGAGCCGGACGCGAGGGTGTGGCCAGCACCGCGCTCCCAGATGACCGCGCGAATCTCAGCGCGCGAGAGCACCTGTGCAAATTGCACGTTGGTGCGGTTTGGGAATGCCGCGTGACGCTCGATGAGCGGACCGAGTCGAAGCAGATCAACCCGTGCGAGATCATCGACGATGATGACGCAGTGCGGGTTGCCGACGGACAGTGCGACGACGCGGAAGGTTTGGCCGTCGACGGTCAGTTGCGTGAGGGCGCGGTCGATCACCGCTAGACCCATCTCGACGCGCACGGCGGTGACACGTCCATCCTCCAGCAGCAATTGCACCTGCACGATGCCGCCAAGCGTGTGAATGGCGAACTCGGTGCGCTTCGTGTAGCCGTGGTCGTAGAGATACCTCGCCGCGATGCGTAGACCGTTGCCGCTCTTCTCCGCCTCCGAGCCGTCCGGGTTGAAGATGCGCAGACCGAAGTCGGCTTCGGTAGTGTCAACGACTACGAGAATGCCATCCGAACCGACACCGGTATGCCGATCGCAGATCAATCGCACGCGTTCCGGTGTCAGCTCGAACCCGAGAGTCGTCGCATCAACGACGAGGTAGTCGTTGCCGAGCCCGTGCGATCGGACGAAGTCGGACATCATCCGCCGCAACTATTCAGCGCGTCATTCACCGCCGCGACGAGTTCGTCGACGGTGACGCTGTCGTCGTGGGTTATGTCGAAGACGGGGCAGGCACTGAGCGGCGCGATGCCGAGCGCGATGTTCACGCCCTTGATGAGCTCGTCGACCGTGACGCCGTCGAAGCCATCACAGTCGCCGGTGCACGATGACGACAGCGCCGCCAGCGGGATCGCCCACAGCTCGATGCCGTGCTGGTGGTCGTTGGCAAGGAAGTAGACGTTTCCGCCGCTGGCGAAGAATTGCTGTTGCAAGGCGAGATCGTACAGGGACGAGCGAGATCCAGTGGCGATGTCCGCAGCCATCTTCGTACCGCCCTCGGTGCCGTCGCTGACCCAGGGTTCGAATCCGTGCTCGGGATCGTAGCCGTCGAACATGACGTATCCCGCGACGGCCGTGAGGCCCAGTCTTCGTTTCTCAATCGACTCAAGCGGCCGTGGATCGACGATCTTGAGCCGATGCGTCCCTGCCTGCGTGCCATCGCTGACCCACAGCGCCGCTCCGCCCGCGCCCTCTTCTTGCGAGAAGAAGAATTTGTCGCCCGCCTGAACTTCTTCTTCGAGAGTGGCGTTCGCGACCAATTGCGGGCCGCCTTCGGTTCCGTCCATGCGCAAGATCCGACATCCCGCATCGGCTATACACGCGGAGAACAGGAGGCGGTCGCCCATGGAGAACGGATTCCTAAAGGCGTAGGAGCTTGCGACCCCCGAGACGAGCTCTTGAAGCATACGCGTGCCTTCGGAAGTCCCATCGCTCGTCCAGATCTCGCATCCGTGCTGCGGCCGGCAGGCGCGGAAGAGCAGTCGCCCCTGCGATTCTGTGAGTTCCGATGGAAATGAATCGCCGGCACCCGGGTTGATGTCCTTCACCATCACCGTTCCGCCCTCGGTGCCGTCGCTCCGCCACAGCTCACATCCCGAGCGAGCTGTGCAGGCGGAGAAGAACACCATGCCACCGACGACTTGGAGTTCTGGTGGAGACAAGTCTCCACGACCGAGTTTGACACTGCTCACCTTGCTCGCCACGCCGGTGCGAGTGTCGACCTTCCATAGGGCAATGCTGGTCGAGAGTTCCTCGCAGCCAAAGAAGAGCGTACCGTCAACATTGACGATCGGGCCGCGGCGCGGCGGGAGGCCGGTGGTCCCGTCACCGACGAACGTTGTCCCTTCCGCACTGCCGTCGCTGCGGCACAACTGGCGACGGCCTTGCGCATTCGTCGCAAAGAAGTAGACGAGGCCATCGATCACGATGAAGTCGCCGGGGTCCGATCCCATCGGACCGGGATTCAGGTCCTTCAGTGGCCGCGTACCGCCAACGGTGCCATCGGTGCGCCAGAGTTCGACTCCGATTGCTGGATCGTAGGAAGCGAACAGGAGGCCGTCATGAATGTGCGCTCGCTCTCCAATTGAAATGTTGGGCATGAGCGTCGTACCTGCCGCTCTGCCGTCCGTGCGCCAGAGCTTCGATCCGCTGCCGTCATTCGCTGTGAACAACAAGGTTCCGTTCACGCTGTCTACCCACGGCGCCGCGGAGGAAAACGCACTGCCAAAGGCATCGCCAGTGGCGTTGAGCACCGGATTGATGTCCTTGACGAGCACGGTGCCGGCTTCGGTTCCATCGCTGCGAAAGAGTTCGCGCCCATGCGTCCCATCATCTGCGCTGAAGAGGATCTCATCACCCAGCGCGCCGCGGATGATCGGGCCAGTGTAGTCGAAGCACGGTTCCGTTCCAGGCTCGATGTCCTTCACCAACCGCGTGCCGGACTCGGTGCCATCGCTCTGCCACAGTTCGCAGCCGTGCTGTCCATCATCGGCGGCAAAGAAGAGTCTCCCGCCAGCCGGGACCAGCGCGTTTCCTTCATACACGCTGTCCCGGAAGGAGAGATCTTTGATTGGGCGCGTGCCCGGCGCGGTCCCGTCACTGATCCAGAGCGCGGGGCCACCGTTTGACCCCACGGCGGCAAATGCGAGCAGGTCGCCGAAAGGCACAAAGCTCTGTGGCGGAAACCGGAGGGAGTCGCCCGTAATTGGGAACTTCGACACCATACGAGTTTCCGCTTCCGTCCCATCGCTTGTCCACAATTCGAAACCGCCAAGGAAGAACAGCCGATCATTGACATTAGTGAGTCCTGCAAACGTTGCCCCCGAAGGAAACTGAGGCAGCGGAATATCCTTCACGGCCACCGTCCCGATTTCGCTTCCATCGCTTCGCCAAAGCTGAGATCCGTTCGCAAAGAAGAAGAACGTCCCGCCTATCGATGCGGTTTCGATCGTCGGAAATCCAACCACCGTCGAACCCAGCGGCCCGGGTTGGATGTCTTTGACCATCACCGTCCCAGAGCTGGTGCCATCACTGCGCCAGAGTTCTTGCCCGTGAATGCCGTCGTCGGCAAAGAAGAACAGCAGCCCATCGACGGCTGTCAGCCCCTCGGCATCCGACCCTTCCTCGCCCTCACGAATGTCGCGCAGCATCACCGTGCCCTCGGGCGTGCCATCGCTCTTCCACAGTTCGAAGCCATGGATATCATCGTCGGCGACGAAAAAGAGCGTCCCGTTTACCGCCGTGAACTGCCGCGGTCCCAGATAGCCGTGGAGTCCGCGGCAACCAATGGTCGTGCCTCGAAACTCGCGCACCAACGTTGTCCTGTCGTTCGTACCATCGCTGCGCCAGAGTCCGCAGTGATCGCCTCCGCTCGCGGCGACGAAGAAGAGCCTCCCATCGACGTCCGTCAAACTCAGGGGTTCGGAGCCTTCATCGCCAAGCCAAACATCTTTGACCAAGTACGTACCCGCACTCGTTCCGTCGGTCCGCCACAGCTCGCGGCCGTGAATGCCATCGTCGGCAGAGAAGTAGGAGATCCCATCAATCGTCACGAAGTTGTAGGGATTGGAATCCGAATGGTAGGCCGGCGTGGGATTGATGTCCTTGACCAGGTACGCCGGCCGTTGCGCCCGGGCAGCGGTCGCCAGCACGCTCCACAGCATCAACCAACCGAAGACGATCTCCCGCCGCATCAGACCTCCGTGATGAGCGACGGTGTACGGTTCGCCGCGGGACTCTGTCAAGGCAAATGGGCGTTTGGTCTTAGGGCTCAGCGCATGTTTCTACATCATCCCCGCGACGGCGACGAAAAACACTCTCGACTTGAAATGGCGAAGAAAGAATCGGGGCGGCCGGATTTGAACCGGCGACCACTCGCACCCCAAGCGAGTGCGCTACCAGGCTGCGCCACGCCCCGTCTAGTGGCGCAGAGCTACCACGCGCTTCCTACGCATTCAAGAAAGCGGCGCCCGCCGCGCAATCAGTTGCTCCACCGCGTGCGGACTCAAGCGAATCGTGTGACGCCGCTGATCGAGCAGCACCAAGTTCAGATCCCACAGCTCGATGATCGCCCGCGCGAGATTCGCACTCGCCGCACGCACGACTCGCGGCAGCTCGGCCAGACTCACGTCGCACTCCACGCCCCACAGGCAGTACCCCATCGTCAGAAACCGCAACAACGCAAAGGCGACTTCCGGACCACCACGTTCTCGCACCACGGCATCGAGCATTCGGTCTCCCTTCACCGACACGAAGAGAGCAACGCCTATGCCAGCAATTCCACGCGGACGCCGACCTGACGGGCACCCTTCCGCACGATTTTGGGTACAGCTCGCCAAAAAGCTGACGCGCACGCTCAGCTCAGCAGCTTGTAGAGCGACTCGAGGTCCTTTTTGATCTTGATCAGCGCGTTGCGATACGTGCGCTCGCCGAGCGGCAGCGCCATTTGCTGGCGCGGCTCTGGGCGTGGTTCAGTCGCCGGCTGAGCCTTGAGCCGCTTCTTCGCCCCTTCAATAGTGAAGCGCTCCTGGTGCAGCAGGCGCTTGATTTCGAGCAACGTCTCCACATCGCGCCGACGATAGAGGCGATGCTTGGCGCGGGTCTTGGTCGGCTTGAGAACGCTGAACTCGGTCTCCCAGTAACGCAAGACGTACGGCTTCACGCCGACGATGCCGGCGACCTCGCCGATCTTGTAGTAAAGCTTGTCGGGAACTTGCGCCTTGGCGGTGGGCACAACTCCCTCAGTCGGGATTCATCGACTTCTTCAAGACCGGGCTGGCCTTGAAGGTGAGCACCTTGCGCTCGGTGATGATGATCTCATCGCCGGTTTGCGGATTGCGGCCTTTGCGGGGGCGCTTGTGATGGACGACGAAGTTGCCGAAGCCGGAGATCTTGACCTTCTCGCCGCGTTCGAGGCGACCCTTGATCAGCTCGAAGATCGACTCGACGACGTCGCTGGCTTCCTTCTTCGAAAAGCCGACGCGTTCGTAAATGCGCTCCACGATATCGCCCTTCGTCATCGTCACGGCGCGTCCTCCCGGCAGCGTGCCAGCTACCCGTTAGCGGCGGAACTCGATGGGCAACGCGGCGCTTAGGTCCGCGATCAGTTGTTGATGGAGGCGATTGACCTCGTCGTCGGTCAGCGTGCGGTCGGCGACTCGATAGGCGATCGAATACGCCAAACTTTTCTCGCCTTCTGGGATCGGTGGTCCTGTGTATTCGTCGAACAGCACAACCCGCTCCACCATCTGAGGGTTCCACTGGTGCACGAAGCGAACAACCCGCTCGGATGCGAAGTCGGCCTCGGCCACCACCGCCACATCACGCACAACCGCTGGAAATCGTGGCAAATCCGCGAAAACAGAGCGGGGCGGAAGATACTCAAGGGCTTGGTCCAAGTCAAGTTCAAAAAGCCAACATGGCTGATCCAGTCCCAACTCAGCTTCGGTCTCGGGGTGCAGCGCGCCGACGATCGCGATCGGCACCGCGTCGATCATCGCCAGCGCTGACTTGCCGGGATGAAACGCGCGCTGCCCTTCGCCAGGACGCTCCCAGCGCACGCGATCGAGAATGCGCAATCGCCCCAGCACGCTCTCCAACGCACCCTTGGCATCGACGAACTCGACCGCGGTGCGCGGCCCGCCGAGACCGGCGCTAGGGAGCTTGCCGGACATTACTGCCGCGAGCCGGTGCCCTTCCGCCGGTTTGTCGGTCATCCAAAATGCCTTGCCGACGGCAAAGGCGGCGACATCGATTTCGCCGACGTTGTGATTCGTCCGCGCGGCGAGCACCAAACTCGGGCACAAGCTGAATCGCAGCTCGGGCTCGTCGGTGATGATGGGATTGAGCACGCGCACCGGCTCGGCGGCCGGCACACCGACGCCACGGAACAGTTGATTCAGTCGCGTCGAGGTGAAGCTCCACATCACCATCTCGTTGAAACCCTGCGCCGCCAACATGCGGCGCAGTTCCGCCTCCCACTCGCTCACTACCGGTCGTCCACCGCCGAGCAACTCGACCGTCGGCAACGCCACCGGTATGCGATCGTATCCCAGGACTCGGATCACTTCTTCGATGAGATCGATCTCGCGTTCGAGATCGTGACGGTACGAAGGCACCGCAACCGCCAACACCTGCGCCGACTTCCCCTTCACGGCCGCGCCGAGACGCCGCAGCGCGCTGGTAGCCTCGGCGCGCGACACCGGCACGCCCAACATGAACTCGATGCGCGGCACGCGCAGGTCGATCGTCGTGCGCGGTCGCGGGGCGGGACAGGCTTCGACAACGCCCGGCGCGATCTGGCCGTGGGCCAGCTCCGCGATCAGCGCTGCCGCGCGGTCGATCGCCGGAACGACTCCTTCGACATCGACGCCGCGCTCGAACCGATACGACGCCTCGCTGCGCAATCCCATGCGCTTGGCCGTCCGCCGCACCGACGCGGGATCGAAGCGCGCACTTTCGAGCAAAATGTTTCGCGTCTGCGCCGTGACTTCGGAGTTCGCACCACCCATCACGCCCGCGATCGCCACCGCGTCCGCACCGGTGCTGATCAGGAGATCGTTCGAGTCAAGTTCGCGCTCGCGGTCATCGAGCGTGCGCATGCGGCGATCGCGGCCGGCGCGGCGCACGACGATCTCGCGACGCGGTAGGCTATCGTAGTCGAACGCGTGCAGCGGTTGCCCGCGCTCCAGCATCACGTAGTTGGTGACATCGACGATGTTGTTGATCGGCCGCAGATCGGCCGCGATCAACCGGCGCTGCAACCACGGCGGCGACGGCCCGATCTGCACGTCGGCGATGTAGCGCGCCGCGTAGCGTGCGCACCCCGCCGGATCATCGATCCGCACCGCAATGCGCGCTACCGCGGGTTCGCCGCGCTCGCGCAGCCGGAACGCCGGCTGGCGCAACTTCACCTCGTAGAGCGCGGCGATTTCGCGCGCCAACCCGAGGATGCTCAGGCAATCGCCGCGATTCGGCGTCGGCGCCACTTCGAGAATGGTCTCCTCAATCCCGAGATGGCGCGCCAACGGCACGCCCGGCTCGGCGTCGGTCGCGAGCACCAGCAAGCCGCTCGCGTCTTCACCGAGACCGAGTTCGACCTCGGAGCACAGCATCCCCGCGGATCGTACACCGCGCACTTCCGCAACCTCTATCCGTCGGCCGTCGGGCAGTTTCGTTCCTGGCGTTGCATAGGGCACGCGCAATCCCGCTTGCACGTTCGACGCGCCGCACACGACCTGATGCAACTCGTTCCCGATGCCGCGCACGCGGCACAGACTCAGCCGATCCGCCTGCGGATGACGCTCGAATGAAACCACTTCGCCAACCACCACGCCGTCCAACTCGCGACCGCGCTCTTCGATGCGCTCGACTTCAATGCCGGCGAGCGTCAGCCGCTCCGCCAACTCTGCCGCCGACACCGTGATGTCGACGAACTCGCGTAACCAACTCAACGGAACTTTCATCGCTGTCGCTCAGAACTGGCGCAGGAAGCGCAGGTCGCTGCCGTAGAGTAGTCGGATGTCGGTGATCTCGTACTTCAACATCGCCACCCGTTCGATGCCGATGCCGAAGGCGAAGCCCGACACTTGCTCGGGATCGTAGCCGACGAAGCGAAACACGTTCGGATCGACCAAACCGCAGCCCAGGATTTCGAGCCAGCCGGTGGCTTTACAGAGCCGGCATGTCGTATCGCGACCGCCGCATTGGAAACACTCGATGTCGACTTCCGCGCTCGGTTCGGTGAATTGAAAGAACGACGGCCGGAAGCGCACGCGCGTCGCGCTGCCGAACAGGCGCTGCAGCGCCAGCGTCAGCACGCCTTTGAGATCGGCGAAGGTGACGCGCTTGTCGACCATCAGGCCTTCGATCTGATGAAACATCGGCGAGTGCGTCATGTCGTAGTCGTGGCGATAGGCGGCGCCCGGCACGATCACCCGCAGCGGCGGGGGCTGCGCCTCCATGACACGGATCTGCACGGGCGACGTGTGCGTGCGCAACACTAACTCGTCGCTGACGAACAGCGTGTCTTGCATGTCGCGCGCCGGATGGTCGTGCGGAATGTTGAGCGCCTCGAAGTTGTGGTAGTCGTCCTCGACATCGGGTCCTTCGACCACGGAGAAGCCCAGCCCGCCGAACACCGCGATCAGTTCCTCCATCACTTGCGTCAGCGGGTGGAGGCTGCCGGGCAAGCGACGGCGGCCGGGCAAGGTGATGTCGACGCGCTCCTCGGACGCGCGGCGCGCGCGTTCGGCCGCCCGCAAATCGACGAGCGTCTGTGTGATGCGGGTTTCGAGTTCGTCCTTGATCGCGTTGAGCACCACGCCCATCGCAGGGCGGTCCTCGGGCGCTACGTCGCGCATCTGGCGCACGACCAGGGTGAGTTCACCCTTGCGACCGAGGTACTGGACACGCAATAGCTCGATCTCGGCATCGGTCTTCGCGATGGCCAACGCGGCGAGTGCTGCGCTGCGGATCTGTTCGAGCGTCTCTTTCATTCCCCACAAACGACAAACCACGAGGCCCGCGCGGACCTCATGGTTTGTTGTGCAATGTTGGAACTACGTGAGGCCGCCTAGGCGGCGAGGTGCGACTTCGCGAGGTTGGCGACTTCCGCAAAACCCGCGAGATCGCGCGCGGCGAGATCGGCCAGCATCTTGCGATCGATCGTGATGCCGCCTTTCTTCAAGCCATTCATTAACCGACTGTACGACAACCCGAGTTGGCGCGCGGCCGCGTTAATACGCATCACCCACAGGCTGCGGAACTCGCGCTTCTTCACCTTGCGATCGCGGTAGGCGTAGACGAGGCCGCGCTCGACCGTCTCGCGCGCTTGGCGATACTGCTTGCGCCGGCCACCGACGTTGCCTTTCGCCAGCTTGAGGATCTTCTTGTGACGGGCCTTCCCTTTGGTCCCGCGCTTTACTCGGGGCATGCTCCGGTTCTCCTTACTCGTGCGACTAGTGCGCGTCGGCGTTTAGCATCCGCGCCCTTGCCACACAAGCTACATGTACGGAATCAACCGCTTGATCGCGCGCTCGTTGGAGGGGTGGACGATGCCGCCGTGGCGCAGTTGGCGCTTCTGTTTGGCCGTCTTGCACGTCAATTGGTGGCGCAGGAACGCCTTGCGGCGGCGCACCTTGCCTGTCCCCGTCACTTTGAAACGTTTCGCCGTTCCCCGACTGGTCTTGATCTTTGGCATATCAGCTTCCTGTCTGTTGGTTGTGAGTGGACTCTGCAGTGGCGCCGATCTTGGCTTCGGCAGTGAGCTTGGCAATGAACGCGTCGACAGTCATGGGCGGCAGATTCTCCCCGCTTCGCGCCCGTGGCGCAACCGTCTGGCTCTCGGCTTCCTTGTAGCCGACCACGAGCATGTACGGCAGCTTCTCCAACTGCGCTTCGCGAATCTTGAGGCCGAGCTTCTCGTTGCGCTCGTCCAGTTCGACACGGACGCCGGCTTGCTTAAGCTGCGCGACGACCTCGCGGCCATATGATTCCTGGCGCTCGGTGAGCGTCAGCACGCGCGCCTGAACCGGCGCCAGCCACAGCGGAAGCTTGCCGGCGGTCTGTTCGAGCAGGATTGCAATGAAGCGTTCGAGCGAGCCGAGCACGGCGCGGTGCAACATCACCGGCGTCGCTTCGGCATTGTCCGCCGTCACGTAGGTCAGACCGAAGCGCTCCGGCATAGCGCAGTCGATCTGCACCGTCGCCAACGTCCACGACCGCTCCAACACGTCGCGGAAGTCGAAGCCGATCTTCGGGCCGTAGAAGGCGCCCTCCCCGGCCAGCACGGTGAGCGGATAGCCCAGCTTGTCGACCACGCGCCGCAATGCGGCTTCGGCGGAGTCCCACAACTCGACGCGGCCGAGGAATTTCTCCGGACGGGTTTGCAGCGACACCTCGACGCGGTCGAAGCCGAAGGCGTCGTAGACTTCGCGCGTCATGGAGACAAAACGGTCGAGCTCGTCGTCGAGTTGCTCCGGCGTGCAGTAGATGTGCGCATCGTCCTGCGCCATTGAGCGCACGCGCGTGAGGCCGGACAACGTGCCCGACGGCTCGAAGCGATGCAGCCGGCTGAAGTCGGCGAAGCGTACCGGCAGATCGCGGTACGAATGCTTCTGCGTGTTATAGAGGTAGCAATGCCCCGGGCAGTTCATCGGCTTGACGCCGTACTCCTCTTCGTCGACCGCCATAAGAAACATATCGCTGCGAAAGAGGTCGTAGTGCCCCGAGGTCTTGTACAGCTCGGTCTTGTAGATCAGCGGCGTGATCACTTCGGTGTAACCGTAGCGACCGTAGAGGCTGCGGATGTACTCCACCAGCAGGTTGTAAACCGTCGCGCCTTTGGGATGGAAGAACGGCGACCCGGGTGCGATCGGATGCAACGTGAAGAGATCGAGCGCGGGGCCAAGACGGCGATGATCGCGTTGCTTCGCCTCTTCGATGCGCTTGAGATACGCCTCGAGGTCCTTGCCGTTCGCCCACGCGGTGCCGTAGATGCGTTGCAGCATCTCGTTGTGTTCGTCGCCGCGCCAGTACGCGCCGGCGAGGCTGGTGAGCTTGAAGGCCTTAAGCCGCGAGGTGGAGGGCACATGCGGGCCGCGACACAGATCGACGAACTCGCCCTGGCGATAGAGCGACACGTGATCGCCTTCGATGCCTTCGATGATCTCGACCTTGTACGCTTCGCCCATACCGCGGAACATCGCGATGGCCTCGGCTTTAGGAAGCTCTTCGCGCGTGACCCGAAAGTCGGCCTTGACGATCTCCTTCATCGTAGCTTCGATCTTCGGCAGATCTTCGGGCGTGAAGCCGCCTTCCTTCTTGAAGTCGTAGAAGAAGCCGTTGTCGATCACCGGGCCGATCGTGACCTGCGTGTCGGGCCACAAACGCTTCACCGCTTGCGCCATCAAATGTGCGCAGGAATGCCGCAGCACTTCGAGGCCGTCGGGCGATTCGTTGTCGACCGGCGTGAGCGTGCAGTCTTCCGTTAGCAGGCGCGAGAGATCGATGATCGTATCGCCGGCTTTGGCCGCGACGACGCGGTTGTCCTTCGTCAGCAGCTTGTGCACCCGCAACGCGTCGGCGGCAGTGATGCCGCTGGCGAGTTCGCGACGTTCGCCGTCGGGGTATGTGATCGTGATGTCAGCCATCGTGATGGGGAATGCAGGCGATCAATTTGAGAGTAGGTGCGGCAGGGCAAGCCCCGCACGGCTGATGACGAGTCCGGAAGTGTCGCGGTGATATCGCGCGTTACCCGCGCCGACGGCGCACCGTCAGAATAGGCACGGGCGGGATTGAACCGCCGACCTCTTCCGTGTCAAGGAAGCGCTCTCCCACTGAGCTACGTGCCTGTATCACACTCCTCCCGCTCGCAGTCGGCAGTTATCGGACCACCAAAACGCCAGAGCAGTTAGCCGGTAGTGGGTACCAATAACCCCCCGCCTGGTCAAGCAAGTGGTTTCCACGCGCGCGATCCACATGGCGCTCTCGCGCTGGCGACAACGTCGCGCATCCGCTCAGTCAGTAGGGTCCGCTTGCGCGGACCGTCGCGCATCAGCGCGAAGGGCAGAAGCGGCACGAGCGGTCGGACTGCCCACGACTCGCCCATCATCGCCACGACGATGATTTACACGCACGTGCTCAATAGCTCGCGGTGGTCACGGCGTGGTCAGCCCGGCGGATCGCCCGTGATGGCGGTCTGGACGTTGCTGCGTTGGCTCGCCGAGCGGCGGGTCAACGGGCCCGATTGTACATGAGTGCGCGTTCCACAGTTCCTTGAGTTGGTAGCGAACTCTGGAGTAAGAGGCACCCATGAGTGCACCGGCGTTGACCCACGAATTCTGGCGTGGGTTGTCGGATTCGTTGCTAGTTCAAAGTTGAGCGTTGAGGTACGTCATGGAGTTCATGTTCAAGTGCGCCGTCTGTGGAAAACCATACCAGCACGGGCCAGGTCTTTACGAAGGCCACAAATTGGAACTTTATGGCGACATCTTCTGCTGCGATCCTTGCTGGCGCGGCAACTGGGATGGTTGGGCGCCGCACTGCGAAGGCGCTTTGCTCGCTCATCTGAAGGAAAGGGGCTTGCCCGTTCCAAAGCGAAATGCCAAGGGTTGGCTGCCGCGTGACTAACAGAGAGTCGTCGCCACCGATCTCAGTCTTTCCAACGGACGCGGCGAAAGGACCGCCGCGTGCCTGACCGCCTGCGTTAGCAGCCCGATGAAAAAGTCCGCATAGGTGCGGCGAGAACTGATATAGGAATCCCACCAGGGCGCGCCTGGGCTGGGGGGACCGCGGATGGCGATGGGACGACGCGAGGGTGATCAATAAGCATGTGGGTGGCGCGGCCGCCGGGGCACGCGTTCTACAGACAAGCTGAACGAGATCCTCGACGCAATCGGCTATCCCAACCTCATCGCGTTCGAATTGCGTTCCACGACCAAACGACGTGTGGCATAGTTATGCTGTCCACCAAAGCGGGGGAACTTCACACAGGAGCGAACTCCCATGAGCATGTTGGGTAGAATTTTCGGCACTCCGGAAGAACGCAACGCAAGGGACCTTCTGAAGAAAGCCAAGGCGGAAACCTCAGAAGTTTACGGCCCCTTGGGCGACTTGTCTCTCGCGATCGTGAGAGCGGCGTGGGATTCCTATCAGGATTTTGCTAGCTCATTGCAGTTTTCGATCGAGGGGCAACCGACCGAACAGCAAATGCTGGTCTTCTACGAGCTCCTCTACTTCTTCATTCATGTCACGTTCAGGACCGCCGCAAAGCAGGGGTTGACTGAAACACAGATATCGAAGCTTCAAGGCTATATGGGCCCTCAGTTGTCCCAAACGGCGGTAGACACCTTCTGCAGGCATTGGCCTGCCGAGTTGAAGAAGCGAATCGCGCACGATTTCCTCAAGAAGGTCAATGATGCCGAAGTTGATTACTCTGAGTGTCGGGTTCTTATGCTGAAGGACAAACCATTTGAGAAGGAGTCTCTGTTCGGCAAGCTTTCGCACAATGTCGCGCAGCTGTGGGGAAGCCCGTCCGATCCCGTGGTCATCATAGCGGCGATGACTTCAGCAGCGAAAGCGTTCGCGAGCATGCCGCTTGACAGATCGATTCACGACGTCGCGATGGTGATTGATCGGGTAGAGTTCGATGCCCTCGCGGCGCTGAGGGATCGTCCTTGGCCTTAGAAGTAGAAGTCGAGTCAAGCCCGATGCGGCCTTAGGCGTATCCCCTGTCATGCCGACGCTCTTGAGAAACGGGCCGTATCGCGTGTATTTCTTCAGCCATGAGCCGAACGAACCGGCGCACGTGCATGTGGACCGCGATGACTGCTCCGCCAAGTTCTGGTTGCAGCCGCTCGCCTTGGCGCGGAACTTTGGCTTCCCGCCCAACGAACTGCGGAAGGTGAAGACCTTGATCGAGAACATTTGCGACAAACTGCTGGAGGCATGGCATGGGTATCCTCGCGCTCAGCGCTGATGAGAGAGTCCGAGATGTCCGAGTTTCCGCAGACACGCTGACGGTCGACTTGATGGATGGCCGTACTATCTCTGTGCCGCTGCTGTGGTATCCCAGGTTGGCTGCTGGCACATCGAAGCAACGAGCCAACTGGCAACCTTGCGCAGCCGGGTACGGCATCCATTGGCCGGACCTCGACGAGGATCTCAGCACCGAGGGCTTGCTACGCGGAGCACCGGCACCGCGATCGTCGGCACCACGCCTATCAAAGGTATCCAGCGGACGGCGAAAAGCGCGCCGCGGCTGAGGGCTGAACGCCTGAGCGTTTGGCCAGCACCTAGTGACTCCCATGATCGATCACTTCAATCTTCCGGTCAGCGATCTTGCGCGCAGCCGCCGCTTCTACGAGCGCGTGCTAGCACCGCTGGGGTTTCAATTTCTCATGCAGGATGGCGACGCCGTCGGGTTCGGAACGGACACGTGGCGGTTTGGCATCGTCGCAACGCTGACACCGTTTCCAAGTTTGCATCTCGCGTTCACCGCCGGCAGCCGGGTTGCGGTTGACGGATTTTTCGAAGCTGCCACATCGCTCGGAGCGCAAGCCAACGGTCCCCCTGGAATCCGGCCGCACTACGATCCCGATTACTACGCCGCGTTCGTGCTTGATCCCGACGGGCACAACATCGAGGCAGTCTGCCGCAAGCGGAGCGCTGGCTAACCCTCCGAATTGGCCCTGAGGTCACAAGACGAACTCACCGCCGAGATCGCCAAGACCGCAGAGAGGTTCGACCCATCACACCACCGCGCATCACCGCCCCAGCGATCCAACCTCATCCCCGATGGGATTTGCAATGAAGGGCGAATTCTTACTCTCGCACGGGCCCTGCGCCCTCGCGTTCTCCGCGGTGAAGCCATTTTCTTATCTCAGACCGACAAAGTGAGCTCACCACCGTAACCCTTTTGCACCTTGGCTGGTTGTAACGGTAGAAGACCATGGCTGCGGGAGACGTTGCATTGAAGGTTCGCGCACCAGAATCGGCTGAACGGGTCGCGATCGAGGCCGCGCAAAATGACCCCAGCCGGTTCGCGGAACTTTACGAGAACAACTTCGAACGCGTGTACGCCTTCATCGCGCGCCGCGTCGGCGACCGCGACGAAGCCCAGGACCTGACCTCCGACGTCTTCCATCGGGCGCTCGCCAATCTCGGACACTTCGAGTGGCGCGGCGTGCCATTCGCCGCCTGGTTGTTCCGCATCGCTTCAAACGCCATCGCCGATCGAGCACAGCGTGCGGCCAAGGCGCGCACGATCGCACCGCTCGATGATGGTCCAGAGCCAGTCGGCCTCGAAGAGATCGAACACCGCGCGCGGCTCTTCCGGCTGGTTGACCTACTCCCGGCGGAGCAGCGCCGCGTCATCGTCATGCGTTTCGCTGCGGAGAAGAAGATTGGCGAAATCGCGCGCGAGCTCGGGCGTAGCGAAGGCGCCGTCAAGCAGTTGCAGTTTCGCGCGCTGCAGAATCTGCGCGCGCGCATAGGTAAAGACAATGGCTAAGCGAAGCCTGAGCGAACAACTCGACGAGGCCCTGGAGGCGACCATGGCTGCCCCCGATAGCCCGCTGCCGCGCGTCGATGCGAGTCTGGCCGCGTTGTTGCGCATCGCCGCCGATCTGCGTGATCTGCCGCGCGAGGATTTCAAAGCGCGTCTCAAGAACGATCTCCAGACCAGCGGATCAACACCCGGCAAAGTGAAGCCGGTCCCCGAGGGCTATCACACCGCGACGCCGTGTTTGGTCATCCGGGACGCGGCCCGCGCGATCGAATTCTACAAGCAGGCGTTCGGAGCGATGGAACTAACCCGCCACGCCGACCCCAATGGAACGATCCTGCACGCGGAAATCCAGGTCGGCGATTCGCGGATCGCGATCGCGGACGAAGTCGAGGAGTGGGGCAACTACAGCCCGCAGTCGCTCGGTGGCTCGCCAGTAATCATGTCGCTCTACGTCGACGACGTCGATGCGCTCGCCGACCGAGCAATCGCCGGCGGTGCGAAAATGATCTTCCCCATCGCCGATCAGTTCTACGGCGACCGCTGCGGTCGATTGGCGGATCCGTTT
The DNA here is from genome assembly GCA_016178705.1 of Deltaproteobacteria bacterium. Lineage (NCBI taxonomy): Bacteria > Pseudomonadati > Myxococcota > Myxococcia > Deltaproteobacteria bacterium. The sequence goes on along the minus strand of JACOST010000028.1, from coordinate 382,937 downwards.
GGCCACATTTGGATTGTCTCGACGCACACCGAAGACGTCTCGCCTGAAGAAATGCAGAGACGAATGCAAGCGTCGACGCAACAACCGCCAGCCGCGGAAGCCGGCGCCGAGCAAGCCAAGCCCTCGTACACCGTCGAGCCATACTTTCCGGTGCGCGGCGCGGCCAGACTGATCGACTTCCTCCAACAGGCATTCGGAGCGGAAGAGACCTCGCGCGATCTGCGGCCGGACGGCACGATCGCGCACGCCGAGGTCAGGATCGGCGATTCGCTGATCTCGACCGGCGACTCGGCGGAAATCGAGCCGATGCCGACCGCCATTCATCTCTACGTTCCCGATACCGATGCGGTGTACCTGCGCGCGCTGCGCGCGGGCTCCACATCGATGGAAGAACCAGCGGATCAGGACTATGGCGAACGCAGCGCGGGCGTGCGCGACCCGTTCGGCAATCATTGGTACATCGCCACTTACATGGGAGCCCACGCCCGCGCGGGCGCGACCCACATCCCGCAGGGCTTGCACGTCGCCACGCCATATCTGCATCCGCACGGGGCGCCTGACCTGATCGACTTCCTGAAGCGCGCCTTCGAGGCGGAGGAGGTCTTCCGCGCGCAAGGTCCCGACGGCACGGTTCATCACGCCAAGATTCGGATCGGCGAATCCATCGTCGAGATGGGCGAGGCGCACGGCCCCTATCAGCCGATGCCGTCGGTCTTCCACTTGTACGTGAACGAGACCGACGCCGCGTACCGACGAGCGCTCGCTGCCGGCGCGCTCTCGCTGAGCGAGCCGGCGAACCAGCCGTGGGGTTTCCGCAACGCTGGCGTGCAGGATCCGGGCGGTAATCAGTGGTGGATCAACACCCCCATCCAGAAAGTCACCGCCCTGGAGAGCGCTGCTCCGTCCGCGCCGATCGCGGTCGCGGCGAGCCCCCCGGAGTTTCGCAGCGTCACGCCATTTCTTCAGGTGCGCGACGTGAGCACGGCGATCGACTTCTTGAAGGAGGCGTTCGGTGCCGAGGTGATCACCTTCGATCGCGGCGGCGACCCGCCGCACGACCACGCCGACCTGCGCATCGGCGACTCGATGGTGATGATGGGCGAAACGATCCCCGGATTCGAACCCACGTCTGCCGCTTTCTATTTGCAGGTTGACGATGCCGACGTAGTGTATCGGCGCGCCCTCAAAGCCGGCCTGACGTCGATGGAAGCGCCGCAGGACAAACCGTGGGGCGACCGCATGGCGCACGTCAAGGACGCCCTCGGCAACTCGTGGTTCATCGCCGCGCAGAAAAAGGACGGACAGCACTAAACGGGTTGGCCGGCTGTGCGAATCTCAGTGCAAAGCGAAGCGACTGACGACCGAGAAAGGAAACCCTTGCGATGACCAACCAACAACCGGTGCTCGGCCTGTTGGACCTCGTCGTTCGCGACATGGATGCCACGCTGGCCTTCTATCGACGCCTCGGCCTGGAGATCCCGGACAGCGCAGTCTGGCGCACCGCCAGCGGCGCCCACCACGTCAACCTGGATTTGCCAAACGGGTTCCACCTCCACTTCGACAGCGTCGCACTGGCGAAGAGCTTCAACCGAGGCTGGCCGGAGCAGGCCGCCACCGGAACGAGGACCATCATAGGATTCTCCGTATCATCGCGGGAGGCCGTCGACGATCGCTACGCTGATCTCGTTGCTACAGGTTACACCGGCCGTCAACCGCCGTACGACACATTCTGGGGCGCCCGCTACGCCGTGATCGAGGATCCTGACGGTAACCATGTCGGCCTCATGAGTCCTCTCGATCCGGCGAGGAGAAGTGCAGGGCCCGCGCTCTGAGAGGTGGGTTAGAGCGAGGCTCCGGCCCCATGTCAGAGGCGGAGTTCCGCGATCTCTTCGCAACCTCGGGTTTCCGGCTGACTCAAGTGGTTCCGACGCCGGCGCGCGTGTGTGTGATCGAGGGAGCGCGCGCATGACTTGCGTGGCTCGGCGGCTGTGGGCATAGCGTCGGTGAAGCGCACCAAGAACGTTGATTCGTCCGTGTCAGAAAAAAGGAGGAGATGACCTATGGCCACGACAGCGAAACCGATTCCGGACGGCCTTCAGCGTGCGACCCCGTACTTGTGTTGCAAGGACGCCGCGGGCGCCATCGAGTTCTACAAGAAGGCATTTGGCGCAATTGAAACGATGCGGCTAGCCGAACCCAGCGGCCGGATCGGGCACGCGGAGATCAAAATCGGCGACGCCCCGATCATGCTCTCCGACGAATACCCCGAGATGGACGTCCGCAGTCCACTGTCGTTCGGCGGCTCGCCGGTGATGATTCATCTCTACGTACCCGACGTGGATGCGCTGACCAAGCAAGCCGTCGCCGCGGGCGCGACACTCGTGCGCCCATTGGAGGATCAGTTCTACGGCGACCGCTCCGGCACGTTGGCGGACCCCTTTGGCCATCGCTGGATGATCGCCACCCACAAGGAAGACGTGTCACCCGAGGAACTGGGAAAACGCTACGCCGCGCTCATGAAGCAATAGGCTCCCCCGCGCCGCATCTGTACAGGACGGCACTCGATACGTTCGCTTCGCTCACTACTCGGGCAAACGGATTCTTGAAGACTTCGAAGAGAGATCCGTTTCCCCGAGTAGAAGCCGAAGGCTTCGTATCGAGGGGCGCTCCTTGCGCAAGGCCCTCGATCAAGAATTCCGAGCTCACGCCTTGTCGCCCAAGACGAACTGGCGAATGGCGGTGACTAACTCGCGCGGACGGTCGAAGTGGACCATATGTCCGGCGCCCGCGATCTCTACGAAGCGCGCATCGTGAAAGCAGCCGAGTCGACGTTGCAGATCGTCCGGCTCAAGGTAGATCGCGCCCGGTTTCTCGCGCCAGAACTCACCCGACTCTGCCCCGTGGATGAGTAGCGCCGGAGCGGTGATGCGCTGCCATAGCGCCATGTGGTACGCGAGGTTGTACGGCCCGGTCAGCGACATCGTGGTCAGCATCGAGTCGAATTTCCACTCCAGCGTCCCGTCTTCGCGCGCTCGCGTGCCCAGCAGCGCCAACTCGCGCGCCTTGGCCTCGAGCAGCCGCGGGTTGCGTTCGCGCAGCCGGCGATATGCGGCATCCAAGTCCTTGAGACCAGGATGGCCGGCAAAGGCGCGGTCGGTGCGCGCAAAGCCGTCGATCGTCCAGCGGACTTCTTCCTCCATGTCGGACGGCGGCGGACCGAGACCCTCGATGATGACGAGGCGCGACGGCACGTCGGGAAAGCACCCGCTGAAATGGCCGACCACCTCCCCGCCCATCGAATGGCCGATCAACACCGGCCGCTCCAAACGCAGCGCGCGCACCATGTTGTGCAGATCGAGCACGAAGTGCCCGAAGCTGTAGTACGGCGTCGTCTCGCTATCGCCGTGCCCGCGCAGATCGAGGGCGAGGACGTGGTACTGATCCAACAGGCCGCGCGCGAGATCGTCGAACGAATGCGAGTGATCGCGCATCCCGTGCACGATGATCAGCGGCGGTGCGTCGGCGTTGCCCCAATCGCGGAAGTGAATGCGCAGCGTGCCGCTGCGGAAAAATCGCTCGCTGTATTCCGGCATGGTGCTGGTGTGTAGCACTCTCGGCGAGTCGAGACGACCGGGCACCCGCGCAAGACGGTTGCAGCGATTGGTCGCTCCGTGGTAGTCGCCGCTCACTGTTTGCGCATTCCTCAGCGTCGACGACGGAGCATCGAGTGAAACTGCGAACCTGGAGTCTGGCACTACTCGTCCTGACCGCGTCACTGGTGGCACGGGCCGACGTTCCGACCGAATCGCCGGGGCGCAGCGAGAAGCTGACGCAACCGTTCAGCGCGCATTGGGTGTGGGTTGGCGACTTGATCCTCGAACGAATCGCGCTCGTGGACCTCGACAGCGGTCGCTTCCTCGGCCTCATCAATGGCGGCTACGGGACCATCTCTCCGCTGTTCTCCACCAAGCGCGCTGAAGTCTACCTGCCCGCGACCTACTACGCCCGCCGCACGCGCGGCGAACGCACAGACGTGTTCGAGATCTACGACGCGACGACGCTCTCGCCGATCGACGAGGTTCGCCTACCACCCATGCGCGCCATCGACGCGGTGTCGCTCGGCCACTCCGCACTCTCCGACGACGAACGCTTCGCGCTGGTGTTCAATTGGACGCCGCGCACGTCCCTCAGCGTCGTCGATGTCGAGAAGCGAACGCTCGCCGGCGAGATCGACATCCCCGGCTGCAGCCTGATCTACACCGCCGGCACACGGCGCTTCTTCTCGCTTTGTGCCGATGGTTCGGCGCTCACGATCACCATCGACGACAACGGTCACGAAGTGAGCAAGGAGCGGAGCCAGCCGTTTTTCGATCCAACCAAAGATCCGGTGACCGAAAAAGCGGTGCGCTTTCACGACCAGTGGATCTTCGTGTCGTTCGAAGGCAAGGCGTACCCGGTCGATGTGTCGGCGGCGCAGCCCCGTTTTCCGGAGCCATGGTCGTTGCTCAGCGACGAGGATCAAAAGGCGACGTGGCGAGTCGGCGGGCTGCAGCACCTCGCCGTGCATGTCGGCACCGGCCGGCTGTACTCGCTCGTTCACCGCGGCGGGAAGGACACGCACAAGGACCCGGGCGACGAGGTCTGGGTCTACGACATTCAGAAACACGCGCGGACGCAGCGTATCAAGCTGCGCAGCCCGGGGCTGACGGTCTACGGCTTTCCCATCGAATTCGGGCGCCGCTGGGCGTGGCCGTTCAATCGGATGTCCGACTGGTTGATCGACACCTTCACGCCCGCGTTTGTCACCCACATCCAAGTCACCTCCGACACCCAGCCGTTGCTGTTCACGGCGTCGCAGTTCAGCGGCGCGGTCGGGGTGTACGACGCGATGAGCGGCCAATTTGTCCGGCATGTTACGCCCGTCGGTTGGACCACGGACATCCTCCTGGCACCGTGGAGTGGAAAGTGAAGGCGTCGATGATTACCGCGTGGTGGTCGCTGGACCCCGTGCTGCGCATCGCCCTGCACACGGGCTTGGCGCTCCTGCTGCTCTCAGCGGCGAGCCACAAGCTGCGTGGCTTCCGTGCATTCAAGGCTGCGCTCGCGGGCTACGATCTGGTGTCGGATCGTTGGCTCACCGAGGTGTCGCGGTTGGTCATCGGCTTTGAACTCGTCACCGGATTGAGCCTGCTTCTTCTCGGCGGGTTCGTCCCCGCGCTCGCGGTCGCGGCGCTGCTGGCGATGTATACCTTCGCCATCGCCATCAACCTGCGGCGCGGCCGGCGCGACATCGATTGCGGCTGCGCCGGGCCGGCGCGGCACGTGCCACTCGGACCGGGACTGGTCGGACGGAACATACTGCTCATAGCCGCCGCGTTGATCGCGGTGTTGCCGGCGACGCCGCGATCATTGGTGTGGCTCGATGCGGTTACTGTGTTCGCCGCAGTCGCGATGCTGGCTTTGCTGTACAGCGCAGCCGAGACGGCGCTCGCCAATGCGGGCCGGCTACGCTCGGCCGATCACTCGCTCCTCACCGAGGCGATGGAGAGCTGAGCATGTTCGACGCGCTGATCATCTCCAACATCGTGCTGTGGATCGCGGTCATTGCGCTGGCCGCCATCGTCTTCGCGTTGATGCGGCAGATCGGCGTCCTGCACGAGCGCGTCGCTCCCGCCGGCGCGCTGATGAGCGGTGGTGGTCCACAGGTGGGTGAGCCGGCGCCTGTCTTCGAAATCGCCGACTGGTCCGGCACGCTTCGCCGCGTCGGCGGCGCCGCGAGCGACGGACTCAGCACCTTGCTTCTGTTCGTGTCGCCCACCTGCCCTGTCTGCAAGACGCTGCTCGCCATTGCAACCGCGGTCGTCTCTAGCGAGCGCACGTGGCTGCGGCTAGTCCTAGCGAGCGACGGTACGCGCGCCGAGCACGACGCGTTCGTGCGCGAACACCGCATCGACCAGTACCCGTACCTGCTCTCCACCGAACTTGGCGTGACGTATCATGTCAGCAAGTTGCCGTACGCGGTGCTGATCGACGCCGCCGGCGTGATCCGCGCCAAAGGCTTGGTCAACACCCGCGAGCATTTGGAGAGTCTGTTTGAAGCCAAGGAACGCGGCGTCGCCTCGGTGCAGGAGTACATCCAACGCGAGCGCAACCGCCGCGTGGCCTAGTTTCAGAGGAGCCCACGATGAATCGGATTGATCGCTGGTTCACAACCGCCGCCCGTGAGGTGGCGCGCCACAGCTCGCGCCGCGGATTCCTCGCGCGCGCGGCGGCGGTGCTCGTCGGCGGCGCGTCGTTACCGCTGCTACCGGTCGCGCGCGCCCAGGGCGAGTCGCGGGCGCCGGCCCCGGGTGAGCCCGATCCCTCGCTCCCCGCGGGTGACCCGTCGAGTTGTGACTACTGGCGCCACTGCGCCATCGACGGCTTTCTGTGTAGCTGTTGCGGCGGGACGCAGCGGACTTGTCCACCCGGCACCGAGATGTCGCCGGTCACCTGGATCGGGACCTGTCGCAATCCACTCGACGACAAGGACTACATCATCTCGTACAACGATTGCTGCGGGAAACACGTTTGCGGTCTCTGTTTCTGCCATCGCAACGAAGGCGACAAGCCGATTTACTTCACGCACCGCGCCAACGATGTGAATTGGTGCTTTGGAACCAAGAGCGTGGTCTACAACTGTTCGACTGCGATCGTCCTCGGGGTCGCGACCGAGTCGTGAGGTGCACCGCGCGCGTGACGCAACCCCGACGCATCGTTCTCGCTGCCGCGGCCGCGCTGCTACTGATTCCGACGCTGAGTCTGGCTGATCCACGCCTCGACTACATTCTGAACTGCCAAGGCTGCCACGGAGCCGATGGCGGCGGTGCCACTGGCGCAGTGCCAAACTTGCGCGGACAGATGGCAACGTTCCTGCGCGTACCCGGCGGCAGAGAGTATCTTGTCCGCGTGCCGGGCACCTCGCAGTCGGAACTCAACGACGCGCGCATCGCCGGGTTGCTCAATTGGATGCTGCGGCAATTCAGCCCCGAGCAAATGCCGCCCGCGTTCTCGCCCTACAGCGAGGCCGAGGTCGCGCGCGTGCGCCGGCCGCCGCTCACCGACGTAGCCGGAGTCCGCCGCCAACTCGTGCAAGCGATCGAGGCGCTCGACAACGGCGCGCCATCACACTGAAGAGACTCCCAACCCGTGTCATTCTGAGCCGCCGGCGAAGAATCTCTCTTCGCAGTTCCGGTGGGGGCAGCCGTCCCTGGCTGCCCGTCACTGCATCTTGGACTGATCCCAAGCGAAGGTACCGGTCTCGTCGTCGCGGGTGGTGAAGCGGCCGAGGATGCCGTCGGGTGTGCGAGTCGCTTCGAAGGTGGCGACCTGCTTACCGTCGTCGTCGAAGATCTCGCCCCACACCGTGGCGCCTTGCGCGCGGCCACGGATCGCGCCGTGGGTGACGATCGCCGCGTCGCCGATCTGTGCGGCCAGCTCGCCGGTCACCATGTTGTCTTCCCCGCGCACGATGTGCGCGCGCCAGCCCTTGCTTCCCGTGCGCGCGCGCAGCGGGCGAACCGCGCGCTGCGGTCGCGCGTCGCTGTCCGCGTTGAGTTCCCACGCACCGGCCGCGTCGCTCTCGCGCGCCGGCACGCTGATGCTCTCGCTCAGTTGCGCCGCCGCGATGCCGGCGAGCAGCGCGGCGCCGGCGGCCATGGCTATCGTCACGTAGTGTCGATTCATCGCGAACCTCCTCTGCGCCTAGCACCCGCCCCCGCCGCCGCTGGGCGTGGGCGCGGTGACGTTTACGGTCACGCTTGCCTCGACGGTTGAGATCAAGTTGGGACCGGCGGCGTGAACGGTGGTGGTGCCGGCGGCGAGCGGGTCGAATTGCAGACCACCGCCGCTGTTCCAAAAGTTGCCCGATGGGATCAGAACGCTGACCTGCTGTGCGGGTGAGGGAGAGATCGGCGACCACAACTGGGCGGCGAGTGCGTTGCTGTTGGTCACGGTGACGGTAATCCCAGGGCCACCGGCGCGGGCTTCCTGCGTCGTGGCAATGTAGAAATCCGACCCACTCGCGTAGGGAATGCCCACGTACAATTGGAAGGCGGCGTTCGGCGCCGTGGTGGCGATGGCGCTGTCGAGAAGCTGGATTGCAATTCCGGGTGTGACGATGTCCACCGTCGCCGTCGCGACCAGGTAACCGGCGGCGGTGGCCTGGAGCTGGCACGTGCCGCTGGTGCCTTCGACTCCTTGCACCCAGAAATAGTCGGAGGCCAACGGCGGCCAGTTCCACAACGGTGGATTCACCGCGGGAATCCTAAGAGTGATGGAACTGGTGCCGGGCGTGTCGTGCGCTGACGATACCAGGCAATTCGGCGAGAGCGCGCTGAGCGTGATGGTTTGCGTACCCCCGGGATTGAAGCTGGCGCCTACCCAGAACTCACCCGCCTGCAAGCCGGCGCCGACGGCAGAGTGGTTCTTGCCGATCGTCAGCGCAAGTGTGGGCGTGACGGTAAGCGTGATCGTCGGCGTCGGCGTCACCGTGGGTGTCTTGGTGATCGTCGCGGTCTTCGTCGGCGTGGCGGTCTTGGTGAATGTGCGGGTAGGCGTGAAGGTCGCGCCGAGAACGATGATCGAACCATTGGTCACGGTGGACGGGAGCGCGTTGCCGAGCGCATCGCTCACCACCTGACCCTCGCCCGCGAGCGAGTAGACGCCCGGCGGTGCTGACGCGTTGATCTGGAACGTGCAGGTGGCGATGTCGCCGTCGCTGAAGGTCGAGGAATTGTTCATGTCGGCGACGAGGACGCGCAGGCGAGTCATCCCGGCCGGTGCGGGTGGTACGGACGGCAGGCCCCTGGCCGCCGAATGCGTCGACGCCAAACGCGCGGCAATGATGCAGGTCGGACTGCTGAACGCAGCGGCGTCGAAGAGCAGATCGACTTGTGCTGCTGATGTGGCACCGTTGCCGCCAGTGAGGCTGACCGGAATCGTGAGGGAGCCGCCACGTGAAGCCGACCCAGACCCGAGTTGAACCGAAAGCGTAGAGCTGGAGGTTGCCTGCGCGAAGTGGCTGGCGCCGCTCAGGCCGCTCGGCCGCACGCGGTAGGGGCAACCGGTCGACCCACCGAGCAGCGCGTTGTTCACAGTTTGGACCAGCTCTTCAACTGTGACTACGCCGTCGTTGTTGGCGTCGGCGACGACGCATGAGGATAGAGGTACGCTGAGCCCGCCGTCGACCGCAATGCTTCTCACTCTGATGACTTCATCGACGTCTACCGTACACAGGCCGTCGCAATCGCCCACGCACGGCAGGTCGACGACGGTGTCGCAGGCGGTGCCCACCCCGTCGCAGTCCTGATCCGCCTGGTCGGGGTTGTCCGTTGTCGGGCAATTGTCGCAGACATCACCAAGCAAGTCGGGGTCGCTGTTCGCCTGATCGAGGTTGGCCTTGCTGGGACAGTTGTCGAGGGAGTCGAAGACACCATCCTTGTCCTGATCGTAACCCAGCGCAAAGTGCAGGAACCCGGTTCCCGAACAAGAGTTGGCCGCCATGATCAAGTATGTTTGCCCCTGCGTCACGCCGAAGCTGAGCTGCGCCTGCAAATTCTGGAAACCCGCGTTCTTGGTCGCACAGGCGCTGAACGCTAGCGCGCCGCAGCTCCCGTTGAACACCGCCAACAGCGGAGTCATGGGGCCGGAGAGAAACGTGTTCGCGGTCACATTCCCCGTTCGCGGCGCCGTGAAGGAGTACCAGGTGCTGGCCGAGTAGCTGCCACAGGGGGTGCATGATGTGGGCAGCACTGGGTCCGACACGGTCGAATACTTCAGGGTGTTGTGAGACTCCTCGAATGGATCCCCGATCACGGTCACCGCATTCGTGCAGACATCGCCCGGGCACACGTTCGCCTGATCCGGGTTGGCAATGCGCGGGCAGATGTCGCACACATCACCGAAGCCATCGCCGTCGGTGTCGAGCTGATTCACATTGGGCGTATTCGGGCAATTGTCGGGCGGGCACGTGTTGGTTGAGAAGCCGGGGTTGCCCAATCCGTCATGGTCAGTGTCCGTGCAGGTGTCGCAGACGTCGCCGATGTCGTCGTGGTCCGTATCGCGCTGGTCCGCGTTGGGAGCGGTTGGGCAGTTGTCCACCGGACACGTGTTGAGCGGGAACCCAGGGTCGCCACGACCGTCGCGATCGGTATCGGTGCAAGTATCACACGCGTCGCCGAGACCATCGCCGTCGGTGTCGAGTTGATCCGGGTTCGGTGTGGTCGAGCAGTTGTCACAGCCATCGCCGAAGCCATCGCCATCGCTGTCCGTCGGTCCGCAATCGAGCTGAAACGCGCTGCGGCCCTGCGTGAATGCGACGGCAAAGTGATTCGAGGCAACCTCGATGTCCCTCACTATCACGTATGGCATGCCGTGAGTGAAATCCGCGTGGGTCCAGGTGTTGCCGGCGTTGTTGCTCTGGAACACACCCTGTTGACTCGCCGCATAGACGATCGGTGCGGCACTCGGATCTACGGCTACCGCGTAGTATGTTGTGCGGATGGGGTTTCCGTCCGCTCCCTTTGGCGTTATATCGACCCAGTTCACATCTTGCGATGCCGAAGCGAGCGCGTTTGTCGTCTTGTAGATCCCGCCCGCGCCTGCCTCGCCGAGCGCGACGTACACGACGTTCGGATCGGCCGGATTGATCGCCAGCCCGGTAATCTCTTGGTCCGGAATCTGTTGCGCGTAGTCCTGACAGGTGCCCATCGGGCAATCGCCGTCGGCCGCGCACACTTGCGTGGCGTTGTTAGTGCAATGTCTTCGCTCCAGCGGAGCACAGGTCACCCCATCATCGGTTGTCACAATCACTTGGCTGCTTCGGTTCCCCGCTGCGTACGTTCCGCACGTATTGCCAAAAGCGACCGCTGAAGCGGATTGAAAATTGACATCGAGCAAGGCGGGACATCGCTGCTCCCAACCTATTGCGCAGTTGGGCGCCGACCAGAAGTTGGTTGCGCGCCGCAGCACGTCGCCGCCGATGATGACTGCGTCCTCCTCCCACGGGCACACGCGCACTGCAGGCGTCTTGAAGTTTTGGATGCCAACGGTGCCAAAGCCGTTGCATTTGTTCCCGGACTCACTGCGGAGAATGCCTTTGTAGCTGTTTTCCTCGAAGGCGTATCGTACGCCGGGATTCGATTGAGCGAAGAGGCACGTGCTGCCGTCGCCGCCGTACACCTGCGTCCACGCTGGTGCGCTGGCCGCGGGTTGAATCGAGACGCCCTCGTCACCCGCGCCACCCATCGCGATGACGCCCGATCCGCTCAAGTGCACTGCACCTTCTTCAGCGAACTGGATCGTCGCGAGCGCGTCGTTATGGTAATTCCATGTGGTGCCGCGGTCGGTGGTGCTCGACACGCCGCCGTCGTTCACCACAAGCAGACGGTTTACCGTGCCCGACTGCTCGGTTGCCCAAGTGGCCGTTTTCTGGTCGACATGAAGACAGTTGTGGCTAGTCACGCAGGCGCCCGACCCTGGCTGTCGGGTTATGTCTACCCAGGTCGCGGGGCTGGTTGCGGCGCCGGGCTGCATGGTCACCGTTGCCTTCCATAGATTGCCGCCGCCGCTGTAGACGATATTCTTATTCGCGTTGTCGACGATCAGGAGATTGCTGGTGTCGTTTCCAATGTCGGCGAGCTTCGAGTTGTTCGTCGAATCGGTGATGCGGGTCCAATGCGGCGCTGGGTCCCACGCGTTGTCCGTCCGATAGAGCCCCGCCATGAGTTCCGCAACCTCGTGGTTCGCCGGCTGGCATGCGCCGCCCCCTACCGTCACGTAGCCCGTGTCGGGATTGGTGGGCGAGAGTGCTACCTCGACTCGGCCAAGGTTCGTCAGGCGTGGCTGGCAGACGTCGGGGCCGCACGCTTCTCCAGCCGGACATTGATCATCACTGGAGCATGCACGCAAGCTGCCGGAGCACGAACGTTGTCCGCTGCAGTCCGGCACGTTCTTGCAGCCCGGGTTGGTGCCGCACACTGCGCCGTTAGCGCACGTCGACGGTGGTTGCTGCCACGGCCCGTTGAGCTCCTGCCAGGAACCCGCGGCGACGTCAGGTGTGGAGCGAAACAGGTGGCCACCCACATTTGTCCCAGCGTACTGACGCGCAAAGTTCGTCGGATCGGCTTCGAGGCGGATGACCAAATCGGTTGCCAAGACCTGCGTCCATGTCCACGAGTCCCCCGCATCAATGGACGCCCCCTTCCAGAGGCCGCTCTTGGTCGTGACCACGAGGACGTACGGGTTTGATGGGTCCGTGATGATGCTTCGAAAGCTGTCATTCTGAAACATGGTTGGTGCAATACGGCTCCAGTGATCACCAGCGTCAATGGACTTGAGCAGTCCGATCCCTCCAGGTTCGCCGTGACCACTGCCCGCGTAGACGATGTTAGCCGTCGCGTACGTCAGCGCACTAATCTGCTGCGCGCCCGCGTCCTGCAGCGCATCGGTTACGTTCCGCCATGACTCACCGCTATCGGGGGTCTTCCTCCAAATGCCTCCATAACTGCTGCCGACCAGCCACTCGCCCTCGTGGCTCGGGCGAACTGCAATCGCTGACGCTTGCCCGCTATTTGTAAGCCCCATGTAGCCGTTGAATGCGTTCGGGTTCAGATTGTTTATCGGTGCCGGACCGATGTTGATCCACTGCGGAGCCGCGAGCGCGTCGGCGATCTGCGTCAGGTCGAGACTTTTGACTTGCGCCCACGCGTTGGCGTCGGCACCGTCCAAGATGTACCCAAGCGGATACGCGCGAGGATAGAACTGCGGCCACCACTTCTTGAACTCGCGGCTCTCCACCATGGCAGGATCGAAGAGCGCCGGATCGATGCCTTGCCAGCCAGGTCCAACAGTGACGCCCGTCGTCGTGCTGGCCGCACCACCACCGGCGGACATCGTCGCGGGCGGGCCAGTGAGCTTGAACCACGACGGGTAGCGAGAAAGGTCGAGCGCGGGCGACGACTGCGCTCGTGCATCAGCGACGTAGAAAATGTTGCACGACATAAACGCCACTGCCGCCACCAAGCATCCACGCCTCAGGAGTTTCATTCGCCTCCTTGCTCTCGTGTTGTGGTCAAACCGCTGTAGAGCAGTCGCGTGGGCCTTAGTACATTTGATGTTGGAATTGCAATGGCTCGTCTAAGACCCCCATTTTCTCCGGGCAAGGAACTCGGTGAATACAGAAGAGAGTGGACGTTGGGTTTGAACAGGTATAGGTAATGGTCCGTGGCATTCGTTACCGCGCGAATCAAATGCGCTCGATCTTTGGCGTGCGCGAGCATATCGGTCGTGCTCGCAGTCGTCGCGTTGGTAAACGAACCGGCAGAAGCCAATGACTGCATCTACGTTGGTGGAGAAAAGGGAATCAGCGTCATTGGTGCCGACAGCGCGTCCGTGGTTGCGACAATCCCTGCCGCAGTTGGCCGCAGCATCGCCATCGATCGTGCCAGACTGCTAGCATACGTCGCCGGCTACGCCGTCCTTGTTGTGGACCTACGGACCAACACCGTTGTGGCGAGTGTTCCGTGGCCGTGCCCCTTGTTGGGTAGTGCGCAGCAGTTCGTCCTGAGCCCAGACGGATCACGCTTGTACGTTTTCGTTGGCAACACGTTGCTCGTAGTCGACACGATGAGTCGCACGGTTACGATGCCGCCAGTTAATCTGCATGCGAACAATGGCGAACCCCTGATGGACATCACGCCGGACGGGAAGTTCCTCTACGTGGCGCGCCCACCGTTCGGTGTCACCGTTGTCGACACTGCGACTTTCACCATCACCGCTGAGGTTTCCGGGTTTCCGTACGGGGCGGTTGCGTACTCCGTGGTGGTGGCGCCAGACGGCAAGCGCGCTTACACCCTCGATCCGGGGAACACGGTGTCCGTCATCGACACCGCGACCAACACGGTGACGGATCGCATCGAGATCACCCACTGTAGACGGGTTGGCGATATCGACAAGAATTGCGGCACTGTGAACCTGGCGATCAGCCCCGACGGGCGTTACGTATACGTGGTCAACTATGTCGACGAGAGCATTGGCGCAATCGATACGCGTACCAACACGGAGCTGTACTACACTACTTCGGTGTATCCGATCCGTCTCGCCGACCCGACCTCCTTCGGCGCACCTGAGATGCACCCGCTCTTCATGGCCGTCTCGCCGGACGGTCAGACCTTCGCGGTGACCCATGACTATTTCGACCGCGACCTGCCTCGTCCGAACTTCCTGTGGATCGTCCAATACGGATTCGGTGCCCCCGTGTCGTTCTCGCAGTCCCACGCCCCCGTGTTCTCGAACGGAGTGCTGGCGATAGCCTCGGTGCCCAGCGGCTGCGCCGGCAAGCCGATCGCGTGCGTCGGCGATTGCGATGGGTTGGGAACGGTAACGGTCGATGAACTCGTAGAAGGGGTAACCATGGCCCTTGGCGAACAGCCGGTCGCAACGTGCGTGGCTTTTGACGCGAATCGCGACGACGCTGTAACCATCGACGAATTGGTTAGGGGCGTGCACAACGCGCTGACCGGCTGTACGGCTGAAACACCAACTCCGATAATAGTCCCGGTGTGCCCTTCGCTCACACCGACCCTGATGCCCACGCAGTGCAACGGCTGTCCGCCGACTCCGACGCCGACTCGCACCTTCCCACCGTGACGGAGGGCGTGGCAAGCGGCGCCCCTACGAAGCGGTGCATCAAACGGGGGGCAGAAAAATCAACGGGGTCGGGACTGAAAGAATCAGGGAGGCGGGCGAATGGCTTGTTCGCAGTGTTGCGGCAGACAGTCGGAGCGACTGGTCGGCGTCCGTTGGCCGGTGCTCCTTGGCTGTTACGGTCTCGGCCTGCTGCTAGCGTACACACTCGGCGGCGACCTCTTGCACGATCTCGTCGAGGGCGGTCAACGCAGCATCTTGCGGCTGTGGAAACTCTGGACACCGCTGGCGGTACTCCTCGTCGCGGTGGTAGCGAGCTTCACGCGCGTACGCCGTTCGGTGTGCGAGCAATGCGATGCGGTCGCACCGGCGTGGCTGCTCGCGCCACTGACGCGGGAGCGTTCGACCGACGCCAGCGCCGGTTCGACTCGTCGCAGCTTCCTGCGCGCGCTCGGCGCCGGCGGGACGGCGCTCGGCGCCGCGGTCGCCGGAGTCTTAACCGCGGTGGCACGCAACCGGGGCTGGCTGCCGGTGGCGAACGATTTCTTCCTCACTGAAGTGGAGAAGACCGCGCCGCATCCGCGTCCCGAGTGGCACGGCGCGCACATCACGAGCTATCGCCGCTTGGGGCGCACCAATGCGATGGTGTCGGACATTTCGCTCGGCTCGGGCAACATCAACGACGTCGAAGTTGCGCGCGCCGCGCTCGATCACGGCATCACCTACTTCGATACCGCGCCGGATTACTCGGACACCGCCTCGGAGCGCGTTCTCGGCGAAGCCATGAAAGGTCGCCGCGACAAGCTGTTCCTCGCCACCAAGTTCTGCGTTGCCGACGGCCATCTTCCCAATGATACGCCGGTGCCGAAGATCATCGAGGCGGTCGAGGCGAGCCTGAGCCGTCTGCAGACCGATCACGTCGATCTGATTCACATTCACTCGTGCGACCGCGTCGAGCGCTTGCTGGCGCCCAATATCCACGAGGCCTTCGATCGATTGAAGGAACAGGGCAAGGTGCGCTTCCTTGGCGTCAGCACTCACACGCCGAACTTGGAAGCCGTGGCCAACGCGGCGATCGACTCGGGCCGCTTTGATGTGATGATGCTCGCGTACCACTTCGGCATGTGGCCGAGCTTCGGCCACATCCTCGAGAAAGCCAAAGCGCACGACGTCGGTATCGTCGCGATGAAAACACTCAAAGGCGCCAAGCACGTTAATCTCGCCAACTTCCGCGACGAAGCCAGCGCCTATTCGCAAGCCGCGTTTCGCTGGGTGCTGTCGAATCCGAACGTCTCGTGCCTGGTGGTGTCGTTCTCCAAACCGCAACACATCGAGGAATACATCTACGCCTCGGGTACGGCGCTGCACCCGACCGACGTCGCGCTCTTGCACCGCTATGACGAGCTGACAGCGGGCGACTACTGCCAACCGCACTGCGGCGCGTGCTTGGACTCGTGCACCTATGACCTGCCCATCAACGACATCCTGCGCTACCGCATGTACTTCAAGGACTACGGTTGGGAGAAGGAAGGCATGCGACTCTACGCGAAGTTGGAGCGCAGCGCCGCCGCCTGCGTCGGCTGTGGCGCGCCGTGCGCCAACACCTGTCCGATCGGTGTGCCGATTCAAGAAAAAATGCTCGACGCGCACCGCGTGCTGAGCCTGCCGGCGTAAACCGGTCGCGAGTGTCGAGCGACCCTTCGCCAGCAGCCCATTGAAGAACCCCGCATGCTTCGAGACGCGCCTGTCGGCGCTCCTCAGCATGAGCGGTTCCTCCTTTGTGCCACAACACTTTCCCGTTCGCCCTGAGGAGGCGCGCAGCGCCGTCTCGAAGGGCGCCGCACTTTTTCAATGCTGCAAGACGTCCTCCTCAAAGTCGCGATGAGCCGACGGTTCGCGCAGCGAATCAAGCCCTCGAAGAAAATCCGACCAGGCACGTATCCTCGCGACCTCCTCGTCCGTCATTCTCCACTAGAAAGGAGAGAACAATGACAGCAGAATACCAGCGGACGTTCGTAGTAGCGGTGCCGGTGGCAACGGCGTGGGCAGCGTTTACAGACACGCAGGAGCGGGAAGCATGGATGGGAGGCCGCGATCACATGGATGACCCGGCCTCGCTCGAAACGTTCGAGCCTTGGGAGATGAACGTGACCGACGTCGAGCAACACCGCCGGCTGTCGTGGTCGCAGAGCCAATCCAGGCTCGACGGCGGGTATGAGACCACTGTCACCTTCGAGGAAGTGTCCGCGGGGACACGGATCACCATCGTGCGCAGCGGCTTCGGCGACTCGGAGGCCTGGCACCACTACGCGGAGAGCACCGCCGGTGGTTGGGACGAGATGATCGGCGATCTGATCTTGTACTTGGAGACGGGGACGCGCGGCGCGCGGCACTTCTCGTTCCGCAGCGGCCTCGGGGCAACGACGCTTCAGTCTGGCGCCGGCGTCCGCATCACGCACGTCGTGCCCGGGGGCTGTGCGGCGGAGGCCGGCATGCAGCCCGGCGATCTGCTCCTCTGGCTAAACAGGGCGCCGGTGTTGCGTGTCTCCGACGTTGCGTTCTTCGTACGCGAGCACGCACCGGGTGAGAAGATCGAAGTGGAGTACCTACGCGGCGACGAGATCCGGCGTGGACGCGCACCCCTGTCGGCGTGGAACTACGGCAGTGGCCACTATGTGGGGCATCCGGGCGCGTACCCGAAGCCCGCTCTCGCGGCCGCGTAGGCGGACGTTCCGCATCGGCGAGCGATCTGTCATATCGTCTCCAATCTGAGTGGAGGACGCATGGACACCAGCGAGCTTCCTGAAACGCTTCGCGCCGACCTGCGCACGGCCTGGCACCGCTACGTCGACATGCTCGTACCGCTGCGGCCAGCCCTCCACGGCTATTGCCGCCGCCTCACCGGAGACGTCTGGGACGCCGAGGATCTGGTGCAAGACACCTTGCTGCGCGCCTTCGGGCAATGGGGCGTCACCTCGCCGGAGATCCGCGATCCTCGTGCGTACCTGCTGCGCACCGCGACGAACGTTTGGATCGATACGCTGCGCCGCCGCAAGACGGAGGCGCGAGCGCCCGACGCAAACCCCGAGGACATCGCGGCGCCGGGCGCGAATCCCGAGATGTCGAGCGACGTGCGGGACGCGGGCTCCCGACTCCTGCAGCGGCTCCCGCCACAGGAGCGCGCCGCGGTGGTGCTCAAGGAGGTCTTCGACATGAGCCTCGACCAGATCGCCGCGCTGCTCGCCACCACGACGGGCGCCGTCAAGGCCGCGCTGCACCGCGGCCGAGACCGGCTGCGTGAACACGAGAGCGCGGCTGCAGCGCGCCGGCCGGCGCCGTCTCCCGAACTCCTCGATCGCTTCATCGAGCGCTACAACGCCAAGGACGTGAAGGGCTTGGTCGCGCTCATGCTCGAAGGCGGCTCGACGGAGAATGTCGGCAACTCGTTTCACATCGGACTCGATCCATCCGAGGGTACTCCGGGCTTCT
Source organism: Deltaproteobacteria bacterium (assembly GCA_016178705.1). Lineage (NCBI taxonomy): Bacteria > Pseudomonadati > Myxococcota > Myxococcia > Deltaproteobacteria bacterium. Next base: position 364,763 of record JACOST010000028.1, on the reverse strand, counting down.
TCGATGCGGTGGTCCACGGTCACGCCGAATGGCCGCCGGAGTTCCAGCGCGACTCTGCGCGTCTCGAGCGCATCGAGTTCGATGGTGAGCCGATCATGCTGGTGTTCGCCACGCGTCGCGGCCGCGAGGCGCTCGAGGCCGTTTTCCGATTCGAGGAACAGGACGGGCATATCGCTCGCCTTCGTGCTTACGGCTTCTGTCCTGAGACCATTCGCGCAGTCGGCGAGATTCTCGGCATACGTGTGCGCACCGGGATCTATCGCGCACCGACGCCCAAGCCCGGCAAGTATTACGAGCGTACGCCGTCCCCAGAACCTACTTGACCGCCGGCGGGGTAAGTCACTATCAAGGCGGCGGCAAGGAGTTTCGTCAGAGGATGCGAACGCGGAGGATGCGAATGCCTACCAATGCTGAAGCCCCGAAGCCTGCAACCGGGCCATTGACGCTGCTGATCGCGACCAAGAAGGGCGCGTTCCTCGCAAGATCAGACCGCGCGCGACGCGCGTGGCGGATCGGCAAGCCGCTCTTCCTCGGCCACATCGTGCATCACGTGCTGCTCGATCCACGCGATCACCGCACCATGTTGATCGCCAGCAAAACGGGGCACCTCGGCCCGACGATTTTTCGCTCCAGCGATCGCGGCAAAACCTGGAAGGAAGCATCGAAGCCACCCGCGTTTGCCAAGGCCGCCGAAGGTCAGACAGGACGCGCCGTCGATCATGTCTTCTGGCTCACCCCTGGGCACGCAAGCGAACCGAAGGTGTGGTACGCCGGCACATCGCCGGAAGGATTGTTCCGCTCCGAAGATGCCGGCGACACCTGGCAGCCGGTGGCGGGATTCAACGACCATCCGCTCTACCCACGGTGGACCGGCGCAGGGCCCGGCGCTGGCGGCACGCCGGATGGGTCGAAGCTGCACTCGATTCTCATCGATCCGCGCGATCCCGCCCATATGTACATCGGAATGTCGAGCAACGGCGATGGCGGCGGCGTGTTCGAGAGCGTAGACAAGGGCGCCAACTGGGCGCCGCTCAACGCAGGCTGTCGCGCCGATTTTCTGCCCAATCCTTTCCCCGAGTTCGGACAGGATCCCCACTGCGTGCAGTTGCATCCGCTGGCGCCCGACGTGCTCTACCAGCAGAACCACTGCGGCATCTATCGCCTACAACGTCCGGCGCGGCAATGGGAACGCATCGGCGACAACATGCCGAAGAAGGTCGGCGACATCGGGTTCCCGGTGGTTCTGCATCCACGCGATCCCGACACCGCCTGGGTGTTTCCGATGGACGGGACGACGGTGTGGCCGCGTGTGAGTCCCGACGGTAGACCCTCGGCGTACGTCACCCGCAACGCCGGCAAAACCTGGAAGCGACTCGACGTCGGGCTGCCGAAACGCGACGCGTGGCTCACGGTGTTGCGTCAGGCGATGACCGCGGACGCGCATCAGCCAGTCGGCGTCTACTTCGGAACGACCACCGGCGAGTTGTGGGCCAGCACCAACGAGGGCGCGAAGTGGACCCGCATCGCCCACCACTTGCCGCACATCTATGCCGTCGAAGCCGCCGAGATCGGTGCATGAAAGTATTGATTCCAACACCGCTACGCTCGTACACGGACGAACGAGCCGAAGTCGAAGCCGAGGGATCAACGCTGAACGCGTTGCTCGTCGATCTCGACCGCCGCCATCCCGGCATTCGCTTCCGCATGATCGATGAGCAAGATCGCGTTCGTCAGCACATCCGCATCTTCGTCAACGGCGATCAGGTCTTCGACCTCGACACTCTCCTGCAAGCGAGCGATGAGGTCCAGATCCTGCAAGCGTTGAGCGGCGGCTGAGCGAGCTCTCACGCTTTGAGTTGAAAATGAACGTTTCCATTCAAGGCAACTGCGATCCCCGCTTTGCGGCGGTGCGCGATGCCTTTGCTGCCAACTTCGACGCCGGGCGAGAAGTCGGCGCCTCGTTTGCCGCTACGCTCGACGGTAAGTTGGTAGTGGACTTGTGGGCCGGCCACGCGGACGCGGCATGCACGCGGCCGTGGAAGCGCGACACCATCGTCAACGTCTTCTCGACCACGAAGGCGATGACCGCGCTGTGTGCGCACGTGCTCGTCGATCGTGGCTTGCTCGACCTCGACGCACCCGTCGCTCGCTATTGGCCCGAGTTTGCGAACGCGGGCAAGGCGGCGATGCCGATCCGCTATCTGTTGAGCCACACCGCCGGTCTCGCTGCGATTCGACAGCCACTGTCTTCGGAGACGTTGTACGAGTGGCCGCGGATGGTACAGGCGCTCGCCGACGAAACGCCATGGTGGGAGCCTGGCAGTGCCAGCGGCTATCACGCGATGACCTTCGGTTATCTCGTCGGGGAAGTCATCCGGCGCATCAGCGGCAAGACCCCCGGAGCATTTTTTCGCGACGAAGTCGCGGTACCGCTCGGCGCGGACTTTCACATCGGCTTGGCTGCCGCGGAGGACGCGCGGGTGGCGGAAATGATTCCGCCCTCCGCGGAAGAGACAGCGGCTGCGGGCACCGCGGCGGCGGTCGACCCCGAGTCGATGCTGGGCAAGGTCATGGGCAACCCGCGTCTGTCTCCCGAGTTGGCGAACACGCGCGCCTGGCGCGCCGCCGAGATTCCGGCGGCCAACGGTCACGGCAACGCCCGCTCAGTCGCGAAGGTGTTGGCCGCGCTCGCCTGCGGCGGCACGCTCGACGGCGTGCGTCTGCTGCGCACGGAAACCATCGAGCGGGCGATCGAAGAGCAGTGCTATGGCCGCGATCTCGTCCTCGGGTTTCCGCTTCGGTGGGGCTTGGGATTCATGCTAGCGAGCGCGGATCTTCCGCTCAGCCCCAATCCACGCACCTTCGGCCACGGCGGTTGGGGCGGCTCATTGGGCTTTGCCGACATGGACGCACGAGTGAGCTGGGCGTACGTCATGAACAAGATGTCGCCGGGCACGACCGGCGACACGCGCGCGGCTGGACCGATAGCCGCGCTGTACGCATCGCTGTAGTTGCATCGTCCGCGCGCGCTTGCGCACTCAGTTAGAAATCCAGTTCCAGATCGCCGTCGCCCATGGTGATGAACCATTTTCGGACGTCGCGGAAAGCAGCGTAGTCGGGATCGCCTTCCTTGGGCCACGCGGAAAGGTAGCCACGCGGGCCCCACTGCACGACGTAGAAGCCGCAACGATACAGTTCTTGCCGATAGGGTGGTACGGCGGCACGGCAACTGATCGCTTTCACACCGTCGCGGCGCAGATGTTCGACGCCGGCGTCCATCAACTGCGCAATGATCGGCGCGGAGTGATCCGCGACGAGAAAGTCCACCAAGTATCCCCAGCGCTCGTCCCCCTTCTCGGCCGATCGTAGGACCACGTAGCCGAGCAACTCGTTGCGGCTGGTCGCAGCGAGCACGGTGTAACGGGCGCCGGGCCGCTCGACGAAGCGCCAGTTCAAGTAGCGTTCGCCACGTGCCACCATCACCGGGTAGTCGCCGCGTGCGCGCCACGCCAGCGCGTCGAAGCGCTCATCGAATCGTTCGATGCGACTGATCGTCACGCCGTCAACGGCCACGCGGCGACGCAGCGGCCGCGCGATCGCCCGCAACCCAGCCGCCGCCACATTCACCGGACCACGCGTCCACGCGCGTCCACTGAGTTGGTGCGCGAAGTGTCCGAAGTCGATCGGCTTCACGAGTGGGGCAAGTTGCACGCGGTTCACGTCCTCATGGCGACCGCGTCGGCGAACCGACGCCTCGTTCTGCCACGAGAAATGCAGCGTGATCTGCGGCTGGTTGTAGGCTTCCCACAGCCGGCGTGACAGCCTGCGATCGCGGTACTCGGGATGGACGATCCAATCGCCACCCAGACTCCCCCACCGCTCGTGACCCTCGATGTAGAAAGGCAGCGGGAACGTCCCGTACAAGCCGACAACGCGCGCGCCATCCTTGAGCAACGTGACGTGCGGCTCCGGTGTCTGCTTGAATGGGTTCGCGTCATACTTCCAATCCCATTGGCGGATGACGCGCTCCGCATAGTCGGGCGGGTAGACCGAGTGCAGGAACGCAAAGACCGCATCGCGGTCGTCCTTGCGGTAAAGAAGAAATTTGAGTTGGTCGTCCATCGGTCAGTGCTCTCGCAACTCGCACGGGGCTCGTCGCTCATCGCACCGCGGCCCACGGTCTCTAGCACGGTGCACCGCGCGCTTGCCACGGCGCTTGACACGCGCGCGCAGCCCGGTCCATTAGACCGCATCTCATTGCGGCAGGTTGAAGCATGCATATTCTCGAAGGGGTCCGTTTGATTGAAGTAGCCGACTGGGGCTTCGTCCCATCGGCGGCCACGGTGCTCGGCGACTGGGGCGCCGATGTCGTCAAGGTCGAGCATCCCGTGCGCGGCGATCCGATTCGCGGCCTCATCACCTCCGGTATCGTGCCCGGCGCCAAGGGCGTGAACTTCTTCACCGAACAACTCGGCCGCAACAAGCGCAGCGTCGGCATCGACCTCGCCACCGATGCCGGACGCGAGATCCTCTACAAGATGGTCGCGAAGGCCGACGTCTTTCTCACCAACTACCTCGGCGAAGCGCGCACGCGCTTGAAGATCACCTACGAAGACCTCAAGCCGATCAACCCGCGTCTGATCTACGCCAAGGGGCACGGTCAGGGACAGAAGGGCCCCGACGCCAATCGCGGCGGCTACGACGCCGCATCGTTCTGGGCGCGCGGTGGAGTTGCGGATCGCCTGTCCACTCCGGGCCAGCCGCTGGTCGGACAGCGCCCCGCGTTCGGCGACTTCATCGGCGGCATGTTCATCGCCGGCGGCATTGCCGGCGCGCTCTTCCATCGCGAGCGCAGCGGACAAGGGATCGAAGTCGACGTCTCGCTGCTCGGCAACGCGGTGTGGATCATGTCGCCCGACATCGTCGCGTCGATGGCCTACGGCTTCGAGCTGCCGCAATCCGGTTTGATGGGCGCACCCAATCCGCTGGTCAACACCTACTGGAGCAGCGACGGCAAAGGCATCGTGCTGATGATGCTGCAGGGCGATCGCTTCTGGCCGATCTTCTGTAAGACGGTGCATCGCGACGACCTGCTCGACGACCCGCGCTTCAATCCGCCGCCGCAGCGTCAGCTCAACGGTTCGGTGCTGGTCGAACTGCTGAAGGCGATGTTCGCGACCAAGACGCGGGCCGAGTGGGCCGAGATCCTCGACGCATCGGAGTGTATTTGGGCGCCGGTGCAATCACCGGCCGAAGTGGTCGAAGATCGCCAAGTGAAGGCGAACGGTTACATCATGAACTTCGAACATCCCAACTTCGGACCGTTCCGCGTCGCGGCGAGCCCCGTGCAATTCAACGGTGAGCCGCCGACAGTGCGCGCCGCCGCCAGTGACGTCGGCGCGCACACCGAAGAAGTGCTGCTCGACCTCGGCTACGATTGGGAGGAGATGGGCAAGCTGAAAGACGCTGGCGTCATTTCGTAGCGCCAAGAACGGAACCAAACGCAAGGTCGCAAGGGCGCTAAGCCGCAAAGCGAGCGTTCTACGAAGCGAGCCAACCTCTCCGGGAGTCGTTTTCGTCGCGCTCATTCATTTTGCGGCTCTGCGCCTTGGCGACTTTGCGTTGAGTTCTTTTCTTCGGAATCAGCCTAGAATCGCTCCTTGAACGGCCGCACATCGAGTTCGAAGCTCCACGCGCTCGGATCCTGGTGCGCCAGATACCAAAAGGCGTCGGCGATGGCGGACGGCTTGAGGAGATCTTCGTCCTTGAGGTGCGGCAGAAACTCCCTGACCACCGGCATGTCGATCGCACCGTCGACGTTGACGTAGGCGACGTGAACGCCCTGCGGATGAAGATCGCGCGCCATCACTTGCACGAGACCGCGCACGGCAAATTTGGCCGGCGCAAATGCGGCCGACGATGCCCCCGGCTTGACGCCTGCCGTCGCCCCCGTGATCAAGATCGCTCCGCTACGGCGCGCCAGCATCTCGGGCGCGACCTGACGCGCCCACAGGAACGCACCCAACGCATGCACGCGCCAGGTTTCCTCGAACACCTCGGGCGTGGTGTCCACCAACGTTCCGAATGGCCGCCGGCCGCCGTTGTAGATGAGCACGTCGACAGAGCCGAGTTCGTTGCGTATCCGCTCGTGCGCGGACGACACTTGTTCTGCGACGGTCGCGTCGCTCTGAACCGGCAGCGCAACGCCCCCGGCGGATCGGATCTCATCAGCCAGCGGGCCAGTGACGTCTTTGCTCCGGGCCACGAGCGCGACGCGATAGCCCTGCGCGAATCGGCTGACCAACGCCGCGCCCAACCCGGCGCCGACTCCCACGACAACTGCGACACGTGTGTCCGTTTGGTCCATGGCTCCCTACCAATCCGAGTCCGAGTGATCTCCAGAAGATTGTCGTTTCATCATCCACCACCACCGTTCCCGCTGCCCGTGTCAAGGCGATAGCCGACGCCGCGCACGGTGAGCAGGTAGCGAGGATTCTCCGCATCGGGTTCGAGCTTCGCTCGAAGGCGGGCAATAAAATTATCCACCGTCCGCATCGTAGTGAACTCCAGCTTCCACACCGCATGCAGCAACATGTCGCGCGTGATCACCCGATCGGGATGGCGCAGGAAGTACGCCAGCACCTGGAACTCGCGCGCGGTCATCGGTACGAGCTTGCCCGCGCGGGTCACTTCGTGGCGATCAAAATCGATGCGGACATCGCCGAAGGCGTCGCTGATACGCTCCACGCTCTCGCGCCGCTTGCGTCGCAAGCTGGCGTTGATGCGGGCGCGCAGCTCGCTGATGCTGAAAGGCTTGCTCAGGTAATCGTCGGCACCCAGCTCGAGACCGATGACCTTGTCGGTCTCGTCGCCGCGCGCGCTGACGATCAGCACCGGCACCTCGGCGTTCTCTTCGCGAATGCGTCGCAACACCTCTAGGCCGTTGCGCTTCGGCAACATGATGTCGAGGATGATGACATCGGGATTGCCTTCGCGCGCCCGTTTCAGCCCGCTCTCACCGTCGCGCGCAGAGAGCACCTCGTAGCCATCGAGCGCCAGGTTCATCTCTAGCCCGGCTACGATCGCCGGGTCGTCTTCGATCACCAGTACGCGTTCATGCGCCATGCGGTCACGCCTTCAGCGCCGGCAAGAGGATCGAGAACTCCGCCCCGCCGTCGCTGCGGTTGGTCACTCGCACGCGGCCGCCGTGGGCTTGCGCCACATGGCGCACGATGGCGAGACCCAGTCCGCTGCCGCCGACCTGACGATTGAGCCGATCGTCGATGCGATAGAAGCCATCGAAGATCCGCCGATGCTCACGCCGCGGCACACCCGGGCCGTTGTCGATCACCGAGAGCGCGACGCGACCGTCTTCGCGATGACACTCCAAACGAATCCGCTTCGATTCGCCGGTGTACTTGTAGGCGTTGTGCAACAGGTTGAGGAGCGCGCCACTGACAGCGTCGCGATCGGCCAGAATCATCGGCAGGTCGGCCGGCACCTCGGTTTTGAACTCGATGTTCTCCTGCATGCGCAGCGGTTCGAAGGCTTGTACCGCAGCCTCGATCACCGCACTCACCGACTCCGGTTGCCGATGATAGACCATTTTGCCCGCTTCCATGCGGCCGAAGTCGAGCAGGCGATCGATCAGGGCATTGAGGCGACCCGCCTCTTGGCGCAGCAGCGTGACGCAACGGACGCGCTGCGCCTCGGAGGTCAATCGCCCGTCCGCCAACGTGTCGGCGAACATGCGAATGCTGGTCATCGGCGTCTTGAAGTCGTGCGACACCTTCGAAAGAAAATCGAGCTGCAACTGCGACAGGTCGGACGCGCGCTTGAACGACACAACCAGCCAGGTCGTACCCGCCAGCAGCAACGCGCAGAACGACAAGATGAGCACGCCGAGCGTGACATCAACCACCGCGCGACTGAACACCAGCACCAGCACGCCGACCACGATCAACGCCACCGCCGGCGTGAGCAGAAACATCGACGACAAAAACATCAGTCGCGGAAACCGCACGTAGCGACTGTGACCACAGCGCCGCTATGAGTCAAGGGTCCGGCGCAGCACCGCTGATGCAGTGTCCCAATTCGTACGCGGGGGAGTCGTCATTGCGAGGATCGGAGTGACGAAGCAATCTCGTTGCGTGGAGTGCAGCCCTACTCCCGACGGCGATACCTCGATCATCGAGATTGCTCCGCCCCTTTTCGGGGCTCGCAATGACTAGGGCGCTGGAAAGACTTCAAACTGAGTGTCGCTGCTGATGTAGGGTGGGCATTGCCCACCGTCCCGTCAGATTCCCGTCGATGCATGGTGGGCAATGCCCACCCTACGGACTCAGACACCCGCGCTCGCGGGTCGTTGCAAACGCCCGCCCATCGGGACTAGTTTGCGCCACATGTCGCAGCATGGTGCGCACGAGTACACGACTGAAGTTGCCGCGTCGGTGAAGGACTGCTTTGCGACAATCATCGACTTCGAACGATACCCGTCGTGGTCATCTTCCGTGCGCGAGATTCGCGTCCTCGATCGCCATCCCGATGGTCTCGCGCACCGCGTCGAATTCCACGTCGACATCACCCTGAAGACCATCCGCTACGTGCTCGAATACGAATACGACCCGCCCGGCCGTCTCACGTGGCGGAGCGTGGATGGCGATGTTGAATCCATCGAAGGAAAGTACACGTTCGAGAAGCTCGCGGCGAACAAGACGCGGGTCACGTGTCGCCAGGTGGTCGTGATCGGCTTCTGGTTACCAGGCCTCGTCCGTCGAGCCATGGAGCGCACCGCACTGCAGCAGTCGGTGGATGAGTTCAAACAAGCCGCTGAAGCGCGCATCGCCACCGCAAAGAAAAAGCCAGCGAAGAAACGCGGCTGAGAGAGAGTCACCATGCCCCTGCCCTTGGAAGGAGTTCGCGTCATCGATTGGACCATTTGGCAACAAGGTCCGGTCGCCTCGGTCATGCTTGGCGACCTGGGCGCCGACGTGATCAAGATCGAAGAACGCGTCGGCGGCGATCCCGGTCGCGGCATGCTCAAGCTGAGCGGCGTCGATCTCAAGGATCGACCGAACTTTTATTTCGAGGCAAACAACCGCAACAAGAAGAGTCTTGCGCTCGATCTTAAGCAACCCGAAGGTCGCGCGATCATCCATCAACTGGCGGCGAAGTCGGATGTCTTCGTGCAGAACTTTCGCCAGGGTGTCGCGGCTCGGCTCGGACTCGATGCCGCGACCCTTCGTAAACACAATCCGAAACTGATCTACGCCAGCGCGTCGGGCTATGGACCGGACGGTCCGGAGAGCGGCGAGCCCTCGTTCGACTATATGGCGCAGGCGCGTTCGGGGATCATGCTGGCGGCCGGCGAGCCCGATATGCCACCGCTGGCCATCGCCGGCGGCATCGCCGATCAGATGGGCGCGATCATGCTCGCCTACGGGGTGCTCGCCGCGATCATCGCGCGTGACCGCTACGGTATCGCGCAAGACGTCGACGCGTCGCACCTCGGCAGCATGACGTGGTTGCAGGGCCTCAGCGTCGCCGCCCGTCTGATGATGGGGTTTGCGATTCCACGGCAATCGCGCGCGCTCACCGTCAATCCGCTGTGGAATCACTACCGGTGCGCCGACAATCAATGGATCGCCCTCGGCATGATTCAACCCGACCGCTACTGGGTCGACCTCTGCCGGGCGCTAGGTCGTCCCGAGTTGGGTAGCGATCCGCGCTTCGAGAACATGCGCGTGCGCGCCGGCAACGCCGGCGAGTGCATCGCACTCCTCGATGCGATCTTCGCCAGCCAGCCGCGCGCGCACTGGCTGCAAGCACTCAGCAGCGGCGGTGACTTCATCTATACGGTCGTCAACAGCGTCGACGACTTGCCCAACGATCCGCAAGTGCTCATCAACCACTACGTCCAAGACTTCGATCATCCTAGTTTCGGCCCCACGCAGGTCGTCGGGGTGCCAGTGCGGTTGAGCGAGACTCCCGGCACGATCCGCACCCCCGCACCGGAGTTCGGCCAACACACCGAGGAGATCCTCACCGATCTGCTCGGCTACAGTTGGGACGACATCGCGCGATTGAAGAACGCGAATGTCATCTGAAAGCGTGAGTCGTGATCCGTGACGCGTGACTCGTGAAGCGTGAATCGTCCAATGATCGAGACCGCCACTCACGAGTCACCATTCACGCCTTACGATCTCACGGGTCACGACTCACGAATCACGCCTCACAAAGAAGGTAGCGCGTGCTGTGGGCCTATGGTAAGGCCGCCTCGATGTCGGACGAGTCGCCCGCGCGGGTTTTGGAACGGCAACTCGCTGAGCTCTCGGCGCTCAACGAACTGATCAAGGCGCTGACCTCGACGCTGGACCTCTCGGAGATTCTGCGCATCATTTTGCACCGCATCAAGCTGGTCACCCAGGCCGAAGCGCTGTCGTTGTTGCTGTACGACAGCGAGCGCAACGAGCTGGTGTTCGCCGCCACCGAAACATTGCGGGAGAATGCGATCGTCGGGCTGCGGGTTCCGGCAAACAAGGGGATCGCGACCTGGGTGGCTCGTTCGGGTCATAGCGCGCGCGTCGATCGGGCACCGCACGACCCGCGCTTCTATCCCGGCATCGACCAGGCCGCGCAGTTTTCGACCGAAGCGGTGCTGGCGGTGCCGGTTACGCAAGGTGCCAACGTCGTCGGCGTCATCGAAGTCGTCAACTCTGCTACCGGCGGCGCCTTTACCGATACGGATCAGGCCAGCATCGAAGCGATCGCAAACGATGTCGGTGCCACCATGAGTGCCGACGTGCTAGCGAGCGATCCGTCGATTACTCACCAGATTCTCGCCCGCGTCAGCGCCGCAGTGCCGAGCGAAGCCTGCTCGATCTTGATGCGTGACGGCGCCGGCCGCGACCTCGTCTTCACCGCCTCGCGCACGCTGCAAGCGGGGATCATCGACGGGGTGCGCATGCGTGCCGATCAAGGCATTGCCGGCTGGGTGGTGCAGCATCGCGAACCGGCCCGAGTGGACGATGTCGCACGCGACCCACGCCACTACCGTGGCTTCGAGAACAAGTCGCACTTGAAGACGCGCAGCCTGCTCTGCGTACCGGTGATTTCCAAAGAGACGCTACTCGGCGTCATCGAGGTCATCAACAAGGTCGAGGGGGCCGGGTTCAGCGCGGAGGAGCAGCGCTTGGTGCAAACGCTCGCCGACCACGCCGCGATCGCGATCGAGAATGCGTCGTTGTACCGCCAAGCCCATGTTGCTGCGATCACCGACGACCTCACCGGCTTGGGCAACACGCGCCATTTCAACCGCGCGTTGACCGATATGACGGAGCACGCGCGCGCGAGCGGCGAGCCGGTCTCCCTGCTCGTGCTCGATCTCGACAACTTCAAGATCGTCGTGGATACGCACGGCCACCTTGTGGGCAGCCGCACCATCGCGGCGATCGGCCGCATCATCGGCCACATGATCCGCCCCGGCGATGTCGCCGCTCGCTTCGGCGGCGACGAATTCGTCGTGCTGCTGCCTGCCACCGATACCGACACGGCGACTCGCATCGCCACCGGCATCCGCGAAGCGATCGCGGCCGTCAGCACGCTCGACGGCAACGGCATCGATATTTCCACGGTGACCGCCAGCGTCGGCGTGGCGACCTATCCCGAGCACGCGATCAGCGGCGATGCCCTGTTCCGCGCCGCCGACACCGCCATGTACAGCGTCAAGCACACCAGCAAGAACGCCATCGCCGTCGCGCCCGCCGTGCGGTGATGCAGTCCCGCCGAGGGCAATTCTTGGTAGGCGCCGTTCTCTCCGCACGAAGAGGATGTATGTGTGCGTTGGTGACCGCCGCAACAGTGCTCGGTTGCGGCGATAGCAGCACCAGCCTTCGCCCAACATCGACCCCGACGCCGACGGCCTCGCCGACCGCATCGCCGACACCGACGTGCTTTAGCGTTCCGACGCCGTTCTTCAACTTTTCCATCAAGCCCCAACGCCCCGAGGTCGGAGACTTCGTAACGATTACCATTCAGACGATCGTATCCAGTTATTTGAATGCGCGGGTCGAAGGACTGGCTCCCGTGCTTGAGGCGCAAGGCCCGACCTCTGTAGAACTCAACGATAGAACCGGACGGTTTGCGATTGCAGCAATCGCACGAGCGGCCGGAACCGCCCACTTGGTCGTCTCTGCATTCTACATTTCCGACTTACCGGGACCGGCATGCACTGATCGAATCTTTAACGCGACTTCTGATGCCTTCCCTGTGGTGGTTGTCGAGCGCAACCCTCCGTGACCATCGCCGGGCCAAGTGTCCTTCACTATCGATTCTCGGTCGAGTCAGCCCACCGGCTTCGGCCGCCGTTCCTTGATTGACAGCGTGGGGGCGGCCTTCGGCGCACGCGCCAGGCCGCGCGAGATGGTTTCGTCCCCGAAGCGGGCAGCGATCGCGTCGACGGCGCGATTCAAAGCCCGGCGCTTGTGCGTGGAAGTCGACGCGTTGTCAAACAGCGAGAGCTGCAGCGACGACGCCGGCTTGATGCCGCTCATGGACACGCCCACCAATCGGATGCGCGGGCGCAGCGCCCACTCTCGCCACAGCCGCAGCGCCGTGTCGCTGATCAGCTTGCCGTCGTCGGTCGGCGCGGCCAGCGTTGTACGGCGTGTGAGTAGCGGATAGCGGCCCGGCGCGAGTCGCTGCGCCAGCTTCACCTTCAGGGTCACCGTCAGACCCGCGCACCCGTCGTGGCGCAGCCGCTGCGCGATGGCTTCCGCATGCGCGATGATGCTGCGGCGGACCTCGTCGCCGTCGCGCATGTCGCGCTCGAAGGTGTTCTCTTCGCCGTACGATTTGCGCTCGCGGTCGGGGTCGACGCTGCGGGCGTCACGGCCGTTGGCGAGTTCCCACAACGCGACGCCGTGATCCCCAAGCACGCGCTGGAGCACCACCGGATCAGCCGCGGCCAGTTGGCCGACCGTCGTCAGGCCGGCGCGACGCAGCCGGTCGCAAGTCACCGGTCCGACACCCCACAACTGATCGACGGACAGCGGCGCGAGAAACGACTTCGCCTGCTCCGGGCGCACTTCCACGAGACCATCCGGCTTCGACAGACCGCTGGCGATCTTGGCGATCATCTTGGTCGGACCAATGCCGACCGACACGACCAGATGCGTGCGCTCCTTCACCCGGGCCTTCAGCGCACGCGCAATCTCGACGGGCGACCCGAGCAAGCGCAGTGAAGCGGTGACGTCAAGAAATGCTTCGTCGAGCGACAGCGGCTCGACCTGTGGTGTGAACTCTTCGAAGATCGCTTGAATCTCGCGCGAGACGGCGACGTAGTGATTCATGCGTCCGGGCAGGAAAACCGCGTCCGCACACAGACGGCGCGCCTCGACCGTCGGCATCGCCGAGTGCACACCGAAGACGCGCGCTTCATACGACGCGGCGTTGACAACGCCACGCACACCAGTGCCGCCGACTATTACCGGCTTGCCGCGCAGCTCCGGGCGATCGCGCTGCTCCACCGACGCGTAGAAGGCGTCCATGTCGGCGTGGAGAATGACTGGCACCATGCGTCACTCGCGCGCACGGTCGCCCGCGCTACTTCGCGGGCGGGGGCGGCGGCTGTTGGCGAAGCCGCTCACGTTGCGCGGGCGGGAGTCGGCGGAACTTTTCGTAGTTCTTGCGAATGCGATTGCGTTCATGCTCCGGCATCGCTTGCCAGCGCTCGTAGTTGCGCTCGACCGTCTCGCGATGCTCTTGCGGAAGTTGCTGATGGTGGTGGTAGTTCTTCAAGGCGCGATAGCGCTCGCGCGGCCCGAGCTCGTTCCATCCTTTCGCATTTCCGCCTTTCGCATCTCCGGGGCCTCTCGGATGTTCGGTGACCTTTGGAGGTTCGCTACGCTGGGGTTGTTGCGCAACGGTGCTGCCGGCGATCACGCAGGCGACCAAGATGGCGATGAACCCATCGCGCAGACGCATGGTCTACCCCTCGTTCTCCGCCGGGGTCACCGCGTCCATGATCGGTTCGACGTCGGCCGTGTCGAAGCGCTCCAGGACGTCGAGTTGTTGAATGATCGCGTAGTCCTTGAAGAGCTCGGGCTTGGTTTGCAGCGCGGCCGGCGGGGTCTTCACCCCGACCGTGATCAGCACGGTATCGGGTCCGTCGATCGAGGAGACGCCGACCAACAAAGCAATTGCGGCGACCCCGATCGCCAACGCTGGCCGCAGCAGCGGACGCAGCGCCGCGCGCCATCCAATCGAGTCCGGCTCGACATCGACCAACCGTGGGCCCAGCCGCCGCCAGAGCTGATCGAGATCGACGGACTCGGCCGCAACCGTAGCGCGCAGCGCGGTCGCTTGCGCGCGCACACTCACGCGCACTGACTCCGCTTCTGCCGCACACGCGGCGCAGGTCTCCAGATGGTGCGCGATGCGCCGGGCATGTCGCGCACCGAGCGCGCCGTCGATCCACGCGATCAGGTCGCGTCGGACGGCGGCACAGCGCACATTTCCGAAGATCGACATCACTGGGGCTCTCCGATGCGGTCGCGCAGGGTCACGGTCGCGCGGTGGACCAAGCTCTTCACGGCAGACACAGAGCAGCCAAGGGTCTCGGCGACCTCGTCGTACGAAAACCCCTCGGCACGAGCCAGCAGGAGTGCGGCCCGCTGTTGTGGCGGTAGCGATTCGAGCACGCCACGAATCTTAGCGGCGGCCTCTTTTCCCAACAGGAGATCTTCGCTGCTGCGCGCCTCGGGATCGGCGAACTGGAGCGGCGCCTCGTCCTCGTCGTCGGGCGGATCGAGCGAGATCATGCGGCCGTGATACTCACCGCGCCGCACTTCGCTCAGACACTGGTTGGTGGCGATCCGATACAGCCACGTCGCAAAGCGCGCACGCGGGACGTAGCGCCGACGAGTGTGGTAGATCTTCAAGAAGATATCTTGCACCAATTCCTCCGCGCGCGCGTGGCTGCCGACAAACTGCCGGGCAAAGCCGACGAGTTGGCGGCTGTACTTGCGAAACAGCGCTTCGAACGCCCCGCGATCATCGCGCTGCACCGCCAACATGAGCTGCACATCGGGGTCGTCTGTCGGGGTCACGCTGCGCGCCTTTCTACAAACTCGCGACTGGCCCAGAAGTTGCGCGAAACTCCGGCGTCGGGCGCAGGCCCGACTCAGCGCGAGCTGAGTTCCTGTTCAACCGCCGCACGGAAGTTATCGAGGGGGACGGCCCCGGCCAGCCGGCGGCCGTTCACAAAGAACGTGGGGGTCGAAGTCACGCCGAGCGCGTGGCCCTCGCTGATGTCGGCCTGTACCTGGGCGGCGGTCGCCTTGTTATCGTAACATTGCGTCAGCTTGGTGCGGTCGAGCCCCGCCGCCGCGGATCCGTCCAACACCTTCTCGCGCAGGTTTGCCGGCGTGATGGTTTTCTGCTGCTCGAACAACATTTCGTAAAAGCGCCAATAGCCGTCGTTGCTCTGCTGCAGCGCACACTCGGCGGCGATCGCGGCGTTCTGCGCCCACGGATGAATCTGCGGAAGCGGGAAGTTCTTGTGGACCAAGCGCAGCTTGCCGGGGAAGGCTGCGAACAAATCGTGCTCGACGGTTTGCGCAGACTTGGCGCAGAATGGGCATTGGAAATCGGAGAACTCGACGATGGTGACCGGCGCGTCGGCCGGACCACGCACTGGCTGCCCTTTGAGATCAATCTGGCTGCGTATGGCGAGGGCGGGATCGACGGTCAGATCGACCGGCTCGCCGCGCACCAAGTAGCGCCCGTCGTCGCTGACAACGAACGGCAGGTCTTCCGATCGGAAGCCGGAGTTGACCTGGAGATTGGCCTTGCTCCATCCCGGAACCCCGGCTGCACTCCAGTCGGTGATTTCCAAGGTTGCACCCGCAGGCACCGCGGCAGTCTTGCGGAAGTATTCGATCACTCGCGCCTCGGTCGCGGCGCGATCCGTCACGCCAGCGCTGCCCAAGCCCGACCCGTTACCGTGCCGCTGCGATGGACACCCCGCGCACAGCATCGCGGTCAGCGCCGCAGTCAGCGCGATGACCCGCACACCGCCCGCCCGACCGCCGCAACTTCCGCGCATGCCTTGCTCCCTTTCCGCACAACTCCGACCGCCTCAACCGGCGGGGCATCTTGTCGCAGGCCCTCAGGGGTGTCAACGCGCCGCGGGCGCAGTACATCGCGAGTTGGTGTGCGCGCAACTCGACTGGTACACTCGCCGCTGAATCATGCTCGACAGCACGGCAACCTCGGCGACGATCCACGCAGCATATCGACGCGATGCTGATGAATTGACCGCGCGCCATTTTGGGCTGGCAGCCGCCATCTTCTTGGGCGTCGTGGGGATCGCGGCGGTCTTCGAAGTGATCTACTACCGGGACCGGTGGCCCTGGTTTGTCGTGGTGTTTGCACCGGAGTTGCTGGGAGGAAGTGCCGTGTTCCTCCTGCGCGAGCGCCTGCTGCGTTACGGCCTGGTCACCCGCGCCTGCGTCGCGCTGAGTTCAAACGTGGCGTTGGCACTGAATACCTACGTGGTCATCGTCCGTGGCGCTCCCGAGATGAGCGCGGTCGGCTTGGTGTGCGTGATGAGCGGGCTGCCGCTGCTGTTTCCCTGGGGGGTCTGGGGCCAACTGACGGTCGCCGTCGCCGCCGTCATCGGTTTCATCGGCGCGCTGGCGATCATTCCGACCGCCGCGGTTCCGTGGCCATACGTGCTGTTCGTCTTCGCGATCGGCGCGTTCACCTCGGTGATCGGCGCGCATTACCTCGACTTGCACCGCTGGGCGATCTTCCGCGAAGCCTCACTCAAGGACGATGAGGCCACCGTTACCCGGGCGCTGCTACAGATTGCCGATGATCTCAATACCTCCCTCGACACCAGCGCGGTGATCGAACGTATCGCGCGCAGCACCACGACAACGCTGGGCGCCAGTTGGACCATCATCCTGCTGTGGGACGAGCGGCGGCGCGTCTTCCGCTTGGCCGGGACCGATCCGCCCAACGCACAAACCGGCGCGTTGGCGAGTATCGAATATGTGCCGGGCGCGTTTCCACTCATCGAGCGAGCCCTGCGCGAAGACACCGTCTGCGTCACTGCGGACGACGACCTGGACCAAGTGACAGCAGTGTTCCTGCAACGCTATCGCACAGCCGTGATGCTGCTGACCAGGCTCAGTCGTGGCGACCGTTTGATCGGGGTGCTCATCACTGGGCGGCGGCCCGACGCGTTCGCTCCCAACGCGCCGCGGTTATTGCGGGGCATCGCTCACCAAGCCGCGATTGCGCTCGACAACGTGCGCCTCGTCAGCGATCTGCGCCAGGCCGATCGCATGAAGTCCGATTTCGTCGCCACGATGTCGCACGAGCTGCGCACGCCGCTCAACGTCATCCTTGGATACAACGAACTCCTGCTCGACGAAGCGTTCGGTCCGCTCAGTGCCGAGCAGCGGCGGACGGTGGAACGCAGTCAAGCGAGTTCGTCCGATCTGTTGGAGCTGATCAACGCCACGTTGAACGTCAACCGGCTCGAGGCCGGTCAGTCGCCGGTGCGGATCGAGGATGTGCAACTTAACGTGCTGGTCGAGGATCTGGCCGCCGAGGTCACGCGCCTGCCGCGCAAGCCGGGCGTCGAGCTGCGCTGGAGTCTCAACGGTGGCCCACCAATGGTCCGCAGCGATCGCGGCAAGCTCAAGATCATCATCAAGAACCTGGTCAACAACGCGTTGAAATTCACCGATCAGGGGCACGTCACGGTCTCGATCCATCATCAGGCCGAGCCGCACGAACTGGAAGTGGCCGTCGCCGACACCGGCATTGGCATCGCCGCATCCGAAGTGCCGCAAATCTTCGAGATGTTCCAGCAGGGAGCCAGCGTGAACGGCCGGCCCACGAGCGGTGTCGGCCTAGGTCTGTACATCGTCCGGCGTTACGTCGAACAGCTCGGCGGCCACATCGACGTCCAGAGCGGCGCGGGGAGCGGGAGCACGTTCCGCGTGCGTCTACCGCTGTCCGACTCCGAGCGCCGCGCCGCCTAGGCGCTCAGCGCGCCCGGCCAGGCCGGTGTGTCAGCGCATAGCGGTACCAGCGGAGATACTTCGGCAACCACTTCCACAAGCGAAAGCGCGACGTCCCCGCCGGGCGGTCGGCGTTGGAGACGCACGGGACCTCTTCGATGCGGTAGCCGAGCGCGAACGCTTTCACGGTGAGTTCTAATCCGATCTCGAACCCGCCGTCGCTCTCGATGGTCACCGCGTCGAAAAGTTCCTTGCGATACGCCTTGAAGGAGTTTGTCACGTCGCGGGTTGGCACCCCTGCAAACACGTGCAAGCTCCACCCGGCAAACCACGACAGCCGCCCTTTGAGCCACGGACCGCCGACTTGGCGACCGCCGCGGCTGTAGCGCGACGCACACACCACCATCGCGCCGGCACGAGCCTTCTCATACATCTGCGGCAGCACTGTCAGATCATCGGACTGATCGGCCATCATGACCACGGCGACGCCGCGCTCGACTTGTCGCAGACCAGTGCGGATGGCATTGAGGGCGCCGCGGCCAAGCTGGTTGCGCACCAGTTCCAGTCCCGGGAGTCGCGCCTGAAGCTCACGCACGACAGGAACCGTATCGTCTTCGTCGAAGTCATAGACGATGCAGACGCGCTTCGGGATCGTCACCTGCGAGTAGAGATGCTCCAACGTGGCGCGGATGTTCGCGCCCTCGTTGTAGACGGGAATCAGAATAGCGAGGTCGGGGACCAGCGACTCATTCAAGCGGCAGATCTCGCTTGGCGTAGATGATGTCACCGCGCCCGAAGAGGT
The DNA here is from genome assembly GCA_016178705.1 of Deltaproteobacteria bacterium. NCBI lineage: Bacteria > Pseudomonadati > Myxococcota > Myxococcia > Deltaproteobacteria bacterium. The sequence goes on along the minus strand of JACOST010000028.1, from coordinate 345,926 downwards.
TCCAGATGTCGCACACGATCGCGTCGTCCTTGAGCAAGGCGCGAAAGCGCGCGCGGCCGAGATCGCGGTAGACGTCGTGGTTCATCGCGACGAACACGATGTCGCCGGCACGGATCACCGCCTCGACGTCACCCGGCGCCAGATGCGGATCGTGCAGCACCGTGCGGCAGCCTTCGGCGGCGAAGATCTTGCGGGCCTTGTAAGCCAACGAGTTGCGGTTGTCGTCGATGTTGCGTTTGAAGGCGAGGCCGAGAATCACGGCGGTCAGCCCCGGCAGATCGCGTTCGCGCTTGATGCGCTCGATGAGGAAGCCCGGAACAGTCTCGTTGATCTTCCACGCCGTCGAGATCAGATCGGCGAACGGCACGCGGTCGACCAGGAAGAACCCGTCCTTGTACAGACACGGGCCACCGGTGAGACCTGGGAGTTTGAGCCCGGCGCGCTTGTAATCACGGTTCACCAAATCGACGATGTCGTAGATGTTCGCGTTGTGCTGCATGGCGATGATCATGAACTCGTTGCCGATCGCGAAATCGATATAGCGGTACATGTTGCAGAACAACTTGGCGAGCTCCGCAGCGGTCGCGTCGGCCGGCAAACATTGGGGCGCAATGCGGCTGAACAAGGCGGCGGCGCGGCGCCCGCTTTCCGGATCGAGGGCGCCGACGATCTGTGGAATCTCGCCGATCTCCGGGATGGCGCGACCTTCGGCGATGCGCTCCGGACAGAAGGCGAGAAAAAAATCGGTGCCGACCTTGAGCGATGTCCGTCCCTCGATGAAGCGCCGCAAATACTTCGTAGTCCCCGGCGCGACGGTGCTGCGGAGCACGAGGGTCTGGCCAGCACGGAAGTGCGGCAGCAATCCCTCCACGACGCCCTCGAGTTGGGTGTACGCCGGGTTCATGTGTTCATCCACCGGAGTGCCGAACGTCAGAATGACCACGTCGGCCTGCGTGATCACCGCGGGGTCGCCACTGGGATGGAAGTTGCGCCCGAAATGGCGCGCCAACAGTTCATCGGCTCCCTCTTCGATGAACGGCAGACGGCCTTCGCTCAACGCGGCGAGTCGCGCGACATCGACTTCCAAACCGAGGACGCGGCAACCGTGTTCGGCGAATACCAGCGCGAGCGGCAGGCCGACACGCCCAAGTCCGACCACAGCAACGTTGATCGATTCACTCATCGCCGGGCTCGGTACGCCGCGATCACTTCGTCGAGGCCGGATTCCAGCGTCGTCTCTGCGCGCCAGTTCAACAGGCTCAAGGCCTTGCTGACCTCCGGCACGCGACGCTGAATGTCGTACGCAAACGTGGGCGCCGATGTCACCCGGAACGGCACACCCGGCCGGCAGCGCTCGTGGATCATACGTGCAAGATCGAGGATGCGCGTCTCTTGTGCGGTGCTGATGTTGAAGTCCTCATTGACTCCGGCGGGCGATTCCATCGCCGCAACGATGCCGCGGGCAATGTCGCGCACGTGGGTGAAGCAACGGGTCTGGTCGCCATTGCCGAGAAGCTCCAGGGGTGCGTCGGAACTCCCGGCGTCGAGCGCCTTCTTGATCAAATCGGGGATGACGTGTGCGATGCCAACTTCGTCCCCCGGCAGCTCATCCGCACCGTACGCATTGAACGGCCGAATTATCGTGTACGGGAGTGCGAACTGATCGTAAAACGCGCGGCAGTAGTACTCGCCGGAAAGCTTGCTGAAGCCGTACGCGCTCACAGGCGGCGGCGTCGTGAGCAGGTCGGTCTCACGGCTGGGAAATACGCTCGCGTTCTCGAACACCATCGAGGAGGAGATGAAGACAATTCGACGGAACTTCAGTTGAGCGGCGGCACGGAAGGTCGCTGAATAGATTCGGTCGTTCTCGGCCAGAATGTCCGCCGGAAATTTGTGGAAGTACGCGATGCCGCCGATTTTAGCGGCGAGGTTTACGCAGACATCATGGCCCTCAAACGCCGCGCGCGTTCGAGCGGCGTCGGTTAGATCGATGCGCTCGAAGCGGACGTCACGGGGCGACTCGGCGCCCTCTTTGCTGAGGTCGTCGACCACGGTCACACCGTGACCGCGCCGCTGCAGCTCGCTCACCACAGCGCGACCGATAAACCCGGCGCCACCGGTGACTACGACACGGGTGGACATCGGAGCCAATCCCATTGGGGCCGACTGCCTGGCCACGGCTGGCCTGGAGGAAAGACGTACGGTGCGATCAACGTGCGCCGTCCCAGACTTGGTTCAACACTTGAAACCTCCTCGACCGTTTGCACGCTGACCTGCAGCCCCGGCAAGAACAGGCGATAGGTTCCGGTATCGTCGAACAGGGCCGAAGTCAACGAGTTGCGCGTAACGAACAACTCGGTCATGTCCGGATGATCCTGCGCCAATCGTTCAACCGTATAAAGCCAACGCGCGGCCGAAACGGAATACGCGCGGAGGAAACCAAAGTCACCTTGTTCGCGGACGCTCCGCCAAGTTACGGTGGCATGCACAATCAGCGTAAGGGCGACCCATCCTGCGACGGCGAATGATCCCAATCGCGGAGCCGCCGCCAATCCGCTGACAGTGGCAAGCGCCAAACCGAGTCCGGCGATGCCGACGTAGTACCCATACAAGTGATCGACGAGTCCCAAAACCGGAGCCAAGGCCACCGGGAAGAACACCAATCCGAACGCCATCGCCCGCACTCGGTACGACACATCGCGTCCTGGCCAGGCGACAACGATCGCAGCGACTGCGGCGAGCGCTACCACCGTGCCCAGGACGAGGGCTCGTGCCACCGACTCGGGTCGTGCTGGGTCGACGAATGGAAAGCCGACATTCAGCGCGAACGCAGCGTAGCGACCAAGGTGTTCGAGTAGTTTGACCGGGTCCGCGCTCAAGGCGTAGGCCTGCCGCGCGGCGGCTTGCTGGAACGGATCGGGAAACGAGACCGGAAACACGTACGCAAAGTAGTACACCTTCACCCCAACATAGGCGGCAGCCACGCCGTAGAACGGCGCGAGCGCGAGCCAATCACGTCGCCCTGGCCAGCGGCCCTCGAGCAAGACGATCGTGAGGGTGAGCGAGACCGGGAGCGTGACCGCGTGCTCGCCCGCCAACAGCGCCATCACAAAGAGGGGCAGACAAACCAGGGCGCGGAACCGTGGCCCTAGGCACAGCCATGACGTTAGTGACAGCAGATAGAGGAACGCGGTTCCCGTCATAGTAAACAGAGCCATCCAGAAAACGGCGATCGCATGTCCGGGAGCTGTGGCATAGACCAACGCGGTGACCAACCCAAGACCTACTGAGCGCAGAACGGTTCGCCCGATCACGTACACCAAAATCGCGTTGAGGCAGTGAAACAGGATCTGCACCGCGTGATACCCTGCGGGGTCGAATCCGAACAGCGCGTGGAGCCCGCGGAAATAAATCAAGGTCGATAGCGGACGGTAGAGCGCAAAGCCGTTGCGACCTGGTTCAAAGAACCTCACCAAATCCAAGGGGCTATCGATGCGAACCCGTGCGGCGTCCGACAAGACCCAATAGTCGTCGAAATGAAAGAACGCTCCGGTCGCATCGGCGTAGGAGAAACCGCAGACGGCGATCAGCGTCAGAAATGGAACGATCCAGCTACCTATGATCCAGCGAGAGGCCACCCCGATCGGAATCGGGACAGCTCCGGGGCGAGAACGAGAGGACGTGGCTGGCTCAGCTGCGAGCGGCACGCCGCCGAGTGGAACGGCCTCGGGTTGACCGGGTCCGGCGTGTCTGCGCCCGCACGGTTTTCGTCTTCGTTTTCGTTTTCTTCCGATTCGCGAGCGCCCGCATGAACTGATACTTCACTTTGCTCTGCAACTGCCCGAACAGCATGCCCAAGCGTTCAGAGTCGTGGCGTCTGAGAGCTTCCTCTAACCGTCCCTTGTGGTCCTCTAAATATGTGATCTGATAGGGCTTACCGTGAATTCGAATGCGTTCCGGCACCTTCGACCGCGCCTCAATGACACGGGCGATCTCATGCAGGATCGTCGAATGCAGTCTTGCGATCACGGCCCACCCCTCCTCCTGGCTGCATCCTCCGTACAATCAGGTGCCAGGAAAGTGGGAATCGTTTACCACGAATCCAGATTGGCGCAAAGGGATTATTGCGGAACGCTAGGGTCCACACGGTAGGACCATGCCCGTGAACCGCTACTGCCTACCGCACATGGCGGCGCAGCTCGTCGACCTTGTCACTCCGCTCCCAAGTGAAGAAGCCGCCCTCGGGCGCCCGACCGAAGTGGCCGTAAGCTGCAGTCTTCTTATAGATGGGGCGTTTCAGGTCCAAGGTTCTGATAATCTCTGCCGGCTTGAGCTTGAAGGACTGCTGAATCGCCTCGGCAATCGTATCATCCGGAACGACGCCGGTATCGAACGTGTCAACCAAGACCGAAACTGGATCCGCGACCCCAATGGCGTATGCCACCTGTACTTCGCAACGGTCCGCCAACCCTGAGGCAACCACGTTGCGGGCCATGTATCGGGCCATGTACGCGGCACTGCGGTCTACCTTCGATGGGTCCTTGCCCGAGAACGCGCCGCCGCCGTGGCGCCCATAGCCACCGTAGGTATCGACGATGATCTTGCGGCCGGTCAGACCACAGTCTCCCTGTGGTCCGCCGATGACGAAGCGTCCGGTCGGATTGACGTGGTACACCGTCTGCGGTGTCAGAAATTCCTTCGGGATGATCTTCTTGATCACTTCTTCGATCACCGCCTCGCGCAGGGTCTCGTACTTCACTTCCGGTGTGTGCTGAGTGGAGACCACCACGGTCGTAACTGCCACTGGCTTGCGATCCTTGTACTGAATCGTCACCTGCGACTTGGAGTCGGGGCGCACAAACGGCAACGCCCCGTCCTTGCGAAGATCGGTCAAGCGCTGGACCAAGCGATTGGCAATGAAGATGGGCATCGGCATCAGCTCGGGGGTTTCATTGCACGCATAGCCGAACATCAGGCCCTGGTCGCCGGCACCCTGTTCCTTATGCAGCCCTTCACCCTCCGTGACCCCCTGCGAGATGTCAGGAGACTGCCGATCAACGGCGGTCAGGATCGCGCAGGTGTTGCCGTCAAAGCCCATGTCCGAAGATACGTAGCCGACCTCGGTAACCGTGTTGCGCACGATGTCGGGGTAGTTGATGTTGGCTTTCGAAGTGATCTCGCCAGCGATGACGACCATGCCGGTCTTCGCCAACGCCTCGCAGGCGACTCGACTGTTCGGATCCTGGGCTAGCAACGCATCGAGGATGCTGTCCGATATCATGTCGCACAACTTGTCCGGGTGTCCCTCTGAAACAGACTCGGAGGTAAACAAATAGTCGTTCTTCATCAGTTCCTCTCTTCAGGTCACTCTCAAATGCACGATTTGGGTGCCTCTGCGAATTGCCCTGGTTATCACGTCGCGCGTCCGAGTGGGAATCCCGTGACCCACGTGCCCTCGGCGCTTACCACAGCATGCATGGGAACGTCGAACGGCCCAACCGCTAGGTCATCGACCATCTGCTCGGCGAACGCTACCCCAATCCGGTAGCCACGACCGCTGAGGGGCGGCGCAGCCAACGACCGGTCGTAGAAACCACCTCCTCGTCCGAGCCGCCCACCGCTGCACGCGAAGCCAAGCCCGGGTACAACAATGACCGCCTCGGCCATCTCGCGTGCAGTCACAACCTCCTTCGAACGCGGCTGACGAAACGGTTGCATCGTTTTGCACCATTCGCTGTCGGCGGTAACCCGGACAAACCGCAGCGCCTGATCGGCGCCCACCACGCGCGGAAAATAGGTCTGGCATCCCCGGGTCTCAGCATCGCGCCACAGCATGGTCACATCCACTTCAGTTGCCATCGGTGCGTACAAGAGCACAACGCGAGCCGTGTGAAACACGTCATTGGCGACAACCCGCTCGCAAATCGCTCGGCTCTGCACCACGCGAGCGTCGTCGGTCATCGCCGCGAGACGCACGCGCAGCCGCCGACGCCATTCGGCCTTCGCGGCGGGCAGATCGCTCAGCGTTGATCCCGATCGATCCACTTCGCTTCCGGTGGTACGGCTCGCCAGGCCATCATTGCATCTAACAGCGGGATCGGCTCCTCGCGGACCAGCAATAAGCCGCGATGCTCGGCTCGCATGAAACGTTCGCTGACGGCGTGGTCCAGCAATCCCAGCAAGGGATCAAAGTAGCGCGCTACGTTCAGTAAGCCAATTGGTTTTCCGTGAATACCGAGTTGGCTCCAGGTCGTGATCTCGATCAACTCATCGAACGTTCCGATCCCACCGGGCAAGGCTATGAATCCGTCAGAGAGGTCCGCCATCAGCGCCTTGCGTTCATGCATGCTGCCGACCACCCGCAAGTCGGGCAGACCTTCATGCGCGACTTCGAGCCCGCGCAGCGCTTCCGGAATGACCCCGATCACCTTGCCGCCGGCGGCCAGCATCGCGTCAGCCAAGATCCCCATAAGCCCCACGTTGCCACCGCCGTAGACCAACTCGATCGCGCGCTCGGCCAGCACGGCGCTGAGCGCTCGCGCCGCGTCCGCATACACCGATCGTGCGCCCGGACTCGATCCACAGAACACACACAACCGGCGCATGTTCTCACTCCCCAAGATACGCAGTCCGCACTTCGGGACTGCGCAGCAGATTCGCCCCGGTATCTTCGAGCACGATCGAACCGGCCTGCAGCACGTATCCACGCTGCGCGACTCGGAGCGCCATGTGCGCGTTCTGCTCAACTAGCAGGATTGTGGTCCCCTGCGCGTTGATTTCGCGGATGATCTCGAAGATCTTTTGCACCACCAACGGCGCCAAGCCTAGCGAGGGCTCGTCAAGCAACAGAAGCTGGGGTCGCGCCATCAACGCGCGACCAATCGCCAGCATCTGCTGCTCGCCTCCGCTCAGGGTGGCGCCCGGCTGTTGCACCCGCTCGTGCAGGACCGGGAACAACTCGAACACGCGCAGCATCGTCTCGTGAATCTCTTCGCGATCCTTGCGCTGGTACGCACCCAGTTCGAGGTTTTCGCGCACCGTGAGGTTGGCGAACACTTGCCGCCCTTCGGGGACGTGGCTGATGCCTTCGCGGACGATCGTATGCGCCGGTAGGCGATCGAGCCGCACGGTCTTGTCGAACACGATCTCCCCTGAGGTCCCGCGCACCAGCCCGCTGATGCACCGAAGCAGCGTGCTCTTTCCCGCCCCGTTCGAGCCGATCAGCGTCACGATCTCACCCGGCGCGACCGAGACGGATACGCCCTGCAGCGCGTGAATCGCCCCGTAGCTGACGTGCAGTTTGTCGATCTCCAACAACATCGCCGATTCAGTCGCGGGCCGGTTGGCCGAGATAAGCCTCGACGACTCTCGGGTCGGTGCGAATCTGCGCCGGCGGGCCGACGGCGATGGTCTCTCCGTGATCGAGCACGGTGATGCGTTCGCAGATCTCCATGATCAGGGGCATGTCGTGTTCGATGACGAGAATACCGAGGCCGAGGTCGTCGCGCAGCCAGCGGATTTTTTCCATCAGCTCGACCTTCTCGGGCGGGTTCATCCCCGCCGCCGGCTCGTCGAGCAGTAGCAGCTGCGGCCGCGTCGCCAGCGCGCGCGCAATCTCGAGCCGACGCTGTGAGCCGTACGGCAGCGAGCGCGCAATCGCGTCGCGTTGCTCCTCCAGCCCCACCATGCGCAGCAAGGTCAGACACTCCTGCGCAATCCGCTCGCTCTCGCGCTCGGCCGCGCGGGTCTGCGCGATGGCACCGAACAAACCATGGCTCGCATGCCGGCTGGAGCCAACGAGCACGTTCTGGAACACCGTCAGATTCGGAAACAGGCGGATGCCTTGAAACGTACGGGCGATGCCGCGCCGATTGATCTGAAACGTCGGCAACCCCGCGACGGACTCCTTCGCGAAATGGATTTCGCCCTCGTCGGGTGCGTACACCCCGGTGATGAGATTAAAGCAGGTCGTCTTGCCGGCGCCGTTGGGGCCGATCAATCCGACCAACTCGCCACGATCGAGCGCGAAACTGAAATCGCTGACCGCCTTGAGGCCGCCGAAGCTCAGTGAGCAGTGCCGGGCTTCCAGGAGCGCCATGTCAGTTCTCGATTGCCGAGCAAGCCGGTCGGCCGCGTCAGCATCATCACAATCAACAGCAGCGAGTAGATGATCATGCGGTATTCAGCGCCGAAGCGCAGCAGCTCCGGCAGCACGGTCAGCGCCGCTGCCGCCAGGATCGCGCCGCTGATGCTGCCCGCACCACCCAGCACGACCATGACGACAATTTCGATGCTCTTGAGAAACGTGAACGAGTTGGTGTGGATGTAGCCGATGAAGTGCGCGAACAAGCCACCGGCCACGCCCGCCCAGAACGCGCCGATCGTGAACGCAATGACCTTGTAGCGCGTGGTGTCGACACCCATCGCCGCCGCCGCGATCTCGTCCTCGCGGATCGCGGCAAACGCGCTGCCTTTCGTCGAGTGCACCAGGCGCCACAGCATCACCACGCACACCACCGCACAGCCGTACACCGAGCCGAAGCCCGCGAGTGGCGCAATGCCGGTCAACCCGCGCGCGCCGCCGACCGCGTTGGTGTTCAGAATCAACACCCGAATGATCTCGCCAAATCCGAGCGTGACGATGGCGAGATAGTCCCCGCGCAAACGCAACGACGGAACCCCCACGAGAACGCCCGCCACCGCCGCGCCAAAGCCGCCGATCAGCAATGCCACCAGCAATTCCGTCGTGCCGGCAACCGACGCGCCCAACGACAGCGTAAACGCCGCGCTCACATACGCACCCAACGCCATGAACCCCGCGTGGCCGAGCGAGAACTGGCCGGTGATGCCGTTGATGAGATTGAGGCTCACCGCGAGGATCACATTGATGCCGATGTAGACGATGATCTGCAGGTAGTACGGATTGAGCCAGCGCGACAGCGCCATGCTCAGCGGCCACTGCGCCAACACGATCACGGCGACCAAGGCGTTGCGCCGAAGCAGATGCAGCAGTCCCGCCATGGATCAGACCTTCTCCACCGTCACCCGCCCGAACAGGCCCGTCGGTTTCACCAACAGGACGCCGATGAGAATGACGAACGCCACCGCGTCGCGATAAGTCGAGCTGAGATACGCCGACACGAACGTCTCGGTCAGCCCCATCAACAGCCCGCCGACAACCGCGCCGGGAAAATTGCCGATGCCGCCGAGCACGGCCGCCACGAACGCCTTCACCCCAGGCATCAAGCCCATCAGCGGATCGATCTTGGGATTGCGCAGCCCCACCATGGTGCCGGCCGCCGCCGCCAACGCCGATCCCAGCATGAACGTGAGCGTCAGCACCCGGTTGACGTCGATGCCCATCAGCGCCGCCGCGTCGTAGCTGAAGCTCACCGCGCGCAACGCCATCCCGACGCGCGTCTTCATGACGATCCAGCGCAGCCCGATCATCAGAGCCAGTGACACCACGATCACCAACGCATCGATGTTGGTCATCACGACGCTCCCGGCGCGGAACAGCGAGTGCGATTCGATCAGCTGCGGGAAGAACTTCGGATCGGGTCCGAACACCCGCTGGCCGCCGAACTCCAACAGCATCGACACGCCGATCGCCGTGATCAGCATCGACGAACGGGGCTGGCTGCGCAGCCTCCTGTACGCCACCAATTCGATCAGCGCGCCGAGCAGCGCGCACGCCGTCATCGACAGCACCATCACGATGACGAAGCCCGCCGCCGAGGGCGCCACGGCAAACCCGAGCCAGTGCGCGATGTAGTAGGCCATCATCGCGCCGACCATGTACACGTCGCCATGCGCGAAGTTGATCAGGCGCAACACGCCGTACACCATCGTGTAGCCGAGCGCGATCAGCGCATAGATCGCGCCCCACGACAGCCCGTTGATCAGTTGTTGGATGAATTGATCCAAGGTTTAGTCTAGTGCGGAGCGAAGGCCGACCGCCCCACATCGAGGCCGTTCATCGGCGTGTCATCGGCGTGGTTCGGCGCGCATCGACGGTTGCTCGCGCGCCTACGGCGCGATCGATTCGACGAAGTGAAAGGCCCCGTTCTCTATCTTCAGCACGACGATCGCCTTCTGCGCGTTGCGGTCCTTGTCAATGGTGATGCGCCCGCTCACGCCGGGAAAGTCCTTGGTGGCGGCCAACGCGTCACGGATCTGCGTGCCATCGGTCGAGCCCGCGCGCCGCAGCGCATCGGCCATCATGCTCATGGCGTCGTATCCGAGCACCGCCATCGCGTCGGGCGTCTTGCCTTTGTACGCCTCGCGGTACTCCTTGAGAAACTGTTGCACCTCAGGCCGCTGCTCTTCGGCCGAATAGTGATTGGTGAAGTACACGCCCTCGACCGCCTTACCCCCGATCTCGGTCGTCTTCGGACTGTCCCAGCCGTCACCCCCCAACAGCGTGGCGGTCAGGCCCAACTCGTGCGCTTGGCGCGCGATCAACGCGCACTCGGTGTAGTAGCCGGGTACGTAAATGGCGTCGGGCTGCGCGGCCTTGATCGAGGTGAGCTGAGCTTTGAACTCGATGTCGCCCTCGGCATAGCTCTCTTCCACCACGATCTCGCCGCCGAGCTTTTTCACGGTCTCGCGAAAAAACTGCGTCAGCCCGACCGAGTAGTCATTCTTGTTGTCGGTGAGAATCGCGAACTTGTGCGCCTTGAGCGTGTTGACGGCGAACTTCGCCATGGTCGAGCCTTGAAACGGATCGATGAAGCAGGCGCGAAAAATGAAGTCGCCAACTTGAGTCACCTTCGGATTGGTCGACGCCGACGACAGCATCGGGATCTTGCTCGACTGACACACCGGCGCGGCGGCGAGGCTGCGGCTGGAGGCGACTTCGCCGACCACAGCGACGACCTGGTTCTGTTTGACCAGCTTCAGCACCGCGGTGACGGCTTCTTCCGGCTTGCTTTGATCGTCTTCCGTGACCACGCGCACCTGCTTGCCCAACACGCCGCCCGCGTCGTTGATCTTCTTCAACGCCAACAGCACACCTTCGTGCGTCGACGTCCCGAAGGTCGCGGTGCCCCCCGTCAATGAGCCGTACTCGCCGACGACAATCTCATCGCCTTGCGGACTGCAGGCGCTCCAGGCACCGGCCAGTAGGGCCAGCGCCAGCGCGGTCACTATAGTGTGCTGACGTCTCACCGTTCCTCCACGCGTCTGCAATGCAAACGCTCGGCACCATACACAGGGTCGCCTATGGTCGCAACAAGCCCGGCCGTTCATCTGGGATTGTGTTTCTCCGGCGCACATCAGGTGCCACGTCCCCTGGCCGGCGATCGACGACTATCGTCATCTCGACCCCTTTACGGAGTGATGAATATTCCACTATGTTCATCCTGGTCGGGTGGAGCCGGAGGAGGCGGAAGGAGCGAGACCATGAAGCAGATTGCAATTGGGCCGCGCAGGTCGCGAACGTTGGGACTGGTGCTGTCGGGTGGCGGCGCGCGCGGGGCGTTTCAAGTCGGCGTATACGAGCGCTTGTTGCGCGATCCGCGCTTTGCAGCGGGCCCGACGGTGCTGTCCGGCACGTCAGCCGGCGCCATCAACGCCGCGCTGATAGCAGCCGGCAAGTCGCCGCGCGAGATGATGCGTTTCTGGAACGGGATCGCCGACAACCCACCGGTGGTGGCGAGCCCGGTGTTTTTCCACAGCGCCGCGCGCACGCTCCTGCGCCTGACCTTGGAAGAGTCAGCGCGCTGGATGCAATCGTTCGTGCCGTGGCGCGCCTTCATCCAGCGCGCCCTGAACCACCTTCCGCCGCAGCGCGGCAGTGTCGCGGCCGTGTGGGTCGAGTATCTGCTCACCACGCGCTTCGAGCTGATCAGCCGCTTCATGGGCGGCATCGACGAGTCGTATGTCGCCGACACCTCGCAACTGCGCGAACGTCTCGTCGATGCGTTCGACGGCGAACGGGTTCCGTGCAACGGCCATAGGCTCGCCATCAACACCGTCGACGCGCACACCGGACATGTCGTCCGTTTCGTCAACGCCGAGACGGCGCTGACCAAGCCGCCCGATTACAACATCGTCGATCACATCACCGTCGATATGGTGCTGGCGAGCGCGAGCATCCCGCTATTGTTTCCGCCCGTGCGCATCGGCCGCCACTTGCTGTGGGACGGCGGCTTGCTGGTCAACACCCCGTTGGCGCCGGTGGTGGCACTGGGTGCCGAAGAGATCATCACGGTGCTGGTGACCGAGCCGCCCGACCCGCAGCGCGGTCCCCTGCCCCACTTCGGTCGCGCCGTGGAGCGCACGGTCGATAGTCTGCTGGAAAACGCCTACAACGTCGACCGCAAGCTGTTGCTCGAACGCAATCGGCTGGCCCAACTCGATCACAGTCCATACCGGGAGGTGACACTGTACGATGCCGTGCGTCCCGCCCGCGACGCGGTGTTCAACGCTGGATCGTATCTCTATTTCGAGCGCGGCATCCTCGCCGCGATGCACGCCGCCGGCCGCCGCTCCGCCACCTCGTGGCTCGCCGCCGGTCCGCGCGTCGATCGCCTCGAAGAGGTCGCCGCCGGCGCCGCCGCGTGAACACCCGCAGCCGCGCACAGTTCTGCGAACGCGTCGCGGATCATTGCCTTGAAGTCATCGACGTCGGGCATCAGCGTTTCGTCGGAGTTGAGCCCGATGAAGAGCCGGTCGCGATAACCGTACAGCGCCACGCTCACCGGACTCTTCATGGCCACTGGCGCGAACGGGTACGCGGCCAGAATTTCGGCACCCGCCAAATAACGCGGCACGAGAATCCCGGGCACGTTGGTAACGATGAAGTCGACGCTTCCGAAGCTCGCCTCCGCCATCCAGCTAACTAATGAACGCGGCAGCACGCTCATCCATTCGGTCAGCAGCGGCGTTGCCGTCGACAATGGATCCGCCTTCTTCGCTTCCATCCGCTGGTGGATCTCGCGATAGGTCGTCAACACGCTGCGCATCCGGATCGGCAACGGCAGGAGGATCCCGGTCGCCACGTTGCCCACGTTCGCCTGCTCGGCCCACTGCTCCGGTTTGCGCAGATTCACCGGCACCAGCGTCATCAGCTCGCGCACCTGGCTCAGGTGGTGAGCCGCGTGCCACCTGCCGATCGCACGCGCCATAATCGTCAGGATCACGTCGATCATTGAGCCGCCCAGCGCGCGCCGCAGCGCCCGCACCGCTTCGAACGGCAAGTCCGTCCCGCTCAGATGCCGCGCGCGACCGGCGCTGGCCTTGAGCGGCGAATGACTGTCGAAACGCAGCGTCTCGACCATCGATCGCACCGCGGCCAGCGCGCGGCTCAATTTCTCGGGATGCTGGATGGTGTCGACGACCGTGCTGGCGACCGCGCTCGCGCGTTCGAAGTCCAGCTCCACGCGATCGCGCAGCGCGTCGAGCACCCGCTCACCCAGCGGTCGCGGCTCGGGCCACCCACCCTTCGACCGATGATCAACTTCCGGCTTCGCCGGTGCGCTCGGCTCGCGCTCCCAGTCGCTCATCGCGGCGAAGATCGCATTGCCGCCGACGCCGTCGGCCACGGCGTGATGCAACTTGAAGAACAGCGCCGCGCGGTGGTCGCGGCCCAGCCCGTCGTAGACGCGCACTTCCCACAGCGGACGCGAACGATCGAACGGCGCCTCGTACGCCGGGGCGATCTCATGGAACAGCTCAGCCACATCGCCCGCTCCGGAGAGCGCGTGGCGGCGCACGTGATAGTCGAGATCGAAGGTGGGATCGAGTTCCCAGTGCGGCAGGGTCAGGTCGAGCGGGGCGTCGGCGACGCGCTGCGCCAGCCGCGGCACTGCTGCCACCGCGCGCTCGAACGCCAGCCTGAGCTGCGCATCGTCGGGCGAGCGATCGAGCACCATCAACATCGCCATGGTGGTCGGCTGCATCGGCGAGTCGAACCACCAGAATGACAAGTCTTCACCCGACAACCGCGGCACGGCCGACGGCAACTTCACCCCGCTCTCTCGCTGCGGATTCTGCCTGCTCACCCTCGGCATTGCGCTCTCCTCGTTTTGAGAGTCAGCGCCTCCAACATCCAGACCACGCACCGGCTCTCCGTCTCGCCTTCGCTTTAGCGTGCAGGGTCCGGGCGCAGTCCCGCGTCTAGGAAATGCGAGCGCAGCGCTGTCCGCATCTTGCGAACGAATAGGTGGGCTTTGCCCAAAGCCCGCAGCAGTGAGTCCGTCATACCAGCGGAAGCCGGTGTTTGCGGCAGTCAGCTCAACGTTTCTTCGAGCAACGCATTCGCCTCACGCAGGTCCGGCGTGTGGAAGCCCTCAGTGAACCAGCTGTAGATGTCGCCGAGCAGCGCGCGGGCGGCGGCAGGTTTCCGCTGATTACGCCAGAGCTGCGCCAGGTTGATCGCCGCGCGCAACTCAAGGGACCGAGCGTGGCCCGCGCGCGCGATCTCCAGCGCCCGTTGCAGACACCCCTCCGCCTGTTCTACCCGCGCCTGCTTACCTCTCGCGCCTGTCGACCTCGGACCATCAACCGATGCCAACAAAAGCGCTCCCTTGATCCGCCACAGCTCGGCGAGATAGGCGCTATCAAGGGACTCCTCCGCGATTACGATGCCTTCGTCGACAGCGGCCAAACCGGCTTTGATTTCTCCGAGGCGACGATGCGCATCCGCTAGCCATGCAAGCATGTGCGAGGACAGGAGCTTGGCGCCGGTGCTCCGATACTCGTCCAGCCCTTGTTGAATCATGTTGATTGCCCGTTTGCCTTCCCCCTGTTGCGCCAGCGCCCAACCTGAGAGGGCGGTGACCTGGGCCCTCGTGAACGTGAGACCATGCTCGGTTGACAGCGAGATGGCCTGCTCGGCGACGTCTTGGGCCTCCCGAGAATTCTGACAGAGGTGATGGACGTAGGCCGCGTGGAAGAGGCCTGCCGCTCGCGTCAGAGGACGGGCCCCATGCTCCACTAACGCTAGCGACTCTTTGATATGATGGTTGGCTCGGTCGGGATAACCGAGAAACCACAAGGCGAAAGCGTAGTGGCCGTTGGTGGCGATCAGCGGTTCTATAGCAAAGACAGACTCGTCCAATCCTCCCTTTCGGTTACGCCACGCTTCGATTACATGCGCCAACCTGTCGCGGCTCTCCACGAACTTCCCTTGATACAAGGCCGTTCTTCCCAAGAGCGCATCTGCCTGCAGGCGCAGTTCCGCCTTGCCGCTGGTTCCAGCAAGTTGTGCCAACTCCCTGGCGGTCACTTCGGCTGCGACCTCGGCACGAAAGCTTTGTGAATGCCACAAGGCGTAGAGGACGCCGTAGAGATCTGTTGGCGTACCGACGGCGTTGCACAACGCCCGGGCCCGCTCGTAGTTCTGTCGAACCTGCTCCGACGCAAACCCACAGATGTTGCCAAGCGCCGGGCCGAGGAGCATGCGCAGATCGAGCTCTTGCCGCTGACGCGCTTCGGTGTTTGGCAGCGACGTTGCCAGCGTCAGCGCGCTCTCCAAGGCGCCGATGGCCTCGCGCGTTGCAAAGCGACGCTGGGCACGGGTCGCCGTCGCGGTGAGATACTTGATGGCGCGCGGGCGATCGCGACTGCGTTCGAAATGGACCGCCAACTCGGCGGCGATGTCCGAGACGCGACTGTCGTACGCGGACTCGATCGTCTCGCCGATCCGCTGGTGGAGTCGCTGCCGGCGACCCTCCGGTATGGCCTCGTACACCACGTGGCGGTAGAGCGCGTGGATGAAGCCGTAGCGCCTCGCCGTACCATCCGGTGGCCATTCCACAATTCCCACTACCCGCAAGAAGCGGTGCAAACGGCTCAGCCGCTCGCATGCTGTCTCCACTTCGTCGAGGCCAACATTCAGGACAGCAGCCAGGGCTGGTGCTGCGAAGTCCGTTCCCGCAACACTCGCGACCTCCAAGAGCGATTGGTCAGCCGGACTCATCGCGTGCAGTTGGATCGCGATCATCTGTCGCAGATCATCAGGCACACCGAGATCAGCCTTTGCGATCGGAACGGTGAGTGCCCACCCGGGAGCGGTGTCCACCAGCCAACCGCGAGCGATGAGGTCACCCAACACTGCGATCATGAACAACGGGTTGCCTTCGGTGTGCTCGTGGATCAGTCGTGCAAGCTCCCGCGGTCGGTCGTAGCCGGGCAGACGCTTCTCCACGTAAGTTTCGACATTGGTGGCGGTCAGATCCTGGAGCGGAATCTCGATGCACCGGCGTCGCTGTTGCAAGGTCTGCTTGGCCTGCACCAGCGGATGCTCGCGCGTGGCTACGTCGGCAGGACGATACGTGCCGATCACCAGCAGCCGTGCCGGTTCCCGCCGCTGCGCCAGCATGGTGAGCAACTCGATGGTTGCCGGGTCGCTCCAGTGGAGATCTTCAAGGACGAGAAGAAGAGTCTGACCTTCGGTCAGCGCTTCGATGAATGCGCAGAACTCGCGCAGCATGCGCTCGGGTCTAGTGTCGACGAGCGAATCTGCCAGCCTCTTGGCGTCACTGGCTTCGATCAGCCACGGCACCTGTGCCAACCACGTCGGAGCAAAGCGTCGCAGGAGCGGCACAAACCCCTCAACGTCTGAATCGTGCATCAGCCGTTCGACCGCACCGAGCACAGGCAAGTAGGCTTCGCGGGTCCCCGTCTGCTCCACGGAGCAACCTTGTCCAATCAACAGCTCCGAGGGCTGCACACCGAGTGCTGAGATGAACGCCTCAACGAGAGCGGTCTTCCCAATGCCCGGCTCGCCGGTGACGAATGCGAGCTGTCGCTGCCCGCTACAGGCGCGACGGAAGCAGTCGCCCAGCCGCGACAGCTCGGATGTTCGCCCTATGAAGTTCGTCACGAGTTGCTGGTCGACATGGCCAACAGCCGTTCTCCGCTGGGAACTCGTCTGCGCCACGAAGCGAAATCCGCGGCGAGGCACCGTCGCCACGAACCGCGGCGCCTTCAAATCATCTGCCAACGCGTCGCGGATTTCGTGAATGGACTTCGTCAGGCTGTCGTCGCCGACTGCGGTGCCGGCCCATATCTGAGCGAAGAGTTCTTCCTTGGATACCAAGACGCCAGGGCGCTCAGCCAGGTAGCACAGTACCGCCCACGTCTTCGGTCGCAACGGGATGGTGTGTGCGCCGCGGAGCAATCGGCCGCCACGCAGATCAAGTGCGAACGGCGGAAAGACGATCGTTTCGTTGGAATCGTGTGGGGGTTTCGGCTTCTCACCCCGCAAGCTGCTCATGTCGCTTACCGAAGATTCGTCGGGGAATTTACGGAAAAGTTGCGGGAGACCTACGGGACTTCACGGCCAGCCGGATAGTATCAAGTCGCCTCAATGGCACACCCAAGGAGTTCCGACAAGAGCCGAACCCGCCGACGAAGATCCGGCGAGGATGCCGGAGCGCCGACGCTCCCAGCTTGGAAGGCCTTCGTAGTGCAATTCACGCGCGAGACGGGGAGCAGGGCTGGGACGTTTTGCGGTCGCGCCGAACACTTGGGTACCGGGCAACGGGCGCGCTTCGAGTCGGCGCAGGAACTCGTCGAGTTTGTGCATGCGGTGTTGGAGGACGAAAGATGAGCGCCGTGCTGGAGCTTGATGACATTCAGAGTGGCGTCCTGCGCCCCCGGCCCACTCCGTATGCCGCCACCTATTTGCTGGTCCGCATCGACGACCACAAAGCCGGGCGCGAGATGCTGCGCCGGGTCAGCGCAGCGATCACGTCCGCCGCGAATCCCGTGAGCCCGGAAGCCGAAGCTTGGGTGAGCATCGCGCTGACCTTCCAAGGGCTCAAGGCGCTGGGCGTGCCCCAGGATTCGCTCGATAGCTTCCCGCCGGAGTTCCAGCAGGGCATGGCGGCCCGCGCGCAAGAGTTGGGTGACGTCGGCGAAAGCAGCCCGGCCAACTGGGAAAAGCCGCTCGGCACGTCTGACGTCCATGTCGTGCTGGCCGGGCTCGCGCCCGATACGGCCCGGCTCGAGGCCAGGGTGGAGCGCGCCCGCAAAGGGATCGAAGGCACGCCCGGCATTGAAGTGATCTATCGCCAGGATAGTTATGTGGGGCCAACCGAGCGGGAACATTTCGGGTTCAAGGACAGCATCAGCCATCCGGCTGTCGAAGGCAGCGGCATACCTGGCAGCAACCCGAAGGAGCAGCCGCTGAAGGCAGGCGAGTTCGTCCTAGGCTATCCTGACGAAATGGGTGGGTTGGCGCTTATGCCGGGGCCGGAAGTGCTGGGCCGCAATGGCACGTATGTTGTCTTCCGCAAGCTCCACCAGCGTGTGGCGGCGTTCCGGCAATATGTGAAATCCGTTTCCTCAAGCGCAGAGGAAGAGGAGTTGCACGCGGCGAAGATGGTCGGGCGCTGGAAGAGCGGCTGTCCGCTGGCCCTTTCGCCGGAGCGCGACGATCCCGCGATTGGCGCGGACTCGAAGCGCAACAACGCGTTCCTGTTTCACGCAGACGATCCGACCGGGTTAAAAACGCCGCGTGGCTCGCACATCCGGCGGATGAATTTCCGCGACGCGACGGAAGTCGGGCAGGTACGCCTCCACCGCATGATTCGCCGCGGCACGGCTTACGGTCCGCCGCTGCCGGAAGGCGTGTTGGAGGACGACGGTCAGGATCGTGGGCTGATTTTCGCGTTCGTCGGCTCGAACCTGGCGCGCCAGTTCGAGTTCGTCCAGACCGAGTGGCTCAACAAGGGCGACTTCATCGGCGCCAACGTCGAGCAGGACCCGCTGTGCAGCGCCAACACCACGAGCGGCATGTTCACTCTTCCCAAGATTCCCATCCGCCGCCGCCTGCAAGGCCTGCCGCAATTCGTGGTCACGCGCGGCGGCGAGTATTGCTTCATGCCCGGCCTCCGCGCGTTACGCTGGCTGGCCGACCTCAACAGCTAGAAATGCGAACACGAACCCAAAATTTTCCGTCAGGAAAAATCAAAACACAAAAGACAAGCAACCAAAGAAAGGAAAAGCAAACATGAGTGCACCCAAAACTCCCCCCAGCGCAAAGCAAATGATGGCGACCGGCAAGGAATTGGACGACTTCGCCGCGGCGCGGAAAAAATCGGCTACGTCGTGGACAAGGACCTCGGAAAGAAAGCCGGCCCGAACAGCGAGTTCACACTGATCTTCAATATTCAGCCCGGCCACGAAAAGCAGCTTCGCGATGACCTGGTCGCGTTCGGCGAGGGCGTCAAGGCTTCCCGGGTTCCCTTCATCATCGGCCTGCACGACAGCCGGCTCTGCATGTTCGACAACGACACGCGCCTGCTCTTCGCCACCACCTTCGACGGCGACATCAACCAGTACATTGACGATGCGGTCCACACGCTGATGGACATTCTTCACCCTTGGTTCCGGCATTTGGTGGGTTACCCCGGGACGATGGAAGCCCCGCAAGCGGATCTCAACGTCATGAAGAAGTGGTTCATGAGCCACTTCTGCAAGTCCGTCGTGTACACCCGCACCTATCCGCGCACGTTGCAGCAGGTGATGAAAAGTCTGGCCGTGAACGACGCGTTCCAGCAAGTGCTGGACAATCCAGCGGCCACCAAGCCGCTTCAAGACTCGGCGTTGAAACCGCTGCTCGACCTGGCTTCGGACTAACCGCAACCCGGTATTAGGGTGCTTCGCTTTCTTGCCGGAGTCGAGCAACGCGTTGCCTCAACACCGTTCGAGACACGCGCTCAGCCTCGCCCTCGGGGCAATTGCGATTGGATGGCTGACGATGTCGGCGCGCGCCGCTGAACCAGCCGGCGACAATGCAGGAGAGCAAGTTCTCACCGAGGACCTCAAGGCGCTGGAGGACCCGACCATTCTCTTGCGCCGTGTTTGGATGGAGACGGAGTGGAACAAATTCCGAGACGGCAGCAACAGTCTGGAGGAAACCCTGGGCGGCGCGTGGGCGTGGCGCGTCTCGGCCAGCCAGGAGTGGGCGGTGCGACTCAAACTTCCATACGACTGGCATCTTGCGGGCGATTCTACCGGCGACTCTAACGAGCACGGACTCGGTGATATCAAGGTGGGGACTGCCACGGCTTTCCGGCTCAACGATGCGTGGCGCGCAGGCGGCGGCCTGGAGCTGCGCATGCCAACTGCCGAGGACGATTTGGGTGACGACGTGTGGCGGCTCCAGGGGAACGCGAGCGTGGCATGGGACGCCACCCGATGGCTCACGTTCCCTCCAGCGACGGAATACAACCAATCGATCGCCGAGGAGCATGGCGCGGCTCCGCAGCATTATCTGGAGATGTTTTTCCCGGCAACGGTCCTGCTGCCACGCTACTGGTCGGTGACGCCGCGGTACGAAGCCAAGGTGGATTTCGAGAACCACAACTACGTGACGCAGTCCGGAAAATTGTCTGTCGCCAAGCAACTTGAGGATCCGCAACTGGGCTTCGTGCTTTCGATCAAAGAGCCATTCAACACCGGGAACAAAGAGTTTCAGGTAAATTTTTCGATCACGTACTATTTCCAGTCGCCGTAGTGCGAACTCACGGAGGCAAAATGACAGCCGTGTTGACGAGCACGCAGAGCAAACCGCGAACGTACGAAGCGGGCAAGCGCCGGTTCACACTCTACATCTCATGGAATTATCCGGTAGAAGCCGGGGCGGACGTGGCGGATTTGGATAACCGCTTCATCACCGTGCTGGAGGCTCGCCGGCAAGCCTGGCCCAAGCTCGAGTCAATGAGTGGGCTCGATCAGGGAATCGGCACCCAGATGGACATTGGGATCGTCAATGCTTTCAACACGTTTCGAAAGTTCGTCGGCGAGGTTACCGGCCAGACCGTACCGTTGCATCAGCGCGTGGACAAGGGCGGAAACAACCAACCCCTCGACGAGCGGGTGCTAGCGGACACGGACACGCTGATGGTGATCAGCCTCGATCACCTGCGCACCGCTCAGACAATAGGCCCAGGGGAAGTCCAAATGCTGCAGCAGTTCCTTGCGCGAGAGGGGACCTCCCTCGTGATCCATCCTCACCATGATGTCGGAACCGCGAACGATCTGGAGGGCCGTATCGTGGAACACAACCACCATGGCGACTGGACGGTGAGCGGGCAGCAACGCTTCAGCGGATTTGCTCGCTCGATATTGTCCGCGTTCGATATCCCGGTCGTGAATCAGTACGGACTCAGCCCGGGCCGAGTCAAAGGAACCAACCAACCGGCTCCGCTGAATGTCGCAGCAGACTTGGACGCTCGGGGATTGCTGCGGGGCGTCACGACCTTCAATCTTCACCACCACCTGCCGCACTATGCTCTGACCGCCGACGACCCGAAGGGCGCGGTGGTTCTGGCCCGGCAGCCCATCAATCTTGATGCGCCGCCACACCCCTTCGTCGAGGCGGGCAATCGAGAGTTCAATGCCATGGTCTGGGTTCCATCGGACGGCAAGCGCGCCGGCGACGTTGTCATCTTCGATTTTACGCTGTTGTCGGGCTTCTTCGGCGGCGCGAAGAGTCTGGAGCAACTCTGGCGCAACCTGGCCAAGATGTGAGGAAGCCAGAACGATGACCGCAGAAGAAGCCTTCGTGACCGCGCTGCAGATCGCGTTATTCGCATCCGTCTTGGCTTTGGGTTTCCAGGCGACTCTCGCCGACGTGCTATACCTTTGGCGTCGCCCGACACTGCTTGCACGCTCGTTCGTCGCGATGTTTGTCGTGATGCCAGTGGTGACGGTCTCGGTCCTCGCGCTGCCGCTTTCGCTCGGTCTCAAAATCGGGCTGACACTGCTGGTCATCTCGCCCGTGTTGCACACCGCGGGGACCAAGATGCGGGCGTTGGGTGGCGGCCCGCCTTACGTCTACAGCCTGCTGGTCACTACCTCGCTGCTGGCGGTGATCACCGTTCCGCTTTCGCTCGCCATTCTCACAGCGTTGCCGTTGGCTGCGAACGCCAGCGTTCCGCCGCTGCAAGTGGCAAAGGTCATCGCCGTGACCGTCCTCCTGCCACTGGCGATGGGTGCGATCTTCGGTCGCCTGTGGCCGCGCGTCGCCGATCGCATCACCGGGCCGTTGAACAAAGGGGCCGGTAGTGTGCTCCTAGCGACACTGCTGGGTCTGCTCGCGCTGAATTTCACCGCCATCTGGCAAAAAACAGGTGTGCTTGACTACCTGGCTATTGCTGTCTTGACCATCGTGGCACTCGCCGTCGGACACTGGCTTGGCGGATCGGATCCCGGCGACCGCACGGCCCTCGCCATCGCCACTGCCGAGCGGAACACCGGGGTAGCTGCGCTCATCGCGGCGCTGAACTTCGCCGACCGGCAGGCCATGGTGATGATCCTCATCTACAAGATCGTCACACTGCTGGTGATGATCCCGTACACGAAATGGTGCAAGAACCAGATCGCCGCGCGGCCCACTAGCTCGTCTGCAGCCCAACAGCCGAGTTCATAGTCAGGATGAAGTCATGCCGCGAGCAACGAGTACGATTTTTTCGTGATCGGATGAGCGCCGAGCCGATTGCTGTCTTCGCTCTCGGGGTCGCGTTGTTCGCCTCCATCCTGACCTTGGGTTTCAAGGCGCACCTCGCCGAGCCGTTCTTTCTATTCCGCCACCCCGGCCTGCTCGTCCGCACATTCCTTGCCAAGTATGTCGTCGTGCCCATGGTAACGGGGGCAGTGCTAGGGTTGGTGCCGCTGCCGCTGAACGTCAAGATCGGCCTCACGCTGTTGGCCATCTCATCCGCCGAGACCACTGCTCCAAAGGAGATGCTGGAGCTGGGTGGCAACCCGCCCTATGTCTTCAGTCTGCTGATCACCATGTCACTTCTGGCGGTGATTACAGTCCCCCTGTCGCTCGCCATCTTGACGGCGCTGCCGCTCGCCGCTGATGCCAGCGTTCCGCCGCTGCGAGTGGCGAAGGTCGTCGCGCTGACCTTCCTCGTGCCGCTGGCGGCGGGCGCGCTGCTCCGGCGCCTGGTGCCCAGGTTTGCCGAACGCATCGATGAGCCGTTGAGCGCGGCGGCCGGTTATGCGCGGCCAGTGAGCTTGCTCAGTCTCTTTGTGCTGAATTTCTCCGGCATCTGGGACATCGGCCTGGCTTCATTCCTGGTGATTGCCGGTTTGTCCGGCGTGGCGCTCGCTGTCGGACACTGGCTTGGCGGGCCGCACCCCGGCGATCGTGCGTCGCTAGCTATCGCCGCCTGCTCGCGCGAGACCGGCATAGCCGCGCTCATCGCGGCGCTGAACTTCCCCGCCAAGTCCACGATGGTGATCATCGTCATCTACGAGATCACCACCTCGCTAGCGACGATGCCGTACACCAAATGGCGCAAAGAGCAGATGGTCGCGGAATCCCTGGGGACCTGAATAAAGAAGCACACGAAGGAACTGGCGGCAGGAAGCATTCCAGCAACGGAGAGGAGGCTCATGACTGAAAGCAGCGAGTACGATTTCATCGTGATCGGTGGCGGCCCGGCCGGTCAAGGCGCGGCTGCGGTGGCAACCCTCTTCGGACAGCGAACGCTGGTGATCGAGCGCAAAGTCCTAGGCGGCGAAGTGGTCACAACGGGTGGCGCACCAACCAAGACGCTGCGCACGGCCGCGCTCTACCTCACTGGCTTCCAGGATCGCGACCTGTACGGGCTGACGGCCCAGGTGGACACGGGGCGTGCGGTTGAACGCATGCGCTCACGGACCGCACAAGTGTGTTCGGAAATGCAGGAAGCCACACGCTCTCACTTTGCCACGCTTGGCATCAAAGTCCTTTACGGCGCGGCGCGTCTGGGGCCGAACCGGACAGTGCTCGTGACTCCGCGAGACGGCGAGGGGCAGGAGCGCGTTCTCTCCGCCAGCCGCATTCTCCTCGCTACAGGTTCGCACCCGTCCCGTCCGCCAAACATCCCATTCGACGATCCGGGCATTTTCGATTCCGAGAGCCTGCCTTCGCTGCAGGGCATTCCCAAGAGCGTAGTCGTCATTGGAGGCGGCGCCATCGGCTGTGAGTACGCATCGATTTTCGCCGCGTTCGGCATCTCCGTTACGTTAGTCGACAGCAGTGGGCGCCTATTGGCCAACATGGATAGCGAGATGTCGCAACTGGCTGCCAGCGTATTCGAGAACATGGGGATTCGCGTGGCGCTGAGCTCGCGCGTCAGTGCGACGGGGCGGATCAATGGCGAACTGCACGTCACCCTGGACAGCGGCGAAGTGCTGCGCCCGGATATCGTGCTGTTTGCGGCGGGCCGGTCGGTCAACACCGATGGGCTCGGTCTGGCCGAAGCCGGCGTCCAGATCAACGCCCGCGGCAGGGTGGTTGTGGACGAACATTTCCGCACTAACGTCGAGGGGATCTACGCGGCCGGTGACCTGATCGGGCCCTCCCTCGCTTCGATCTCAATGGAGCAAGGTCGAGTGGCGGCCTGTCATGCTTTCGGTCTCGGGTTCAAAGAGAGGTTGGACCCGTTGCCTGTGTCGGCGGTGTACTCGGTGCCGGAGATCGCTGCGGTTGGTCTCACGGAGGATCAGGCTAAGGAACAAGGCATCGGCTACGAGGTGGGTCGTTGCAATTTCGCGACACTGGCGCGCGGCATCATCTCGGGCCACCCGGAAGGGATGTTGAAACTTGTATTCCGTCGCGACGACCGGCGGCTACTCGGAGTACATATTCTTGGCGACATCGCCTCGGAACTGATTGCACTCGGACAGGCCACGATCCACGGGGACGGCACGATCGATCTTTTCAACCGCCTGACGTTCGCCACACCGACGTACACGATGGCTTACAAGTTCGCCGCGTTCGACGGCCTAATCCGCCTGGCGAATGCCAGCGGCGGTCCGCTTACCTTGGCGACTTTGGACAAAGCGCGGTGATGCTGGAAAAGCATGCGCCTCAAGTGTCTGTGGCTTTGGCCCCGGTTTTTTCGAGGCAGGATCGACGCGATCGTTACGGCTGCAACGCGATTTTCAGGCAACCGTCGGTGCGGCCGGCGAAGAGCTGGTATGCCTCGGCCCCCTCGGCTAGCGGCATGTGGTGCGAAATTAATTTCGTCGGATCGAGGCGCCCCGACCGCACCAGCGGCAGGAGCGTGGGGATGAACCCGATCACGTTGACCAGGCCGATGCGGAACGTGAGGTCCTTCATCAACGCCGTGCCCATCGGGAAGCTGAAGTCGTCGTTGATGAGGACGCCGACCACCGACACCGTGCCGCCGATGCGAACGAGCTGGAACGCGAGATGGACCGTCTCCTGCGCACCGACGGCCTCGACCACCGCGTGGGCACCGCGGCCGTCGGTGGCTTCGAAAATCCGCTGCTGCACGTCTTCCTTGCTCGCATCGATAGCAATTGCCCCATACTGCTTCGCGCGTTCGAGCCGATAGCCCACTTTGTCGACGGCGAAGATCTGCGCCGCACCGAAGAGCTGCGCGCTCAGCAGCGCGAACAATCCGACCGGCCCACAACCGACGACCACCACCGTCTGACCAGGCTTGATGTTGGCGTTCTGCGCCGCGTAGTACCCGGTGGGAAGGATGTCGGTGAGAAACAACACTTGCTCATCGCTCAGCTCCGACGGCGATGGGTAAAGATTGGCGTCGGCATTCGGCACCACAATCGCCTCGGCTTGTCCACCGGGGAGGTCCTTCACGATGCCGTACACCTTGTTGAAGAAGTTCACGCAGCCGACCGGATAGCCGCGGCGGCACGGCTCGCAGTCGCCACAGCCCACGACGCCGGGCACGATCACGCGATCGCCCTTCTTGAATCGGCGCACGTCGCGCCCGACATCTTCGATGACGCCGACACACTCGTGACCGATCACTACGCCCGGCTCGGCGGGCACCGTGCCGTGGTAGAGGTGGAGGTCAGAGCCGCAGATCGATGCCCGGGTCACGCGCACGATCGCGCCGCGTGAATCAGCGAGCCGCGGGTCGGGGACCGATTCGACTCGCACATCGTGAGGACCGTGAAAGATGATTCCGCGCATGAGAACCTCCGATTGTCTCCGGACTGTCCTTCACTTCGGCATGATCTGCAAGCCGAGGAAGAGTTGAAACCCCGCCAGCAGTACCGCCAGCGCCCCCAGCAACGGATGAATCGTGCGGCCATTCGGCACCCGATCGATCCAGCGCGACAGCAGCAGCGCGGCGGTGAGCGTCACCACCAGATAGCACCCAACTTTAAAATGGCCGCTGGCAGCAAGGTCGAGATCGTCGCGCCCCAACCACACCGAGGTCACGCCAAGCATCCAGTTGATCAGCACCAGCGCGTACACGTAAGGCGTGATCCGCGCGTGGCGGCGGAGCATCGCCGCACCGCCGCGACGCGCCTGGCGACCGCGGAAGCCGAGTTGTCCGACGTAGGCGAGCATCGCCACCGCAATCAACGCCAGCAGCGGATGAACGTGGAGCCAGAACCGTGCGGACATTGGCGGGGAGTCATTCACTACGCGGCAGGTCGCCAGCGTAACGCGCACGCGGACGGATCTCGCGGCCTTCTTGATATTGTTCGAGCCCGTGCGCGATCCAGCCGACGATACGGCCAACGCCGAGCAGCGACAGCGCCGCGCCGGCGGGTAGGCCGAGCGCTCGACACAGCGTCACCACACCGAAGTCGACGGTCGGGTGCTCGTTCATCAACTCGCGCACCGCAGCGGCAAGGGCCACGGCGAGTTTGACTCCAGGCGACTTCGGACGATGCTCGGCGACCAGCCGCATGAGGAACGCGCCGCGGGGATCGCCTGCGGGGTACAACGGATGACCGAAGCCGGGCACTGCTTCACCCCGTCGCATGCGCGCCATCACCGCGCGTTGCGCGCTGCGCGCTTCGCCCACTTCTACCAGCATGCCTTGCGCGCGCTCGCAGGCGCCGCCGTGCTTCGAGCCCTGTAACGCAGCGAGTCCGGCGGCGACCAGCGCGTACGGCGTCGAACCTGCCGAGGCGACGCAGCGCGCGGTGAAGCTCGATGGATTCAGCCCGTTGTCCGCGTACAGCACCAACGCGGCTTGTAGCAACGCGGCGACCGCCGGTTCTTTCGGTGCCCATCGGCGCTGCAACACCTGCGCGATCGGCTCGCGCGTCGGCCGTGCACCCACCGCCGCGGCGGCGAGCAGTCGCAGAATGCGCGCGCCAGCGCGCTGCACTGCCGTCGGTCGGATGTCGTAGGCGTACGGATCGTGCGCCGCAGCCACCGGCAAGAGGACCTGGAGCGCTTCGAGCGGTGGCAACCCCGTCGCCACCTGAGTCAGCGTCTTCCACTCCGGCGGGACGAGCAGTTCATCGGGAAACGGCGCGGTGATGTCGCCCATCCACAACAGCGCCGCGACCTGTTCGATCGTACACGTTTGCGCCAGCGTCACCACGTCGCGTCCGACGTAGTACAGCCTGCCGTCGTGGATGACCGAGAGGCGCGACTCCAACACCGGCATGCCCCAGTGCAACGCCTCCTGCGCCGCCTTGCTGGGATCGCGGCGATGCTGCTTACGTTGCTTGAGCAGCCAGATGTCGTCGGCGAGATAACGCCGCCGGCGCGCCTTGCCTTCCGCTTCGGAGCGAATCAGCCCGCGACTGACGTACGCGTACAACGTGGGTAAGTTGATACCGAGTTCGGCAGCGGCCTCGGCGGCGGAGAGAAAGGCGGACATCGCGCCTCTCTCTACTACGCATTGATTTCTCGATCCAGATATCGATGGATCGATCAATGTTGACCACGGACGGTCCGCAATAGCGGACCCTACGAGGTGGAATGTCAGGCGCGACGCTGGCTAGGGGGTTACGCCGGCGGCGCAGCGCTGCCGGCGGCGTTTTGCTGCGCCCCCTTCTTCACGCCGCGCATGGTGTTGACGAAGATCTCGCGGTTGGCGCTGTCGACCACCGATTGGGGAAACGGCAGCGCGATCTTGTCCTTCGACTTCGAGGTGTAGTCGACCCGCGTGCTCTTCCCGTCCGGTGAGGGTTCCAACACGTACTCCCCTTCGAGATCTTGCGCCTGCGATTCGACCGTCTTGAAACTGATGCGGTGATGCTCGGGGTCATGCGTGAACTGCATCGTGTAGAATTGCAGCGGCAGATTGAGCGCACGCACATTCATCTCGAGCAGCTTGGTATTGCCCTCGGACTTGAGCAGCTTCGACAGCGTGATGTTCTCGATCATCTCTTGCCCGCGTTCGGGAGTCCACAACACGTTCTCGACCGCTGCCAGCGGCACATCGACCAGGGAGACGAAATGCAAGGTGGTCACCGCGCCGTCCTTGGTGACCTTCTCTTCGACGATTTCCTTGTGCGGCCCCGCCCACTTCTTCGCTTGGGCTTGCAACTGCATGTACTGATACCCGAAGAAGCCGCCGACCCCGACGACCACCACGGCTACGAGTCCAATGATCACGTTCTTGTTCATAGCCTTCTCCCCCCTGTTCGCGCCGTGCGCTCCGCCCGCGCCCGGCGCGAACGCAGCGACCGTCACTCTTTTTCGTGCGTCGCGCCGTTGACGAGGAACTCTTCCTCGCCGCGGAGCATCCCCGGCGTCACCACGTAGGTGCCGCCCATCGACACGCTCCAGACTTTTTCCGCCGTCTCCAAGTCACCCACAGTGACCAAATAAGCTAGGCCGCCGGTGAACCCGCCGAGCAGCGAATACACCATCTTCAACGGACCGTAGACCATAGTCGACAAAGCCGCCAGCGTTCCGTATCCCGCTTCGCGACCGTAGTTGTCGTTCGATTCCTTGGCCCAACTCGGCCGGCTCGCCACCAGCAGCGCCGCCAGCATCACCATCGTCACCAGTCTCCGCCTCATCACGCACCTCCTTCCAAAGGTTCCAATCCACTTCTCTCTGTCGACTTCACTCTGTCCGCTTCATTCCGTCCGCACTACGGCATCCGGAGGCAGCAAGCTGACCAAATGCGCCAGTGCCCGCTCGACGTACTCGCGATCTTTCGATTCGAGCGTGACCCGTACGCGATAGTCGGGCTCGTTCATCTTCGGATACGAGCCGAGCTGCAGCGCCGGAAACGCCGCCAAGGTCTGATTGAGTGGCTCGGCGATCGTGGTCTCGAACTCGCGCGTGTACAGCACCCGCAGATGAAAAGGCGCGCCCTCAAACCGATGCTTGATGGCGAGAAATTTATCCTCGAACAGTTCCGGAATCCCCGGCAAGATATACACGTTCTCGACGCACACGGTCGGGAACTTCAGCTTCCCGCCGAACACCAATTCGGCCCCGTCGGGCGTCTCGCTCATTTTGAGCAACGCCGGGCTCAGTGTCGCGCCCGCGAACTCGCGGATCTTCTCTTCGAGCACAACGTTGTGCACGACGCGCCGGTTCAGTCCACGCGCGACGCCGGCAATCGTCACGTCGTCGTGCGTCGGGCCGACACCGCCGGAGGTGAAGATCGCGTCGTAGCGCGGATGGTACTTGCGCACCGTGTCGGCAATCACGTCGATATCATCCGGGATGACCACAATGCGCTCCAACGCGACGCCGAGCGCGTGCAGCTCGCGCGCGAGAAAGGCGGCGTTGGTGTCGACCACCTTGCCGGTCAGAATCTCATTGCCGACAACAATGATCGCCGCAGTCGTGTCACGTCCGGCCGGCATGCCTTGCTGATCCTACCGTCTATCTGCGCTCAACGGAGTCCATCGGCGGGTTCGGGTTTCGGTCAAATCGAAATCGCGTCCTTACGGAAATCACTGCCGCCGATGCGGATGTTCACCAGCGCCGGTTTGCCGGCGGCCAGCGCGCGCGCCATCGCTGGACGAATATCTTCGGGACGTTCCACGAACTCGCCGTGGCCGCCGAGCGCTTCGACCACTTTCTCGTAGTGCACGAAGCTGAGCTTGGTCGCCACCGCGCGCTCTTCACCGTAGAGCTGCACCTGGCCGCGGCGAATCTGCTGCCAGGCGGCGTCGTTGCCGACGACGCCGACGACGTTGATCTTCTGCCGCACCATCGCTTCGAACTCCATACCGTGGAGCCCGAACGAGCCGTCGCCGTAGATGATCACCACCGGGCTCTTGGGCTTCGCCAACTTCGCCGCCATCGCGTAACCGGGGCCGACCCCGAGGGTACCGAGCGGACCCGGGTCGAGCCAATGTCCCTGCTCGTGAATGCGCAGGACCGACGCCGCCGTGGCGACAAAGTCGCCGCCGTCGCCGATGCAGATCGCGTCGGGTCCGAGCGAGTCGGCGATCTCCTTGCACGCGCGCAACGGATTGATCGGCACCGCGTCGGAGTTGAGTTCCGGCTGCATACGCTCCGACTTCTGAGTTTCGCGCGCGCGCATCTCATCGAGCCACGGCTTCACCAACGCCGCCGAGTAACCGTCCGACTTCGCCAAGCCGTTGAGCTGCTCCATGACGATGCCGGTATCGCCGATGATCCCAATTTCGATGGCGCGATTGCGCCCGATCTCGCCGCCGTCGAGATCCACTTGGATCAATTTGGCGTCGGGGTTGAAGTGACTCTCGCGGCCGTAACCCAAGCGGAAGTCGAGCGGCGTACCGAAGATGATCACCACATCGGCTTGCTTCAGGGCTTCTTTGCGGGTCTGCGAAAAGAAATTCGGGTGCGTGGGCGGCAGCGAACCGCGCCCGAGTCCGTTGACGTAGATCGGCAAACCAAAGGTCTCGGCAAACTTCGGGTACGCTTCGCGGCGGCGCGACCAGCGCAGCTGCGTGCCGACGAGCGCGACCGGGCGCTGCGCGCGCTTGAGCAATTCGAAGGCGCGCTCGATGTAGCGCGGATCGCCGGCCATCCCGGCGTCGCTGCGGTACTGTTTGGGGAAGACGCACTTGTCTTCTTCGTAGGTGTTAAACAATTGATCGATCGGCATTTCGAGGAAGACCGGACCGGGAAGGCCAGTGGTCGCGATGCGGAACGCCGTCGCGACGTATTCCGCCAAGCGGCGCCCCTCGGGCACTGCCGTCGCCCACTTGGTGATCGGCCGCATCAACTCGACATGGTTCATGTCCTGCAGCGAGCCCATATCCGCGAACGGACGCGGTCCTTGCCCGCCGAAGAGCAGCATCGGCACGTTGGCGCGGTGCGCGCTGGCGACGCCCGTCACCGCGTCGGTGAGTCCGGGGCCGGCGGTCACGATCGCGACGCCGGGTTGGCCGGTCACCCGCGCCCAGCCATCGGCCGCGTGCGCTGCCGTTTGTTCGTGCCGCACATCGATCACACCGATGCCTTCGTCGATGCAGCCGTCATAGATCGGCATCACGTGGCCACCGCACAGGGTGAAGACAAAGGATACGCCCTCGGCTTTGAGGGCTTTGGCCACTACGCGGCCGCCGTGCATCGAACTCATGTCGAACATTCTCCGATCTCGCCGAGGTATCGAAAAGCGCCGGGACTATACGATGCAGGGTCCACAGGGGCAAGGCGACAGTCGGCCTGCTGTCCGGACAACAACGAACCGTCCACGGCTGCCGAGACCTCGGCGCGCTCGCGCACGCGGCAGGCCGGCGAAGCGCGCCGTCTGAGCCTGGACAGAATTTTTGGTCACAGGTACAGTGCCGCCATGAAACACATCGGCGCCGCGCAGTTCAAACAGGAGTGCCTCGCGGTCCTCGATCGACTGAGCCCGGAGGGCATCATCATCACCAAGCACGGCCGTCCGGTTGCCAAGCTCATTCCATTGGGCACGGACTCGGCCAGCACGATCGGGTGCTTGAAGGGGAAGCTGAAGATCCGCGGCGATGTTCTCTCGACCGGCCTGCGCTGGCATGCTCAACCTTGATACGCACATTCTTCTGCACGCCCCGACCGGCGAACTCACCGCGCGCGAAGCGCGCCTCCTCGGGGCGGATACCTGGAGTATCTCAGCGATCGTGCTCTGGGAGATCGCCCAGCTCGCCCAGCTCGGGCGCATCGATGTCGACCTGGACAGCGTGGAGCTGACCCGCGCGCTGGCGCGCGTGCACACCTGGCCTATCACGTTGGAGATCTGCCGCGCCCTTCGTACGCTCGACTTTCGCAGCGACCCGGCCGATGAACTCATCGCGGCAACCAGCATCGTCCATCGTGCGCCACTGGTCACGCGTGACCGCGTCATCCGGAAATCGCGCCGCGTGCCATCGGCCCGCTGACGCGACAGTGAGCTAGGTTACCATGACGTGCACCGCATGCGGTCACAGCAACCCTGCGGGTTCCCGGTTTTGCCTCGCGTGCGGGAGCGCGCAGGCAAGCCGCTGCCCACACTGCGGCGTCGAGCTGCCTGCCGATGCCAGGTTCTGCAACGAGTGCGGCGCGGCCATAGCTTCAAGCGACAAGCTGAAAGCTCAAAGCCAGACCCTAACCCCTAGCCCCCTCTCCTACACCCCCAAGCATCTCGCCGACAAAATCCTGCAATCGAAGTCGGCGCTCGAAGGCGAGCGCAAACAGGTGACGGTCCTCTTCGCCGACGTGAAGGGCTCGATGGAGCTGGCCGAGCAACTCGATCCGGAGGAATGGCACGGGATGCTCGAACGCTTCTTCGAGATCCTCACTGAAGGCGTCCATCGCCTCGAAGGGACGGTGAACCAATACACCGGCGACGGCATCATGGCGCTGTTCGGCGCACCGATTGCGCACGAGGATCACGCGCAGCGCGCCTGCTACGCGGCGCTGCATCTGCTGGAAGAAGTGCGCGGCTACTCGCGCGAGGTGAAGCGTTCGCACGGGCTCGACTTCGCCGTGCGCATCGGCCTGCACACCGGCGACGTCGTCGTCGGTAAAATTGGCGACGATCTGCGTATGGACTACACCGCGCAGGGCCACACCGTCGGCTTGGCGCAGCGCATGGAGAGCTTGGCGGAAGCCAACACCTGCTTCGTCAGCTACGCCACCGCGGCGCTGGCGTCGGGATACGTGGCCTTCGACGATCTCGGCCCCTTTCGCGTCAAAGGCGTCGCCGAGCCGGTAAACGTATTCGTCCTGCGTGGCCTCGGCGCCGTGCGCACCCGATTCGATGCCTCTCGCGCGCGCGGCCTCACCCGTTTCGTCGGTCGCGACGACGACATGCGCACGCTCGAAGCCGCGCTGGCGCAGGCGCAGGCGGGGCACGGCCAAGTGGTTGGGCTGGTGGCGGAGGCCGGCACAGGGAAGAGCCGTCTCTGTTTCGAGTTCGTCCAACATTGCCGCGCCCGCGGCATGGCGGTCAACGAAGCCCAGGCAGTCGCGCACGGGAAGAACGTCCCGCTCCTGCCGATCCTGCAGGTGTTGCGCGCGTACCACAGAATCGGCGAACGCGACGACGATCGTACCGTGCGCGAGAAGATCGCCGGGCGATTGTTGCTGATCGACGACGGCTTCCGCGAGGTCCTCCCGGTGATCTTCGATTTCTACGGTGTGCCCGATCCGGAGCGGCCGGTCCCCCGCATGGATCCTGAGGCGCGCCAGCGCCTGTATTTCGCGGTGTTGCGCAAGGTGGTGCAGCGCGACGATCCTTCCGGTCGCCCGCCGGTCACATTGATCGAAGATCTGCACTGGATGGACCCCGCCAGCGAGGCGTTCCTTGCCGAATGGGTGGAAGCGATCGGCGCCGCCGGTCGTTTGCTGGTGGTGAACTTCCGTCCCGAGTACCGCGCGGCCTGGATGCAGAAATCGTACTATCGGCAGATCGCGCTGACCCCGCTCGGCCCCGAAGCCATCCGCGAGTTGCTCTCGGACCTGCTGGGAAGCGACGAAAGCACTACCGGCCTTGCCGATATGATCCATGCGCGCAGCGGCGGCAATCCGTTTTTCGCCGAAGAGATTGTCCAGACGCTCATCGAGTCGGGCAGTCTCCAGGGAAGCCGCGGCAGCTATCGGCTGACGACACCGGTGGCGCGACTCGATGTGCCGCCTTCTGTGCGCGGCTTGCTGGGCGCGCGCATCGATCGGCTGGAGGAGCGCGACAAGCAGGTGCTGCAGACGGCGGCGGTCATCGGCAAGGAGTTCTCCGAGCCGATTCTCCGCCAAGTGCTGGCAGCGACCGCCGGCGACGCGCTACCGGAAGCGCAGCTCGGCGAGGCGCTCGCGACGCTGCGATCACGCGAGTTCGTACATGAAACCGCTCTCTACCCGATCGCCGAGTACAGCTTCAAACATCCGCTGACGCAGGAGGTCGCCCTCGGCTCGCAGTTGCAGGAGCGGCGGCGACAGATCCACGCCGCCGTGGCGCAGGCAATCGAAGCGACCCATGCCGACAAGCTCGATGAGCACGCCGCGCTGCTGGCGCATCACTGCGTCGAAGCGGGCCAGCCGTTGGCGGCGGCGCAGTGGCACGCGCGCGCGGCGACGTTTCTCGCGCGCAGCGACGTCACCGAATCGGCCCGTCACCGGCAGCAAGCGCGCGAGGCGTTGCGCACCGTCGCCGATGATCCGCGCGCGCCGGCGCTCGGCGCCGATGCCTGTTTTCACGTACTCGGTCTTGCGTTCCGCCTGGGGGTACCGGAGCTCGAGGCGCATTCCGTGTTTCGCGAAGGGCTCGACTGGGCCGCGCGAACCGACGACCCGCTCTGGGCGGGTCGGTTGCACCAGGCCATGTCGGTGTTCGAGAGCGGCAACAATCGATTCGATGCCGGGCTCCGCCATAGCGTGGAATGGGAGCGCATCGTGCGCGCGCTGCCCGACGAAGAACGGCGCGCCTGCGCCCTCTGGCCGACGCTTATGCCGCTGCTCGGCAAGGGTGACTTGGCAGCCCTGCGAATCAATTGCCAGCAACAGCTCGCCTGGACTGAGGGACATCCCGAGTGGGGCCTGCGCGATTGGGGCGTCAGCGCGCTCGCGGACGTGCTCAACAATTTGGCGTGGGGCGAACTCCGCGATGGGACATTTGAACAAGCGCGCGCGTTGATTGAGCGCTCGATCGACGTCGCGAGAGGGCTGGACAGCGAGGTCGAGGTCTGGTCCCTCGGAGTCCTCGGCGATCTCGGTTTCCTTGCTGGCGACCCGGATCTGGCTCGATCCACGGTCGAGCGTGCCGTCCGCATCAGCGAACCATTGGGGGTGTTGGCGCGCACGATTGCGCACAGTCGGCTCGGTCGACAGCTCTTGCTTGACGGGCGGGTGGCCGAGGCGGCGGAGGCGCTCGAGTACGCCCAGTCGTTCTCCAAAGACGGCAACCGGTCCCAGGCGCCGTTCATCGCGCACGCGCTGGCGCAGGCACGGCTCGCAGCCGGAGAACCCGCGCGCGCGCGCGATGGCCGAAGCCGCGCTGGAGCAGTGTCTCGCGATCAGCGGTCGCCTCCACGCGATCGATGCCGCGCTGGTGCTGTCGGCCGCGTTGCGCGCTGAGATGGGCCTGGCGGCGGCAGCCCGCATTGACGACGTGCTGGCCACCGCCGACCGCCTCATCGCCGAGACCGGCGCGTGCAACATGACGGCCTTCGTCCTCGCGGAACGCGCCGCGTTGGCAGAACTGCGCGGTGGGACGCAGCAGCGGGAGACGTATCTCCGCGGCGCGCTCGAAGCGTTTACGCGGATGGGAGCCACCGGCCGAGTTGCTCGCCTCGCGCGGGAGCTCAACTCATGAACTGTCCGGCCTGCCGGCACGAGAACCGGCCGGGGGCCAAGTTTTGCGAACAGTGCGCTGCGCCGATCACGCGCCTGTGCGCCGGCTGCGGAGCCGAGCTGCGTCCCACCGCGAAGTTCTGCGACGAGTGCGGAGCGGCAACAGTAGGCAGTAGGCAGTTCCCCTCCGCCCCTAACAACCAACAACCCAACAACGAACAACCTGTCCCCCCGCGCCTACACTCCCAAGCATCTCGCCGACAAAATCCTGCAATCGAAGTCCGCGATCGAGGGCGAACGCAAGCAGGTCACCGTTCTCTTCGCTGACGTGAAAGGCTCGATGGAGTTGGCGGAGCAGCTTGATCCGGAACAGTGGCACACGATCCTCGATCGCTTCTTCGCGATTCTCACCAACGGCGTGCATCGCTTCGAGGGCACGGTGAACCAGTACACCGGCGACGGCATCATGGCGCTCTTCGGTGCGCCGATCGCCCACGAGGACCACGCGCAGCGCGCCTGCTACGCGGCGCTCCACCTGCGCGACACGCTGAAGGAGTACGCGGATGGCCTGGTTCCGGCCCTGGTACATCGCCGCAGCCTCGACCGCCTCACTGCCACATCGCCTCGGCCGTCGTAACGAAACGGAGGGCCTCCACGCCGAGATGCGGAACCGCCTCGGCGAGTCGCAGACCCCGTTCGATCACCTCCTCCTTCACTTCGGCAGAACCTCGATGCGCGCGCAGCGCGGCGATGACGCCGTCTGCGAACGCGCCTTCCGCACCGCGGCGCCGCTGCACCGTGAGAACGGCGAGGAATGGCTGGCGACGCAGGCCGAGGCGAGGATCTGGGCGTGAGTTTCACGGATGACACGGATAGCAGATCTTCGCGGCGCGCAGCGACGCCTTGCTGGCGCACCGGCTCCGCATACCGAGCCATGGACGAGAGCGCACTGGTTCTCCCTCCCATGCTCGGTTGACTACAGACCGCGAAGGAGTTTATTCACGTTCCTCGCATGAGCGCTCCGAGCGGCCGAAACAGGAAGGGCGTAGCCGGTCGAGGGCCTGCTGCGACGGGAGAAGGCTCGCCAGCTGCGCTGATGGCGCGGGCGATGCTCTCGGCGACGACCGAGACGCTGCGGCTGATCGGCGCCCACCCCGGTGACCTGACCAAGGTGCTCCACGGCATCCTCGCTAAAGCCGCCGAGCTGTGCGGGGGAGAAGCCGGCTCGATCAGCTTGAACGAGGGTGGAACGATCCGCTTGGTGGCGTCGCACGGCCCGGCCATGGAGCCCTACGTCGGCACCACAGTACCGGCGCTGGCCGAAGACCAAACCTTGTTCAGCGGCGCGTTCCACGCAGACGACTTCGCCGCGATCACTGTGGGCCATCCGTACTTCGAGCCGATGGCGACCGTCGCCCGCGTGCGCAGCTACGCCTTCGTCCAGCTCACCCATGAAGGGGCCGGCGTCGGCGCCTTGCACATGTACCGCCACGAGGTGCGGCCGTTCACCGAGGACGAGCTCACCGCCCTCGCCACCTTCGGCGAGCAGGCGTCGCTCGCCGTCGCCAACGCCCGGCTGTTCAAGGATCTCGGCGAGTCGCTCAAGCTGCAGACCGCGACCAGCGAAGTGCTCGCCCTCATCAGCGCCCACCCGGGTGACCTCACCGCGGTCCTGGACGGGCTGATCGGACGAGCTGTTCGACTGTGCGATGCGGACGCCGGGGTCGTGTTGCGCCTCGATGGCGACGTAGCGACCTTCCTGGCGAACCCATCGCATCCGGAAAGCGTGGGTTCGTCGAGGCCGGTAGGGGCGGAGCGCAAGGCGCGCCTGAGCGCCGGCGAAACCTTCCGTCTCGACGACCTGCGCGCGACTCCAATGCCGGGGCCCGAGATACCGGAAGACGTCCGTAGCTATCTGGCGGTCGGCCTGCGCGTCGATGGAAAGCTGTACGGGACGTTGGGAGTGAATCGT
This sequence comes from Deltaproteobacteria bacterium, assembly GCA_016178705.1. Classification (NCBI taxonomy): domain Bacteria; kingdom Pseudomonadati; phylum Myxococcota; class Myxococcia; species Deltaproteobacteria bacterium. The sequence continues at coordinate 308,547 of JACOST010000028.1, read as the reverse complement.
CACGAGGTGCGCCCCTTCGACGAACGCGAAGCCAACATCCTCAATGCCTTCGCCGAGCAGGCGGCGATCGCCATCGGCAACGCCAACCTGTTCAACGACCTCGACGAGTCCCTGGCACGCCAGCGGGCGATGACCGACGTGCTCGACGCGGTCAGCACGGCGCGCACCGATCTCCAGCCCGTGTTCGACGCGCTGGCACGTCACGCCAGCCGCCTCTGCCCGGGCACCGAGGCCGGCGTCGGGGTGTGCGAGGGCGGCGACCTCGTGTTCATGTCGTTCTCCGCCGATCCGACCGTGCGGGCGGCGGCGAGGGTGCTGGCGCCGATCGATGAATCCTCGCTCGGCGGTGACTGCGTCCTGCGCCGCCAGATCATCCACGTACGAGACCTCGATGCGAGCCCGGATCTCTATCCCAACAGTGCCGCGAGAAAGAGCGGGGACAGATCCGTCCTGGTGATCCCCATGATCCGCAACGATCAGGCGATCGGGGTGGTCGGCTTCTACCGTCAGGCCGCCGGTGGCTACACGGATGCGGAGGTGGCGCTGCTGCAGACGTTCGTCAACCAGGCGGCCACCGCGGTGGAGAACGCCCGCCTGCTGCGCGAGATCGAGCAGCGCAACAGCGATCTCGCCGAGTCGCTGGAGCTGCAGACCGCGATGGCCGAGGTGCTGCGGCTGATCAGCGAGCATCCGGGCGAGCTCCGCACCGTGCTCCAGGGCATCCTGGCCCAGGCGAGCGAGCTATGTGACGCGGACCAAGGCTACGTGATCCTCATTCGCGACGACGGGACGGCCATCGTCGCGGCGGATGCTTCCCCCTCGGGATCCTTGGTGGGTCGTGTCTTGCCGCTCGTCAAGCAGTATCAGGGTATCGATCAACCAATGATCTTCGACGACCTTCAGAGCCTGTACGCGGCCGATGATCACTCGGTGGTGGCCGAGTTCGTCCGCGCGACACAAGACCGCAGCAAGATGGTCGTCCCACTGGTGCGGCAGGGTAAACATATCGGCAATATCCACCTGGCCCGACGCGAGGTCAGGCCGTTCACGCCGACGCAGGCGCCCATCCTGCAGGCGTTCGCCGACCAAGCCGTCATCGCCGTCACCAATGCCGGTCTGTTCAACGACCTGGCCGAGTCGCTGGCGCGGCAGGAGGCGATGACCGATCTGCTCGACGCCGTCAGCACCGCGCGCACCGACCTGACCCCGGTGTTCGACACCCTCGCCCGCCAGGCCGATCGCCTCTGCGGCGGCACCGGCGCGATGGTGGCGATGCGTCACGGCGATGGACTCGTCTCCGTGGCGGGAGCCGGGGCGCTCGCGACCCAGTTTCGGGACCTAAACCTCGGCGTGATGCCGATCGACGACAGCACCATGTTCGGGGCGAGTGCCAAGCATCGCGAGATCATCCACATCAGGAGCTGGGACGACGAGCCAGCCAACCGATACCCCGACGCCCCGAGCCGGCGTGCCGGCGCCAAGAGTGCCCTCACCATCCCCATGGTCCGCGACGACGTCGCGCTCGGCGTCGTCGCCTTCTCCCGTCTCACCCCGGGGGGATACACCGATGCCGAGGTGTCGCTGCTGAAGACCTTCGTCGACCAGGCAGCGGTCGCCGTCGACAACGCCCGCCTCCTCATCGAGATCGAGAAACGCAATAGCGAGCTGGCCGAGTCGCTCGAGCTGCAGACCGCGACCGGCGCGATCCTCGAGCTCATCAGCGCCAACCCCGGTGACCTGCGCAAGGTGTTCGACGGCATCGTCGCCCAGGCGGCTCGTCTGTGCGATGCCGACAGCGCCTCAATCAGTCGGATCGAGGGTGACGAGCTCGTGCTACAGGCGACGAGCTACGAGCACAACCGGGCCAACGTCGGCGTCTACCGGACGCCGATTCCACGAGAGCAGGACGCGTGGTCCGGCGTCCGCTTCGTCGACGATCTGGCGGCCGTCCTGCCGGGCATACCGGCGGAGCTCCGAAGCTGCTTGACCGCGCCCTTGGTCGTCGACGATCGGCCATACGGAAGATTGAACCTGATCCGCTCGGAGGTGCGCCCCTTCGAGCCGCGCCACGGACGCATCGCCCAGGTCTTCGCCGAGCAGGCGGCGATCGCCATCTCGAACGCGAGGCTGTTCAACGACCTCGACGAGTCGTTGGCGCGTCAGCGGGCGATGACCGAAGTGCTCGATGCGGTCAGCACGGCGCGATTCGATCTGCAGCCGGTGTTCGACCGGATCGTCGAGCATGCGAGTCGCCTGTGCGGCAGCACTGGGAGCCTCGTGACGCTGCGGCACGGCGACAAGATCCAGTATGCGGCCAGCACGTTCTCCAGCCTGCTCACGATCGAGCTCGACAACACTTCGCTCAGCGGCGCCGCCACCCTCTCCGGCAAGGCGATCACCGTAGACGACTGGGACAACCGCCCTGCGGATCAGTTTCCGACCTCCCCCGTACCGCGTACGACCGGCTCTGAGGTGGCGTGCCTCCCGATGCTGCGTGACGGTGTGGCGGTGGGCAGCATCGGCGTCACCCGACCGATGCGAGGCGGCTACGCCGGCGCCGAGGTTTCCCTCTTGCAGACCTTCGCCAACCAGGCGGCCATCGCGGTGGAGAACGCCCGCCTGCTGCGCGAGATCGAGCAGCGCAACGCCGAGCTGGCCGAGTCCCTCGAGCTGCAGACCGCGACCGGCGCGATCCTCGCACTCATCAGCGCCAACCCCGGCAACCTCCGCAAAGTGTTCGACGGCATCGTCACCCAGGCGGCTCGTCTGTGCGATGCCGACAGCGCCGCAATCGGTCGGCGCGAGGGTGACGAGACCGTGCTGGAGGCGACGAGCTACGAGCACCACCAGGCCCGCGTCGGCCGCCGGTTGCGGATTCCACGAGGGCAGGACTGGTGGACCACCCTGCACTTCATCGACGACCTCGCCGCCGTCTCGAACGCGCCGGCGGAGATCCGCAGCTGCCTCGTGGTGCCCCTGACCGTCGACAACATGCCGTACGGAACATTGACCCTGACCCGCTCGGAAGTGCGCCCCTTCGAGCCGCGCCACGGGCGCATCGCGCAGGTCTTCGCCGAGCAGGCGGCGATCGCCATCTCGAACGCCAGGCTGTTCAACGATCTCGACGAGTCGTTGGCGCGTCAGCGGGCGATGACGGAGGTGCTCGACGCGGTCAGCACCTCGCGGCTCGACCTCACGCCGGTCTACGACGCCGTCGTTCGCCACGCTGACCGGCTCGGCGGCGGCACCGGTGCCCTCATCGTCGTTCGCGACGGCGACGAGCTGGTCGTCGTCGCCCAGGCGGGCCCCGCGGTCGGCGTGATCGGCGACCGCCTCGCCGTCGACGACTCCTCGCCGCTCGGCCACGCGGCGATGACCGGCGAGACGATCCACGTGCGCGACTGGAGCACGTTGCCCGCCGACCTCTACCCGAACGCGATCGCCCGCGGCGCGCGTCTCAGGAGCTCGCTGGTGGTGCCGATGGTGCGTAACGGGGTCACGGTCGGCGTCGTTGGCTTCGCCGGTGATCGCGCCGGCGGGTTCAGCGACGACCAGGTGTCGTTGCTGCAGACGTTTGCCGGTCAGGCGGCGATCGCCGTCGACAACGCGCGCCTGCTGCGCGAGATCGAGCAGCGCAACGCGGAGCTGGCCGAATCCCTGGAGCTGCAGACCGCCACCAGCGAAATCCTCGAGCTGATCAGCTCGCATCCCGGCGATCTCGACACCGTGCTGAACGGCATTCTTCGCAAGGCATCCGAGCTGTGCGATGCGCCGAGGGCGAACATCCTTCTAAGGCACGGCGACGGCGTCCGCTTCGCGGCGGTGTTTGGTGGGACGGTGGACGCCCGCGAGCAGCTGGGCGTGGAGATCCCCGTCGATCGGATGGGCTCTATGCTGCGCGCTCGCAACGATCGCACACCGTTTCTCATCGACGACTTCAAGGCCGTGGCGCGCGACGAGCTCAGCAGGCGCCTCGCGGAGTTGAACGACGTGCGCAGCTTCGCGACGATGGCCCTGTTCCACGACGACGAGTGGATCGGCAACGTGAACCTCTTCCGCCACGAAGTTCGTCCGTTCGACGCGAAGCAGGCCCCGATCCTCCAGGCCTTCGCGGACCAGGCCGCCATCGCGGTGGCCAATGCCCGCCTGTTCCAGCGGCTCGAGGAGCAGACGCGCATCGCCGAGGAGGCGAACGCCGCGAAGGGGTCGTTCCTGGCGACGATGAGCCACGAGATCCGCACGCCGATGAACGCCGTGATCGGCATGAGCGGCCTGCTGCTCGACACCGACCTTTCGCCGCGCCAGCGCGAGTTCGCCACTATCATCCGCTCGAGCGGCGAGTCGCTGCTCGGCATCATCAACGACATCCTCGACTTCTCCAAGATCGACGCCGGCCGCCTGGAGCTGGAGCGGCACCCGTTTGATCTGCGGGCGTGCATCGAGTCGGCGTTCGACCTGGTCACCGAGCCGGCGGCGCGCAAGGGGCTCGAGCTCGCCTTCCTGATCGATCCGGCCCTTCCCGAAGGCCTGAAGGGCGACGTCACCCGCCTCCGCCAGGTGCTGGTGAACCTGCTCGGCAACGCGGTCAAGTTCACCGACGCCGGCGAAGTGGTGCTGACCGCCGAGCCCGGCGGCGAGCCCGACCAACTGCACCTCGCCGTGCGCGACACCGGCATCGGCATTCCTGCCGATCGCGCCCACCGCCTGTTTGAGGAGTTCAGCCAGCTCGACTCGTCGACGACGCGCAAGTACGGCGGCACCGGCCTCGGCCTCGCGGTCAGCAAGCGTCTGGCCGAGCTGATGGGCGGCACCATGTGGGTGGAGAGCGTCGCGGGCGAGGGGTCCACGTTCCACTTCACCATCACCGCCGAAGCGGCTGAGGTGCCGTCGCGGGTCGCGGCGGCGGGCATGCCGAGTGAGCTGATCGGCAAGCGCGTGCTGCTGGTCGACGACAACGCCATCAACCGGCGCATCCTCGACCTGCAGACCGAGGTCTGGGGCATTCACGGGCACTCGGTGGAGACGGGCGACCAGGCGCTGGCGATGGTCGAGCGCGGCGACCGGTTCGATCTCGCGATCCTCGACATGCACATGCCCGGCATGGACGGCATCGAGCTCGCGCATCGGCTGCGCGCGCTCCGGCCCGAGCTGCCGCTGGTGCTGTACACGTCGCTCGGCGGCGACGAGATCGATCCGGTGTTCGCGGCAGTCCTCGCCAAACCGGTGAAGCAGTCGCAGCTCTTCGATCTGCTGGTGTCGCTGCTGAGCGGCGGCGCCGTCGAGCATGCGCCCGTCCGCGAAGACGCGGCCACCAAGCTCGGCGAGCGCCATCCGCTCCGCATCCTCCTCGCCGAGGACAACACCGTGAACCAGCAGCTCGCCCTCCTGCTGCTCGAATCGATGGGGTACCGCGGCGACGTCGCCTCCAACGGCGTCGAAGCGGTCGAGGCGGTGAACCGCCTGCCGTACGACCTGGTGCTTATGGATGTGCAGATGCCCGAGATGGACGGTATCGAGGCCACCCGCCGCATCCGCGCCGACGGGCCGAGCCCGCAGCCGCGCATCGTCGCCATGACCGCGAACGCGATGCAGGGGGATCGCGAGGCGTGCCTGGCCGCGGGCATGGACGACTACCTTGCCAAGCCGATCCGGCCCGAGCAGCTCGCCGCCGCGATCGCGGCGACGCCCAATCGCGCCGCCGATCGCCCACGGGTCACGGTGCTCGACCCCTCCGCCCTCGCCCGCCTCCAGGCGATCGCGACGAACCCCGAGGCGCTCGCCCGTCTCGTCGCCTCGTTCCTCGACAACGGCGCGGTGCTGATCGCCAAGCTGGCCGAGGCCGCCGGGGCCGGCGACGCCGCGGCGCTCCGCCGCCACGCCCACACCTTGAAATCGAACGCGGCGAGCTTCGGAGCGACCGAGCTCGCCGAGCACTGTGCGGCGCTCGAGGCGCAGGCACGAGCCGGCGACGTCGCCGGCGCCGGTGAGGCAGTGAGCCGCATCGCCCAGGAATTCGATGGAGCGCGAGCCGCACTCGCGTCGCAAGGATGAACGACATGTCCACCAGACCCGCCACGGTCCTCGTCGTCGATGACGATCCCCTCAACCGCGCCATGCTGTCGATGTCGCTCGGCGCCGAAGGCCACCAGGTGCGCGAGGCCGGCAACGGCCGCGAAGCCATCGCCGTGCTCGCCGAGGAGGCGATCGACGTCGTCCTTACCGACATCGAGATGCCGGAGATGGACGGCTACGGCTTGCTGCGGCACCGCAGCGGCGACGACCGCCTGAAGACCATCCCGTTCATCGTCATCTCCGGGGTCGACGAGATGGACTCGATCGTCGCCTGCATCAAGCTCGGCGCCGAGGACTACCTGCCGAAGCCGTTCGATCCGGTGCTGCTGCACGCCCGCCTCGGGGCGTGCCTCGACCGCAAGCGGATGACCGACGAGCTACTCGAGTGGAACACGCGCCTCAGCGAGCGGGTCGAGGAAAAGGTGCGCGAGGTGGAGCGCCTCAACCGGCTCCGGCGGTTCGTCACCCCGCAATTGGCCGAAGCGATCGCCGCCGGCGGCGACTCGATCCTCGCCAGCCACCGGCGCGAGATCACGGTGCTGTTCTGCGACATGCGCGGCTTCACCCCGTTCTCCGAGACGGCCGAGCCCGAAGAAGTGATGGCCGTGCTGCGCGAGTTTCACCACGCCGTCGGGCCGATGATCTTCGAGCACGGCGGCACCATCGCCCAGTTCACCGGCGACGGGATGCTGGTGTTCTTCAACGATCCCGTGCCGCTCGACGACCCGGCGTGGGATGCCGTGCGGCTTGCGATCGCGATGCGGGAGCGCACCGCGGCCCTGTCGCAGCAGTGGCGCCGGCGCGGCCATGACCTCGCGCTCGGCATCGGCATCGCCGTCGGCTACGCCACCTGCGGCGAGATCGGTTTCGAGGGGCGCACCGAGTACGCGGCGATCGGCACGGTGGTGAACCTCGCGGCGCGCGTGTGCGCCATCGCGCCCGGCGGCGCGATCCTCGTCACCCACCGCGTGCACGCGGCCGTGGAGGACCGGGTGACGGCGTCGAGCCTGGGCGACCACGACCTGAAGGGCCTCAGCCGGCCCGTGCCGCTGTACCAGATCGATGGCATGCGCGGATGATCCTCGATCGTCCCGTAAGAGGAGGAAGGGAATGGCAAAGGCGGCGGCCAAATCATGGCAACTGCCCTTCGCGCTTCCGGTGGCCCATGAGTGATGATCCCCGCGTCCGTCCCCGACTTCCTGGCGAAGCCGATGCTCCGCCATCCAGACATCTGGCCGCTCGACTTCCATCCGCCGGATCGATTCGCCACGCTGTGCAAGAACCTTGGGCCGCGCCGGCCGACCTGGGGCTCCGACGTGCCGCATTTGTGGGTGGCAGGCCTATGGAATGGCCACAGTGCCACGCAGGCAACGCCGACCTCGCCTTCTGCGCGAGGCAGCTTCGCGCCGCACGACTCGCCGTCGAGGCCGCGCTGTCGACGCCATCGAACCGGCGCGTGCCGCGCTCGGCATATTCGGACACGTCGAAAAGGAAACGGCAGGCGTGGCAGCAGCGCTTCTGGCCGAAGCCCTGCTGAAACGGGTGACCTATCGGCCGCGCAGTCCGTGGCAGCAGAGGCGATCGCGCTTTGCCGCCGCTCGCTGCGCGGCATGTACGAAGCCGAGGCCCACGGTGTCCTCGCCCGCGCACTCCTCCATCGCGACGCAGCGGCGGCCCGCGATGCCGCCGAAGCCGCGCTCGCCAACGCCGCGGCGTTGATCGAAAGCACGGGAGCAAAGACGCTCGCCCCCGCGCTCTGCGAGTGGCGCGCCGAGCTGGCTGCCGTGCTCGGCGACTAGGTGACGCGCGCTCAACTGCTGCGACAGGCGCAGCAAGGCTACGAAGAGATCGGCGCGCCGCTTCGCCGCGCGCCTGGCGACAGAAATTGGATCGTGAATCAGCACCGCACCGCGAGATCACAAGGTACGCCGAAACAACAATGTCGCGATCGTCATCGTCACGATGGAGAAGGTGGCGAGGAAGACGAGGTCGCCACCGATGGCCGCCATTCCCGTATCTTTCAGCAACAAGCACTTGGGCGCGTGGACGGCGTAGGTAAACGGATCGGCCGCCGAGATCACCTGCATCCAGGCGGGGAAACCTTGGCGCGGGTAGACCGCGCCGCTCGGGAAGTACAGGAGCGTGCTCAACACGCCGAACATGGCGCGCGGCACCAACGGGTCGGTCACTCGCACCATCAGCAGGAACATCAGGCTGATCAGCGCGAACGCCGTCAGCATGATCACCATCAGCACCTTGGTCAAGCGCAGCGGCGCGAACGGGTCGGGGATGCCGGCGATGAGCGAGCCGACGGCTCTCGGCGACCAGCTCCTCCGGGGTACACAGGAGTTCCATGGTGCCCTCGAGTGTCTGCCGGCGCGGCGCAACGGCGCTACCAAGAGATAGGGGCACCGCTACAGCTGCAGCGCCTCGCCGAGGAGCTTGGTTCGTGACATATCCGGATGGAGTTAGCCA